>JAYTUY010000305.1:0-10511 GCA_043744275.1 Saprospiraceae bacterium
TATATTTTACGAGTCCAGCGGACTCGCACTTTTATACCTATTTTAGAACCAATCAACCCTGCCTTCGGGGGTTAGGGGGAAAATAAAAATCGAAGCACTCAATTATCAATTTACACAAGTTGTTTTTCATGTTTTCTTAAGCTAATTTTTTAAAAATTTTAAACTCAAATTAAAAATGAAACTTATAAAATATATCGCTTTTATTTTCACTCTTTCAGTCTTTGCGGCTTGTAATGAGAACTTTTTCACCCCTCTTGTTGACATCAATTTGCCGCCGCACAAAGCAAAATTGGTGGTATTTGCCAGTTTTCAAGCGGAATCAGATTCATTGGTTGTGAATCTGACGCGCAGCCGAAGTGCTTTGGATACCACTCAAAAAACCATTACTGTTACTGACACTTTTAAAAATGGAAATTCTACATTTATAAATAGCTACCAAATTAATGTAGGCGATACTTTGAAAGATGCAAAGGTAGAATTGTTCCGAAATGAAGTGCTTTGGGGAACTTTTAAATCCAATAAATTAGGTCAATATATCCTACGCCAAAAGATACTTGCCGATGGGGCAACTTATCGGATTCGAGCAGAAGTCGGTGGCTACGATGTGGTGGAGGCGACTCAAAAAATGCCTGCTGTGGCTACGTTGGATTCTGTGCGATATGTCAAAGACGGGGCAATTGTTCAAGATGGTATTGATACTTATAAATCAGATGAATTCACCTATTTTTTCAAAGACCCTGCAGAGATAGGGAATTATTATGCGGTTCAAGCTGAGTATTTTACAAAACTTACTGCTAATAATAATTACTCTCAACCAATTTATCAAACCAGTCTTGATAAATTAGCACAATCAGGTTATTTGGGGGATAAATCATTCAATGGCAAGGCATATAGCTGGCGCAACCATGGTAGGCTTAGTTACACACAGCCCGGCGACCGTATTGAATATCAATTTATTAATACTACGTTAGAAGCCTTTCTATTCATTCGCTCTAAAGAATTGAATGAAAATGCTAAAGACAATCCGTTTGCAGAGCCAACTATTTTGTATTCCAATATTAAAAATGGCTATGGTTTGTTTGCACTTTATACAGTTTCTACTTGGGTGAAGCGGTTTTGATTTAAAATACAATGGGACACCAGTGGATTTCGGATTTCGGATTTCGGAGAGAGTACCGAAATTCGACATCCCAAATCCGAAATGCAATGGGACACCAGTGGATTTTGGGTTTGGGATATTGGATTTCGGAGAGAGTACCGAAATCCGACATCCCAAATCCGACATTTACTGAGGGGGTGTTTTATAATTAGAAATATTGAATCTATTATTCCCTCTTCACCACCGAAGCTAATCCTTTCCCCTGCAACCATATTTTATAAGAGGCTACTTTTTCAGCATTGTCTTTTTGCCATTTTTGTACCCCCTCAGTATTGCCGAAAATGGTGTAGCAAAATGCTTCCAAATGTCCACTTTCTAAAATTTCGCTGAACACTTTGACATAAGAAGTTTGCCAAAAACTATCAGAGTTTTTCGATTTTTTCTTATCCTCTTTATCACTCAATAATTCAAAAAACATTTTTGTCGTCTTGTAAAACTTCTCTTCGGGCGTGGTGACGATTTTAAGGCTATCCATCACTTTGCTCAATTCACCTTGCTCTATCGAAGACATCAAACTTAAAGTCATTTCTTGAATGCTAAATTCTTCTTTATCATCAATTGGAGATAGGCTGATATTGATATTTTTATCATCTTTTTTGTCAACACTCACGCCTTTCATAAACAGTTTATCCAAGGTGGTGCGGACTGCAGGGGCTCTTTTATCATTGGGTTGGACGCATAAAAACATGTAAAGCGGCAACATGGCTTTGATTCTTTTATCCTTATTCAATTCCAAATTAGCGAGTAAAAAATGGCTGTTAGCATGTCTCGGATTATTTTTAATTGAACCCATGACAGCCGTTTCCGCTTTATCATTTTCCTTTTGATTATATTGCGTAATCGCTAAATTATAGTACAAATTGTATAGGTTGGGGTTCATTTTGATGCCATCTTCATAGGCTTTGACGGCTTTTTTAGGTTTACCGAGCAAGTCGTAAGCCGTGCCGATGAGGGTGTAGGCTTCAGCGTTTTTATCTTTTTGCAATTTGAGCGATTTTTCAGCATGTTCAATGGTGGCATCATATTTTTCCATTGCTATAAAAGTATTCGCCATTTCATAATGCGCGGTGCTGTTGTCAGGTTCAATTTTTACAGCCGCTTCAAATTGAGAAATGGCTTCTGCAAATTTTCCTGCATCGTGTAGTTGAATGCCTTTTTGAATAAAACTCAGTGCCGTTTGAGCAGTCAAGGACATAGAAGCACTCATAAACAGACTCAGTGAAAGAAGCAATTTGAGCATGGTATTGTTATTTTTAAAATGAAAAGAAGTTTTTTATGTTTACGTAAAAATGCCACAATTAGTCTGTTCAATGCTCTCTAATGTAAATAAATTTAAACTGTTTTTAAATATTTACGTAAACAAAGATTTTAACATTGAAAAAACATATAACTAATTATGATTCTTGATAATTTAGATGACTTGAATTTACCCGTAAAAACAAAATTTACTTGGTTTCAAAAGATTGCTTTGGGTTGTGAAATAGCTTTAGTTTTTTTAGGGATTATCGGCATTATATTAAAGTTTCAATCTGCTGTAATTTCAAGTGATATAATTGTGTTTTCATTTTTATCTTTATCAGCACTCTATGTTTTATTTCCAATTCCATTGTTTAGGAGTAAAAAAATAGGTGGGCATATCTTAGTATATGTTGCTGGATTCTTTCTGTTTGTTATTATTATTGGTGTATTATTTAAAATACAAAGTTGGGAACATAATTTAGAAATGCAGATTATTGCTAACCTTTCATTGCCACCAATGATTTTTACACTTCTTCTTCTATTGGTTATTAATTTCAAGGATAAAGACAAACGCAATCTTTACCTACGGATTGGTTTAAGATACCTTTTAATATGGTTGATTTTGATTTTTTAAGTCTTTGAAAATTAATGTCATTCATTAAAAAAAAGACCCCCTCAGTATTTCTGCCTTTTTGAAGGCTAAATACTGAGGGGGTCTTTTTTTGAAATAAAAATTTCGCTTTTAATTCTTTAGCAAAATCAGAATTTACAACTCAAATGAGCGATACTATTTGCTCCAAAAAATACTTATCCTCCTCATCAAACTCACCATATTCTATACTATCCACATCCAAAACACCCAATACTTCTCCATGTCGAATAATAGGTACAACGATTTCAGATTTGGACAAACTGCTGCAAGCAATATGCCCTGCGAAGGCTTCCACATCGGGTACGATGAGCGTTTCTGCCTTCGCCCATGCCGCCCCACAAACGCCCTTGCCTTTGTGTATGCGCGTACAGGCAACGGGTCCTTGAAAGGGTGCTAAAACCAACTGCCCATCTTTGACCCAATAAAATCCGACCCATAGCCAGCCGAATTGCTCTTTCAAAGCTGCTGCAATATTGCCGAGGTTGGCAATTAAATCCGTTTCTCCTTCAATCAAACTCTTGATTTGAGGGAGGAGCATTTCATATTGCTCCGATTTTGTTCCTTTAATTATTTTTAAATCTTCTGCCATTTTACAAATCCAACAATAAAGAAGTTGGGTCTTCAATCAAGTCTTTTACTTTCACTAAAAACGTCACTGAAGTTGAGCCGTCAATGACTCTGTGGTCATAACTCAGAGCTAAATACATCATTGGGCGAACGACTATTTCACCATTCACCACCACAGGGCGGTCTTTGATAGCGTGCAAACCGAGGATAGCCGATTGCGGTTCGTTGATGATTGGCGTACTCATGAGCGAGCCAAAAACGCCACCGTTGGTGATAGTAAATGTACCGCCTTGCATTTCTTCAAGCGATAATTTACCGTTGCGGGCTTTCTCAGCAAGGGCTTTCAAATTGAGTTCAAACTGAGCAAAATTGAGGCTTTCTACATTTTTAATAGGCGGCACAACCAAACCATTCGGCGTAGAAATAGCCATTGAAATATCGACGAAATCGTGATAAACCGTATCCATTCCGTCAATCATGGCATTCACATCAGGCATTTCCATCAATACCTTCGCGCAAGCCTTTCCAAAAATGGACATAAAGCCGAGCTTCACACCATATTTTTTAACAAATTTATCTTGATATTTTTCACGCAAAGCCATCACCGCTGTCATATCTACCTCATTAAAAGTAGTGAGCATGGCAGTATTATTTTTAGCAGACACCAAGCGTTTCGCAATAGTTTGACGCATCCGACTCATTTTTTCACGACGCATATTGCGGCTAAATGCTTCGAGAGGCATTTGTACTGAGGGGGTGGGCGTAGGTTTAGCCTCCGTTTTTGGAGCTTCAGTTTTCGCTGCTGGAGCTGGCGGTGCAGCGGGAGCAACGGCTTGTACTTGAGCCGCTTTCACCGCATCATCTTTCGTTATGCGCCCATCTCTACCAGTGCCTTCTACATTTTGCACGCCGCTTTCAGCCATAATTTTAGCAGCAGCAGGCGAAGGTGTCCCAGTGGCATAATTAGCTGATGTAGCAGGTGTTGGTTCAGCTACTTTCGCTGGTTCGGTTGGTTCGGCTGGTTTTGAGTCCGTTTTGGCAGGAGCAGCACCAGCGGCGGACGTATCAATTCTGGCGATGATGTCGCCGATTTTCAAATCAGACCCCTCAGTAGCGACATGAATCAGCTTGCCTGCTACCTCTGCGGGCAGTTCGAGGGTAGCTTTATCGGATTCAAATTCGCAAATGGGTTCATCTATCGCCACCATATCGCCATCGGCTTTGAGCCATTGAGAAAGGGTGACTTCGGTAACGGATTCAGCGATGGAGGGTACTTTTATTTCTATAACAGCCATAATATTGTTGATGATTTATTATTATCGGTTAGATTATTTTTTTCAAAAACGCATACAAAAGTCTATATATGTGCTTATAAAAACAAGTAATGAGAGATATTTTTTCAACTTTAAAAAATAAAAAATTATTAAAAAATGAAATAAAAAAAAGTGCTGCACTCGAAAGTACAACACTTAATGTTTTAAGTTATTAAGTTATGGCGTTATTAAGTTATTTAGTTATTGAGTGATTAGTTGATTATTACAATAACTCAATAACTTAATAACTCAACAACCAACAATTACTTACGAGAAGCAGTAATAGCGTTTTTCTGCATTTTATATTCATACATTTTAGCAGGTTTGGCATCTTTGGCTTGATCGGTGATATACATGGTGCCTTCTTGATCGAAACAAATGCCTTCTGGTTGGGCGTGCATTTCTCTTTTCAATTTAGTCATTTCAATGATTTCACCCTGCTGATTCATGACCAATAAAACATTGCTAATAGACGATACGACATAAATATTGCCTGTTAAAGGATGGACGGCAAGGCTCGATGGAGCAAATTCAAAGCTTTTAGTTGAAGGTTTGTCAACGAAATCCTCACGGAGTTTCAAATATTGCTTATCTTTTTTATCGCCTAAAAATTCTTTAAAAGAAGCCAATGTGATTTCAAAAATAGGCTCGGGATTGGTCTGACCTGTTTTGACATCGTAGGCATAAATTTGTCTTGAAAACTCACCTTCTTTCTGTCCTTTTGCTGTAATCAAAAGGCGATTGCTGGCGAGATCATAAGCCAATCCTGAAAGATTAGCCGTGCGAGGTAGATTGGTTTTAATCATTTTGACGCTTCTTTGCGCGCCTCTAAGATTCCAAATTTTGTAAAGTTGACCATTGCTTTTTAAGGCAAAAGCCGTGTCATTGACAAATTCGACTGCTTGAAATTCCCCCTCAGTCATGAAAAATATTGAAGAGGTGATTTTTCCGCTTTTCTTATCAATCATGTACAATTTTCCTTCGTCGCTTTGCATACTCGCAATTGTATTCGGGTCGTTTGAAGGACTCAAACCCGCTACATTTTTGAGAATGTCATCCAAATCAAAATAGGCGTAAGGATAATTTAAATCGTAAGGCATAGCGGGGTTCGGGTCTTGCCCAATAGGCGGTGCAGGGTTGTATGCGGAAGGGGTGATGGAAGCTATTGCCATCGTGGATGTCAATAGCGTAGCTGTCAAGAGTACACTTTTTAATGTCATAGTTAGACCAACAGATTTTAGGTTAAAGAATAAGATTCGGTTGTAGATGTACAAAACTGTACCAAAACACTGCGAAAAGCTCGATTTTGGAAAAAAAAATCAATTCAAAAAAGTGGTATTGTGACGAGGAATAATTGTTTTTTTTTGAACTATTAATTATAAAACAATTGAAAATCGCTTCATAAACAATTGAATAACAAAGACTTATATCTTACTGAAAAATGATTTAGAATAAGAAAAAAGTTTCTCACTTCCCGAAAAATCTATGGCAGATTTCAACTCGTATTGCAGCATCCGTGCACCTGAAATGTCACCCAATCTGATTAAAACATTGCCCTTATCAGTCAAGCAATTGCCCAAAATCAAATTGTTATTTATTTTTCTGGAGACATCAATGGCTTTTTCGAGGCAATCTAATGCTTTCAAATAATCACATTGGAAAGCAAAGACTTCGCCCATGCCATGCAAAGCTTTGGCGATGCCTTTTTGATAATGTAAAACGCTACTTAAAGAAAGGCTTTTTTCAAAAAAATGAATTGCCTTTTCAAATTCTCCTTTCGCTGAATGAAGTTTTGCGAATAGTTCGCAAGCAATGGCGACACCTTGTTTATCGCCCAATTCTTCCGCCATTTTAAAATCTTGCTCAAAGTAATTTTGTGCTTTTTCAAAATCCCCTTTTTGTAGCCACACGTTGCCCACACAGCCCATTGCTATGGATGTCAACTGTTTGTTCCCTAATTTTTGAGATAAAATCAAACCTTTTTCAAGGCAATCTAAGGCATTTTGATAGTCTCCTTTTTCAGACCATACGATGCCGAGGTTCACATAAATATTTGACATGCCGACTGAATTATTTTGTAATTCACAAATTTTTAATTCTTCTTCTTGACAATGCACCCCCTCAGTATAATTGCCCTGATTCATATAAGTTAAGCCTAAATGAGAGACAATTTGAGCATTGCTCCGTAAATTATTTTCACGACTGATGGAGATACTTTGAGTATAATAATCTTTTGCTTTTTCATATTCACCGTGCCTGAAATATAGGTTACCCAAATTGCCATAAGCCTTCGCAATGCCTTGATAATCAATGATTTGTTCACTGAATGCGGCGGCTTTTTCAAGATGATTTTGAGCATCAAAATAGTTGCCTTTCAACATCAAAAGCAAACCCAAAGCGTTGTAAACACGTCCTTTGAACAACTCCATATTTTCAGAAATCGCTAAATTGAGGGCTTCTTTAAAACAATATTCTGAAGCCTCCCATTGACCGATGAGCAATAATATTTCTCCTTTTTTTAAGAGTGCTTTGAGGGTCTCATCTTTATTTTTTGTATTTTTTAAAAGCCTATCATATAAATCCAAAGCCTGTTGATTTTGAAAATTTCGGCGAGCAAAATCACCTGCTTTTTTCAAATATTCATTGGTTTTGGATGAGTTGTTCGCTTGTTCGTAATGAAAAGCGAGGTCGATAAAGCGATCGTCGAGGTGCTCGGTATATATTTTTTCTATGGCTTTTGCTATCATCTCATGTAGTTCGCGAAGGCGCGTTTTGAGTTGCATATCATAAATAGCTTCGCGCAAAAGGGAGTGTTTAAAAATATACCGTAGCTCATTCATGGCAGACCAAATTTGCCCATTTTCAGCATTTTTTACTTGCTCGCGCAATGCTGATTTGCCGTTGCCATTTCGCCTAATATACTCATCGTGTGCCATCATGACTTCTGTCAAAATGGGCAATTCAAACTCTCTTCCGATGACTGCAGCGGCTTTCACTGTCTCTTTTAAAATGGTTGACAAGCGGTCTATCCGAGCTGTCAAAACGGCTGAAATAGAGTTCGATATTTTGACATGAGGGTCTTTAATTTGCCATATTTTAGAGTTAACTAATTCATTATCAACAAGTTGCAATAAATCATTTTCAATAAAATAATCTAAAATCTGCTCCGCATAAAATGGGTTACCATTGGTCGTTCGCCAAAGCGTTTCAGCGAAATCGGGATGAATACCCCCCCTCAGTATATGAGTCGAAAAATCGAGTAAATGTGCTTTTGTAAAAGAATTTAAATCAATTTCTAACGATAAAACAGGCTGTTCTTTTAATAAAAAATCTTCAAAAATGGGCGTCTTGATACCCTCATCATTATAGCGCGAAGTGGTAAGAATTAAAATAGGGTGAGCTGCTATTTTTTTAATAAAATGATTTAAAAACAATTGCGAATCGTCATCCATCCAGTGGGCATCTTCCAGCTCAATTATAAGAGATCGAGACATTGAAAGGCTGATAAAAAGACTGCTCAGAGCTATCAAAATATTGTCATAACGCCCCTTCGCATCGAGTTGCTCCCAGAGCGAATCAGGGTAAGTCAAGCCGAGCAATCCTGCCAAAACGGACTTCGTTCGCATCAATTCTCCCCCCTCAGTATTTGACTGTTTTTCAAGAGATTTTAACACATTTTCAAGAGCATTTTCAAAGAAAACCTTATTTTCAGCAGCCGTTTTTTCAGGATTTTGATGAAAAAATTGTTTTAAAAAGTAAACAAACGGATTGAATGATTTTTTCAAAATCTGATCAACGGGGCAGTTTGCCCAATAAATATCACCGATTTTTTCTAAATTTTGACGCAATTCATACGTCAAACGGCTTTTACCAATTCCTGCTTCTCCATAAATATTGGCAACGATAGCTGCCTTATTTTGTATAATTTTCCTTGAAAAATTAAATAATTTTTCCAATTCTAAATCACGACCAATCATATTGCCTGAAAAAAAAGTTTTTTCTTCCGAGCATTTTTTTAAAAGTTGAAACGTAGGCGTTTCAAACGTCATACCTTTATAAGTGACATTCCCTTTTTCTCGAAATTCAAAAGCACGAGCAGTGAGCATATTTTTATTGACTAAAATTTCGCTCCATTCTGCACTTTGCATGAGCCGAGCAGCGAGGTTCACACGGTCGCCCACGACAGCATATTGGCAACGCTCCTGACCGCCTACTATACCCGCGAACGCCATGCCCGAAGCCAATCCGAAGCGGAACAAGTAAGGTTTTTTAGTTTGCAAAAGGCTCAACTCATTTTGAATAGCTAAAGCACATTCCAAGGCTCGGATGGTATTATTTTCAAAACTTTTTGGAGCACCAAAAAAGCCAACCATGACACCATTTTTTTCACTGAAATCTATCTCTTTAAAATAGCCGCCATAGCTCTCAAATTCTTTTAAAATAATAGATGAAATAGCTTCCAAATCAGCATATTCATGAACATTGGCGAAGGAGATAAACATGGCTACGACTTCTCTAAATTCGCCTTTTACATTTTGCTCAATAATATGAGAAGGTATGAAATAAGCGAGGTCATGAGGTGTTAATTGTTGAACGCTTTGAGAATTATTTTCAAGAGAAATATGCGATTTTGAGCATTTTATACTGAGGGGGGTAGAATTTGGGGTAGCATTGAGAATTGAAAAATTTTCATTAATGCATTGCAAATCAATATTTTGTGCATTAAATATTTCTTTAAACCATCTATCAATGACAATTTCCTGAGGTTGCGCTTGCATTTGCGCTAAAGTCGCTCGCTCTACGGCAGAGCCTTTGAAATAGAAGGTTTTGAGGTTGTTTCCAAGAATGCCCCACTCTACCAAGCCATAAGATAAACCGATGCGAACGTTGATTTTGAAACGACCAAATTTAGTTTGAATGAAAGGTTTTTCATCAAATTTTAATTTTATTTCTAAAGCAATATCTGCTACAATTTTCGTTTTTTCACCCTCAAAAATAGTGGTAAACGCATCGCCTGCAAAGTGAGGAATAATACCACCTTGAGCATACACGCGCTCAACCATCGGTTCAAAAATTTGGTCAAGAATATCCGATAAAATTTCAGCCCCCTCAGTACCTTGTTGCATAAGTTGCTCCGTCAGTGGTGTAAAACCGCTGATGTCAACGAACAAAGTCGTGCTGCAAAAAGAGCCACGTTTTTCATTTTTTTTGAAACGCTCTATTATAAAAGTCGGTACAAGTGGTCTCACTCAGTTTCAGTTATGGGTTTTGGACTTAATATTTTTAAATTAAAATACATGAGAGTTAAGTAAGTTGATTTATATTGAATTTATATTGAATTTATATCGCATAACTACTGCTGACAAATTCAAAAATCAAGCCGAAAGCATTAAGAAAATATTGAATTTACTGACGCACATGATACGAACCATTAAGCGTCGTATCAGGGGGAAGGGATGAATGAGATAACGGTTGAAGATTGAAATTAACTTGACTTTGTTAAATTAGGAATAAATTAAATATTGGTAATTCAAGATGAATTTAATTTATGTTTAGATTGAGTTGCTTTAGCCCTTTTAAA
>JAYTUY010000306.1:0-40667 GCA_043744275.1 Saprospiraceae bacterium
AAAAATGGTTTGAAAGAGAAAAAACAAGGCTTTACACTCATCAATACTGAGGGGGTCAAAGCACCATTTTCATTTTTTAATTTAATTTTTATCAATTCAGAAATTGCACAAAATGCTGATTATCAATCCGCTCTGCCAAATCAATGGCGCGGCTATTTAATTATGAAAAATATATCAACGAACCTTTGGCAGGAGGATTACCCAATTTGAAAGGGCATTATTTGACATTTCAAACGGCTTGGATATTTTGAAAACCGCAAAATGTAAAATAATAAATATAAAATGTAAAAGTTTGATTGCCAATACTTTATGAGTTTTATCTGAAAAAAGAAAGCCGATACTGAGTGGTATCGGCTTTTTGCTTTAATGACAGAAGAGGCGATTAATAATCACGATTCCAGCGATCATCGCGGCGTTGTGGTTTATCGAAAGAGCGTCTGCTGCTGTTGTTGTTGTCAAATTTCTTGAAACCGCCGCCGCCGCCACTGTTGCCACCGCCGCTGCGGTTTTCACGTGGTTCAGCTTTCTTAACGACGATAGTGCTACCGTCTAATTCAGTACCATCAAGGGCTTGGATAGCTGCTTGACCTTCTGCATCGTTAGGCATTTCTACGAAGCCAAAACCTTTAGAGCGACCGGTTTCACGGTCCATAATAACATTAGCTGATTCTACTTCGCCGAAGCGTTCGAACACTTCTTGCAGCCCCTCGCTACGAGTGCTGAAATTAAGCTTTGCAACAAAAATATTCATTGAAAAAAATTAAAAAATTAAAAAAATAATGAAAATAAAAATACATAGGTAGTAAAAAATGAACGAACTGGAAGGAGCGAAACTCGAAGAAGCTAACAAAAGGATAAGACCTACACCAACTAACCGGCTCAACCGTTTCTAACACATTTTTAACAAAGGTAATAGCTTTGATTTAGAAATACAAGTGGTAATTTGTACTTTTGTTAAAATAGTTTAATATTCTTACTGATAAAAATAATACAAATTTAAAATATTTATATTCGTAAGGCTTTTAGTATCAATTTTTTATAAAAAAATTATGAGAAAAATTAATTTTCTGTTCCTCTTTTTAACAGGCTTATTAGCCTGCAAACAGTCTAATTCAAAAGATACCTTTACTGCCAATTCCTCGCCCAGCATTCGAGATCCAAAAGCTTTCCATAGCCCTGACGAACTCTATGGTGTTTTGTTTGACTCGGTGCAAAGGAAAGGTGTTTTTCCTGATTCAAAAACTTTTGTTGATTGTACGCCTAATATATCTTCCGATAGCATATTGGCAGCTTATGAGTTGGAGCGTAAAAAGTCGGATTTTAATTTACAATACTTTGTTAATCAATATTTTACACTTCCAAAGCAACATTCATACAACTATAAGCCCAATTCATATGAATCGCCTGAAAAACACATTGAAGAGCTGCTTTTAACTCTGACGCACACACCTGATACGGTAGCTTTTGGCACTTTGTTGCCTTTGCCTAATCCATATGTTACAAAAGATGGACGCGCGACGGATGTCAATTACTGGGATTCTTATTTCTCTATGCTCGGTTTACAAGCCGCGGGACGCTCTGATATGGTAGAAAATATGGTGAATAACTTCGCATACCTCATCAATACTGAGGGGTACGTGCCCAATGGCAATCGCACATATTTTTTATCTCGATCGCAGCCACCGTTCTTTGCTTGCATGGTACAACTATTGGCTGAAGCGAAAGGAGATGATGTATATAAAAAATATTTACCGCAACTTGAAAAAGAGTATCAATTTTGGATGGATGGTAAACCGACTGAGGGGGAGAAAGGTACATCTTCAAAACGACATGTTGCTTGGATGGATGGCAACACCCTCAATCGGTATTACGATGATAAAGACAAACCACGTCCTGAATGTTATAAAGAGGACTTGACAGCTGCTAAAAAAAGCGGTCAAGAGTTGAAATTTGTATATCGCCACATAAGGGCGAGTGCAGAATCAGGTTGGGATTTTTCGAGCCGTTGGTTTAGCAATGGAAAAGATTTTTCGACCATTCAAACCACCGATATTGTGCCTATTGACCTCAATGCCTTGCTTTATAACCTTGAATTAGTGATTATGAAGGGTAAAATATTAGAAAAAAAATTGGACGAAGCAGCCAATTATGAAAAATTAGCCTCTAAGAGACGAGAGGCTTTGATGCGCTATTGTTGGAGTGAGGATAAGCAAATGTTTTTTGATTTTGATTTTCAAAAATATAAGAAAAAAGAAATTTATTCTTTAGCAGCCGTTTTTCCGCTATATTTTAGAATGGTGACTAAACGAGAAGCTGATAAAGTCGCTGATGCCATTGAAAAAATGTTTTTACGCTCGGGTGGAGTCGTTACAACACTCAATAATACAGGACAAGCATGGGATTCGCCTTATGGATATGCGCCTTTGCAATGGATGACCATCAAAGCTTTGCGAAATTACGGACACTATGTTTTAGCCGATAATATAAAAAAACGGTGGGTTGACCTCAATCTGAAAGTCTATAAATCCTCAGGTAAAATGCTCGATAAATACAATGTAGAAGACATGTCGATTGAATCGGGTGGTAGTGATTACTCTCCTCAAGACGGATTTGGTTGGACAAATGGCGTTTTATTGAAGCTTTTAAAAGAAAAATAAGCATATTTTTTGGATGTTATTTGTTGACTCGGCTTGCTTTTTGATTTATAATGTACCCTATGCAATGCCTCCAGTTAGAGATATTATTATTTAACTTATCATCTTTACAACTCATTTAACCGATTAATTTTAATGAAAAAAATTATACTCACAACTTTAATCATAGCCTCTATTTTGGCGACTTCTCATGCTCAAAATGGTGGTGGCTGTCAAAAGGCTATTTCTCTCACGCCAGGTACTTATTTGTCTGATTCGATGGTCGTCGGGGCAGCCACTTTTGATAGTATTTATCCCAATCCAAATAGAGCCATTTGGTATAAATTCACGCCTTCTCAAGATGGTTTGATGAATATTTCATCATGTGGCGGTGGGTCTGATACACGGCTTTTTATTTACTCAGGCTCTTGCAATTCGCTTGATTTGTTTGGATACAATGATGATTATTGCGCTAAAAATGCGTCGGGTGAAGAAACGGCTTCCGATATTTCAAAATTTGTGAAAGCAGGTAAAACCTATTATTTTGAATGGGATAGTGCTTGGGATTCTATTCGTTTTGGCTTTTCATTGTCTTTTTCAAGCAATTATGTACCGACTTCTATGCAGGCTTGCTCTTCTGCAAAAGCCATCAACGCTGGGCGAACTGTTGTAGATTCTATCATCGGTTTTGCTACACATGGTGATGCAGGGCATTCCAATTGGTACAAATATACACCTACAAAAAACGGGAAACTCTCCATTTCTGCTTGTGGCATTGATGCTGATACCCGCCTGTGGGTGTATAAAGGCACTTGCAATTCGCTTGTTTCTGTAGCAGAAAGTGATGACGAATGCGATGGTGCTACTCTCAGAGAAATAGCTGTGGCTATCAGCGGATTGGCAGTGACTGCCAATACCACCTATTATTTAGAATGGGATGATAGTTGGGAAAACGTACCTTTTGAATTCAATTTGACCTTTGATGCGGCATCAGGTTTGAATAATGAAGAGCTTTCAAAAAGCATTACCCTTGCCCCAAATCCAGCGAGTGATTTTTTAGAAGTTCATTTTAATTTAGACAAAACAGCGGATATTGAGTTGAACATTTTTAATACAATGGGTCAAGCCATTTTATCTAAAAAAGCAGGATCTATACTGAGGGGGGTCGAAAAATTAGATGTGAGCGGTTTGAATGCAGGCATATATATTATGCAAATATCAGACGGTACAAAACAGACTAATAAAAAAGTGCTTATCAACAGATAAGCTTTTCTATAAAATTTCTACTTTTAAGCCTTTGTTTTCAGTCTTTTGAAAACAAAGGCTTTTTTTATTCAAAATAATCATTTTTGAAAAACTGAGAAATCAACATTAAAATAAAGACATCCACTATGTACAAGCATACAATAGAACCTTTTGGCAAATTTGAAAAACACATAATTGAAAATGAGCAAGGCGATTCATTTGCCATAGTGCCAGCCTTTGGAGCCAATCTTTTGGACTTAAAATTCAACCATATTTCAGTCCTTGATGGCTACCAAACGCCTGAGGAGTTGGTCAAAAATAGTTGGTCAAAAAACATCATTCTTTTCCCTTTTCCCAATCGCTTACGTGACGGGCGATATACACACGAGGGCATCTCTTACCAATTTGATATAAATAATGCGGATACTCAAAATGCGATTCATGGCTTCAGTAAAGATGTGCTGATGACAGTTGCAAAGGTTAAAACGGATGCTCAAACAGGCTCAATTACCTGCGTATATGAGCACGATGGTACGCATAAGGCTTACCCTTTCAAATTTATGTTTAAAATCATGTTTATACTGAGGGGGGGTGAATTTGAAATAGAAATGAAATTTAATAATCTTGAAAATAAGCCGATTCCAGTCGGTTTGGGTTGGCATCCATATTTCCGAATTTCTGAAAAATCAGATGACACATCGTTGCAAATGCCTGATTGTCAATTGATTATGATTGATGAGCGCATGTTGCCAACTGGTAAAAAACAAGCGTTTAAGGATTTTGAGGCATTGAAAAAAATAGGTTCTACCTTTTTGGACAATGGTTTTTATATCAATAATCAAACAGAAAATGCAGAGGTTATTCTACAATCTGAACTCGGTACACTCACTTATTGGCAGGAGACGGGCGCAGCTAAATGGAATTATGTTCAAGTATTCACGCCGCCGCATCGCCTAAGCATTGCCATTGAGCCGATGACTTGTAATATGGATGCTTTTAACAATAAAGACGGGCTGGTTTTATTAACACCAAAAGCCACTTTAGATGGAAAATTTGGGGTTAAATTTTCAAAATAATTTTTTTATAAAACAAAAAATACTGAAGGGTATAATTTTTTTAAAAAACGCATTAAAATGAGCTTTTTTGATATTCAAAATATAGCATTCAGAACATTGGGCTACGATATGAGCTGGATAGAACTCGTAGCCACTGTGTTTGGGCTACTGGCTGTTTGGCTCAGTGCCAAAGAGCATATTTCTAATTGGGGTTTTGGATTGATTAATGTGGCATTATCTGCCTTTGTATTTTTTCAATCGCAATTATATTCTGATGTGTTTTTGCAAGGGTATTTTTTCGCAACAGGTCTTTATGGTTGGTGGCAATGGTCGAGGGTGGATAAAACCAATGCTGAACATGCTGTAAAAATCTCTTTCATGACCCCTCAGTATCAAATAAGAACAGCCATTTTTATTATTGTTTCTACTGTTTTAATTGGCTATTTTATCCAAACAGGCGGTTTACAAAAAACATTTCCTTCAATATTTACGCAACCTGCCGCCTTTCCGTATGCTGATACGCTCATTATGATGATGAGCATAGTCGGCAATTATTTATTAACGATTAAAAAAATTGAGTCGTGGATATTGTGGGTAGCCGTGGATATGATTGCGCCTGTATTATATTTTCAAAAAGGCTTGCTTCTTTTTACTTTTGAATACCTCATTTTCCTCGCATTAGCCATATTTGCCTTGTTGAATTGGTTGAAAATTTACAAAAAACAAGTTGCTATTTAAATCCATTTCAAATAAGGCAATTTTGTTTCGATTATTATTTTTAAGTTAAAATACAGCATTTTTAAAGGTTTTCACGTTAAAAAAAACACTTAACTTTGCAGCCCAATTTTTGTTTTATTTTTAAATCTAAAATTCAAGATTAGATGAGTAGTGATTTTTCATTTATAGCCAATGCCCACCCGTCGTACATAGAAAATTTGTACAAAGACTATGCGAACGACCCCACTTCGATTGACCAATCGTGGGCAATGTTTTTCAAAGGTTTTGATTATGCTGGAACTGGCAGCAACGGCAATGGCAACGGACACAGCAATGGTGCAACAGCCACACTTGCTTCTGGAAGCTTAACGGCAATACCACAAAAAGAAATTGCAGTGATGATGTTGATAGATGGTTATCGCCATCGCGGGCATTTGCTTTCTACAACCAATCCCATCAAGCCGCGTCGCGACCGCAAGCCACGTCTCACCGCTGCCGACTATGGTTTGGGTGAGCAAGATATGGCTTCTATATTCTTTGCAGGCGAAGTATTGGGCTTGAAAAATGCCACTTTGCAACAAATAATTGAAAAATTAGACGCTATTTATTGTGGCAATATAGGTTTTGAATATTCTCATATCGAAAATTTTGAAAAACGCTCTTGGTTGAGGAATAAAATTGAAAATCGGACGCTTGCCGATGGACATGGTTTTAATATTGATAAAAAACGACGTATCCTTGAAAAACTCAATGAAGCAGTGGGTTTTGAAGAGTTTTTAGGTAAAAAATTCATTGGTAAAAAACGCTTTTCGCTTGAAGGTGGTGAGTCAACGATTCCAGGTTTGGATGCCATCATCAACATGGGCGCGGACAATGATGTGGAAGAAGTGGTGATTGGAATGGCGCACAGAGGTCGGTTGAACGTGTTGGCGAATATCATGCGCAAGACATACGATAATATTTTCAACGAATTTGATGAAGCCGTGCCAGCCCTCAGTCATGGCAGCGGCGATGTGAAATACCATTTAGGTTTTTCGTCGCAAGTGAATACACCTGTGGGTAAAACGGTTTACTTAAAATTATTGCCTAACCCTTCGCATTTGGAAGCGGTTGACCCTGTGGTTGTTGGCTATTCCAGAGCGAAAGCGGATATATTATATGGTAGTGATTATGACCGTATTTTGCCTATTATGATTCATGGTGATGCAGCGGCAGCCGGTCAAGGCATCGTTTATGAAGTTGTTCAAATGAGTCAATTGCCTGGGTATTATGCAGGCGGAACGATACATTTTGTCATCAATAATCAAATTGGCTTTACGACCAATTTTGATGATGCCCGCTCTTCAACTTATTCTACGAGCGTAGGCAATGTCGTGCAAGCCCCTACTTTCCACGTCAATGGCGATGACCCTGATGCAGTGGTTTTTGCTTGTGAATTGGCAGTAGCCTACCGTCAAGAGTTCAATAATGATGTGTTTATTGATATGGTTTGTTATCGCAAACATGGTCATAATGAGAGTGATAATCCTGAGTTCACACAGCCTTTGATGTGGAAAACGATTAGAAATCACTTGAATCCACGCGATATTTATATTCAAAAACTCGCCGAGCACAGTGAAATCTCGAAGGATATGGCTGAGCAATTGAAAAAAGAATACGACGATTTTCTTCAAGAGCGTCTTGCGGGTGTGAAGCAGGGCAATTTGCCTTATGCCTATCAAGAGCCTGAGCAAAATTGGCGCAATCTTAAAAAAAATACGGATGAAGAGGACTATGATTCATCGCCTGAAACGGGTATTGCGAGAGAGACTATTGATAAAATATTGAACCATTTGATGACTTTGCCGACAGGTTTTTCACCTTTGAAAGATGTTTTAAGATATTTGGAAGGTAAGAAAAAACTGTTAGCCGCTAATAAATTGGATTGGGGATATGGCGAATTAATGGCTTATGCCTCACTCATGTTGGAAGGTAAAAACGTGCGATTGAGTGGTGAAGATGTGAAACGGGGTACTTTTAGCCACCGCCACGCTTGCTTTTTTGATGCTGAAACCAACGCTGAATACAATCGCCTCAATACAGTTTCGGACAAAGCAGGGCAATTTTATATCTACAATTCGTTCCTTTCAGAATATGCTGTTATGGGTTTTGAATATGGCTATGCTTTTGCATCGCCCGACCCTTTGGTGATTTGGGAAGCGCAATTCGGTGATTTCAATAATGGTGCTCAGACAATTATAGACCAATTTGTAGCAGCTGGTGAGTCAAAATGGCAGCGTCAAAATGGCTTGGTGCTTCTTCTGCCGCATGGTTATGAAGGGCAAGGTCCCGAGCATTCATCAGCGAGGCTTGAAAGATTTTTACAGTTGTGTGCTGAAAATAATATGACCATAGCGAATGTGACGACTCCTGCTAATTTCTTTCATTTAATGCGCCGTCAATTGGTGCGTCCTTTCCGCAAACCGTTGATAGTCATGTCGCCTAAATCATTGTTGCGCCATCCAGATTGCGTATCGGATATTAAGGATTTTGAATTGGGCAATCGTTTTCAAGAAGTGATTGATGACCCCTCAGTATTGGATGCTAAAAAAGCTAAAAAAGTGCTATTCTGTTCAGGTAAGATCTATTATGACTTATTAAACAAACAAAAAGTTGATAATAGAGCAGATATTGCCATCGTTCGAGTAGAGCAAATTTATCCTTTCCCTGAAAAACAGGTGAAAGCCATCATGAAAAAATATGCGAAAGCTGAGTATTTATGGGTTCAAGAAGAGCCTAAAAATAATGGCGCCTGGTTTCATTTGGCGACTTTTCATAGCGAATTGGGCTTAAAATATGTCGGTCGGAAAGCCTCCGCATCGCCTGCGTCAGGTTTTGTAAAAGTGCATACTAAGGAACAAGAAGCCATTGTTGAGAAGGCTTTTGAATAAAATTATGGTATAGTGTCAACTCTCGTAGGGTTTCAAACCCTACGAGAGTTGTGTTTAAAAAAATTGAAAAAATAAACTCTCATCGCTTCCAAAATAAACCCACTCGCCTTTTAGCATCTTCTCTAACATTGAAGTAAAAGAAATTAAAATCGGCAATATGATAATTACTGGCGCGGTATAAAAAACTGCCTTTGAATGAAGGTTTCTCTGCCCAAAGAATGCCATTATGAATTTTAGTGCCTAATAAATGCGAAGCGGAAGCTTTAAAACCCATAATAACTAAACCTTCATGCTTGGATTTTGAAACAAACGTTTTATCGGTTGTCCAACTGAGGGGGTTCACAACGGCTATTTTTTCACCCATTGGAAAAGTGGTTTTAGGTTCATAACCCAATTTAAATGTCCGCCAACTGCAAAAACAACCCGTCTGTTCAGGCGTTTCACAAACAGGTATTTTGTTAAAATAATCCTTTGCAACAGGCATACCTACCAAATAAGCAACAACGAGTCGATTACCTAAATTTTGACCATCAAAATACTCTTTCAATAGTCGTTTAGCATGTTGCGCCCCTTGGCTATGAGAGGCGATGATGATAGGGCGACCATTGTTCCAATTTTTCAAATAATACTCAAAAGCTGTTTTCAAATCCAAATAAGCCAATTCAAAGGCAGCCACAGCTGAAGCCGTATCTTTCGTAAAATAAGAATATAAATGCGCTTGACGATAGCGGGGTGCAAAGACTCGACCAGCCCCATTGAAAATACTTGCTTGATAGAGAATAGTGCCTCCATCTGTTTTTTTATTGAGTGCCTCATCATTTAAGTTGCCATTCCAACCACCGCCTTTTGTGAGCGTAGTGGGGTGTAGAAAAAAGACATCCACATCGGCTGTGGCTTGTTCATCTTTTAAGTTAGAATTCAATGGAATGCTATCAGCAGGGTCTTTTTTATTGGGATGTGCTGCCCAATATTGCAAATTACTGTAATCAGGTGCAGGAGGTACATTGGACTGAATAGAGCCTTTGGCAGGCTTAGGCGAAGAGCAACTTTGTAAGAAAAAGAAAGTAGCGGCTATTGAAAAACATAAGAATCGGGTGGTCATTTTTAAAGTGTACAGGTACATAATGGTAAATTGAAAAATTGACTTTTTGTTAAATAAATAATTATTACTAACGACAAATAAGGGTTTTCAGATTCGTTAAAACGAAAAAAGGTTTCAAAAACGTTATTCACGAAATTATTTATGCCATAAATGATTTCGTGAATAACGTTTTTGAAATCATTTACGCTGTAAATAATTTTGCGAAAGGCTTATTTGAAATCTTTTATGTTGTAAATCATTTCGCGAAAGGCTTATTTGAAATCATTTATGCTGTAAATAATTTCGTGAAAGGCTTATTTGAAATCATTTATGCTGTAAATAATCACTATAATTATTTTATAAAAAAAAAGGCACCCCCTCAGTATAACGTTTAAAATTTTATACTTTTGTTAAAATCATTGAATTTAAACAACAAGAAATCCAATTAATATGTCCAACCATTTCAGCCTTTTTACAGATTTCGATATTAGCCTTTTCAAATCAGGAAAACATTTCAAAACGTATGAAAAACTCGGTTCGCACGTCACAAAGCATGGCGATACTGAGGGGGTGATGTTTTCAGTGTGGGCACCCAATGCCCGCAAAGTATCTGTCATCGGCAATTTTAATTATTGGGATAAAATGACCCATCAGCTGGACCCCCGTTGGGACGGCTCAGGTATTTGGGAAATTTTTATTCCTCAAGCTAAAAAAGGAGATACCTATAAATATTGTATTTGGTCGCCTGATGGTCGGATTCTTGAAAAAACTGATCCGTATGCGATGATGTGGGAAACTCCTCCCAAAACAGCATCCATTATTTGGGATTTAGATTATACATGGGACGATGCCGAATGGATGGCTGAACGCCGTGAAAAAGCAGGCACGCCACAACCCATGACCGTCTATGAAATCCATGCAGGCTCTTGGAAACGCAAAGGTTATGAAGGTAATCGCTCACTCACCTACCGTGAAATGGCGGAAGAACTCGTACCCTATATCGCTAATATGGGCTTTACGCACATCGAATTTATGCCCATTATGGAACATCCTTACGAGCCATCGTGGGGTTATCAGACTTTAGGATATTTTGCACCATCGAGCCGATTCGGCACGCCGCAGGATTTTATGCACTTGGTCGAGGCTTTTCATAAAGCAGGCGTTGGGGTTATATTGGATTGGGTGCCTTCGCATTTTCCGATGGATGCCCATGGCATTTATGATTTTGATGGTACACATTTATATGAGCACGCCGACCCACGCAAAGGGTATCATCCCGATTGGAAATCTGCTATTTTCAATTATAGTCGCAATGAAGTCAAGTGTTTCCTCATTTCAAGTGCCTTGTTTTGGGTTGAAAAATTCCATGCAGATGGCATTAGGGTGGATGCAGTCGCTTCTATGTTGTATTTGGATTATAGTCGCAAAGAGGGTGAGTGGATTCCAAACGAATTTGGCGGCAATCACAATCTCGAAGCCATTTCTTTTATTAGAGAAATGAATGAGCAAATTTATGGCAATTTCCCTGATGTGGTCACAATAGCCGAAGAGTCAACGGCATACTCAGGCGTATCGCGTCCGACTTGGATGGGCGGTTTGGGCTTCGGTCAAAAATGGATGATGGGTTGGATGCATGATACCTTAAATTTTATGGGTCGCCCACCACTTTATCGCAAATGGCATCAGAATGAAATCACTTTTAGTATAGTTTACGGTTTTACTGAAAACTTTATGCTACCCCTCAGTCATGACGAAGTAGTTTATGGAAAGCACTCAATTTTAGGTAGGATGCCAGGCGATGAATGGCAACGCTTCGCCAACTTACGCCTCATGTACGGATATATGTTCACGCATCCTGGCACGCGACTCCTTTTCATGGGTTGCGAATTTGGGCAAGGTGGCGAATGGAATTTTCAATTGCAACTTGATTGGTGGTTGTTGGATTCACCCTTGCATCAAGGTGTAGCCGATTTAGTCAGGGATTTGAATCATTTAAATAAAAATCAAAAAGCGATTTATGAAAAAGCCTTCAATACTGAGGGGTTCGAATGGATTGCTTACGATGATGCCAATAATAGCGTCATTTCGTACTTGCGTAAAGGCGAAGAAGGCACGCCGCCGCTCCTTGTCGTTTGCAATATGACACCTCAAACGCATTCAAATTATGAAATCGGCATACCTCACGCGGGCGAATGGTTAGAGATTTTAAATACCGATAATAAAATATATGGCGGTAGTGGAATGCTCAACGAGGGTGTTTTACAAACTAAAGATGGCGAAAAACATGGACGAAACCAAAGCCTTAGCCTCACCCTTTCACCATTAGCAACGATGGTTTTTGTTTTGACTAAAGAAATAAAAAAGGTAAAAAAATCGAGTACAAAAATGCTTGGAGAAGAAACTCCTAAAAAGGCAGTCCGTAAAAAATAAGGTGGTGAGAATTTAAGTCTCGAAAATATTAAGAAAAATCCGCAACAAAGGGCGGATTTTTCTATTTTTACCATTGATTAAGCATTACCCAAAATTATAAGACTTAACTGAATGTCCTCTTCGACAAAATATATCCTTCTCGGCGTAGTCATAGCAGCATTATTGGCTCTGTTCGTTTATAGTCAAAGCAATAAGAAAAAAAGCTTAAATTGGCGAGAAACGTATGATGAAACAAGCAAACAACCGTTTGGTAGCTTTGTTATGCACGATATTTTGAAGACATACTTTCCGAATAAAACGGTTCAAGATTTAAAAGAACGCCTTTCTAAATCGCTTCCAAATCCAGATTCGCTCACTCAATCCGCCAATTATGTTTTCGTAGGCGATGGTTTTTACGCCGATACCGCTGATACAGATAAACTTTTGCTTTTTATCAACGAAGGCAATCAGGCATTTATAACAGCGAATGTGTTGCCCAATTATTTTCTTGAAAGCATTTTTAGAGATAGCTGTTTCGATGAAGATGCCGTTTACCACAATTTTGTAGGCGATTATTTGGATTCTGCCAATCTATATTTTAAACATCCAAGCCTCGCAGAAGTCAAGCCTATTAATTATGATTTTACAATTGCCGGCATCAAGCATGTACATGAATGGTCGCGTATAGACACTATTCGAGGCGAATGTACTGAGGGGGCTAAAAATTTTACACCTCTCGGATATTTTAATGATGATGATGTGAATTTTGCTCGCGTCAAATATGGCAAAGGAGAGATTTATTTACATTCAAATCCAATTGTTTTTACCAATTTTCACTTGCTGGATACGGCTAAATTGCGGTATGCTTCAAAGGTATTTTCACACTTGCCCGCAGGGACAATTTATTGGGATACCAAAAGCCGTACATCTCGAGATGTGATGCGCCGCATGAATGGTAATTCGAACCTTCGCCTTGAAAAAGATGGACCTTTGAAGTATATTTTAGCGCAATATCAGTTGCGTTGGGCATGGTTTATCATGTTGAGTTTAATCGGTTTATATTTGCTTTTCGCAGCCAAACGCAAGCAACGGATTATTCCTGTTTTAGAAGAAAAATCCAATACCTCCTTGGATTTTATTCAAACGATTGGGCAAATGTATTTCCGTCAAGGCGAGCATATTCGCTTGTGCGATATGATGATGAAGCAATTTCAAACCTTTGTCCGCGAAAAATATCACCTCGCTTCGCGTGAAATGAATGAAGAATTTATCAATACAATTGCCCTGAAATCAGATATTTCATTCGAGCATATTAAAAAAATAGTCGGCTACGAATTCCTCATTTCAAGAAATAGTATTACAGAACAGACGATGGTAGAATTTCATCATTTGCTCAATCATTTTTATAAAAATTGTAAATAACCCATTATAATTATGGAAAATAACGAATTTGAAGCTCAAAACGAAGAAACTTCTGAAATTGTAACTCCTCAAACTCAAAATATGGTGCGAACGCTCCATCAAGCTGAAAGCCTGACTGAGGGGGTAAATATTGTCAAGGATTTATCTCAAAATCGCCTCGACCTCAGCCGTGTGCGAGCAGCCATTGATGCAGTAAAAGATGAATTATTGAAGGTCATTGTAGGGCAAGAGGAAATGATGGATTTGCTCATTGCTGCCATTTTATGCGATGGTCATGTGCTGATAGAAGGCGTCCCAGGCATTGCTAAAACGATGACGGCGAAGTTATTAGCCAAAACGGTTCATGCCGAATTTAGCCGCATACAATTCACGCCCGATTTGATGCCTTCGGATGTGGTCGGCACGATGGTTTTTAACATGCAAACCTCTCAATTTTATTTCAACGAAGGTCCCGTTTTCTCTAATATCGTTTTGATAGATGAAATCAACCGCGCCCCTGCTAAAACTCAATCCGCCCTTTTTGAAGTGATGGAAGAACGCCAAGTGACGGTGGATGGTAAGACTTATCCAATGGGCTTTCCTTTCTTCGTGATAGGCACTCAAAACCCTATCGAACAAGAAGGCACTTACAAACTACCCGAAGCGCAACTCGACCGCTTTTTGTTTAAAATAAACATGGAATATCCTTCGCTTGAAGAGGAAAAGTCCATTTTACGCCGTTTTAAAGAAGATTTCAGGCAAGTAAAAACGGCTGAAGTGCATTCAGTACTGAGGGGGGATGACATCAAAGCCTGCCAAGAATTGGTAGAAAGAGTTCATATAAAAGATGAATTATTGGATTATATAGCCGCTATTATTCACAATACCCGCAATAATGGTGACCTTTTCCTCGGTGCATCGCCTCGTGCTTCGTTGGCTATTTTGAAGACATCCAAAGCCATTGCTGCTATGAATGGTAGAGATTTTGTCATTCCTGAAGATATTCAATATGTCGCCTACCCCGTTTTGAATCACCGCATTATCCTCACACCTGAGCGCGAAATGGAAGGCTACACAACGGCTGATGTGATTAAGGATATTGTGAAAAAAATAGAAGTTCCGAGGTAGTTTTGTTTTACATTTTGTATTTAAAATTTTGCATTTTACATTTAAAAATTTGAAACAAAACAGCGACCCCATCAGTATAAAGACCATAATTAGTTGGCGAGTAGAGATTTTTTTTAAATAGAAATGAAAAATTTTCAACGAAAATTAAAAAAACATTCTATATTTGCACCCTAATTAAAAAGCGGTCACATGGCCGAGCGGTTAGGCTCAGCTCTGCAAAAGCTGCTACGGCGGTTCGAATCCGTCTGTGACCTCCTCCATCCAGTGCAATTAATTGATTATCAATTAGTTGCACTTTTTTTTATTAAAATTGGTTTTTGGATTGTACTTTAAGCATTAAAGCGATACATTTGTATATCATTGTTATTTTTGAACCGCAAATAAGAACATCATGATTGCTACGCCTATAATATTATCAACTGTAACACTACCCGACATTAAAAGTCAGGCATTGCGCAATAAAACAATAATAGCAGTCATTAGAGAGGCTCAAGATATTTATAAATTACCTTCTCAAGAAATTCAAAAAGCTGCTATCACTCATTTAGTTAAGCATCATTTTTTTCAAGTTTTACCTAAAACATTTGATAGCATGGTAAAAAAATTTAAAACAGAAATGCTTGAAAATGAATCTTTCGATGCTGAATCATATAGAAAATCAAGAATACTTTATGATGCAGCTAAACCGTTCATTAATGAAATAGGTGAAATTAAAATTCCATCTGCTATTTTGAATAATGAAGAATCACGCCTTTATAAAAGCTTGTTGGATTTTCTTTACACCATCAAAGATTACTTGGAATATCTTGATAAAAAGTTTGTGGAACTTGATAAACCTAAATTCAAAAGCAATTTATTTGCTCATATACCCGAATC
Source organism: Saprospiraceae bacterium (assembly GCA_043744275.1). Lineage (GTDB taxonomy): Bacteria > Bacteroidota > Bacteroidia > Chitinophagales > Saprospiraceae > JAAFJT01. Next base: position 15,476 of record JAYTUY010000306.1, read on the forward strand.
TAAACTTTGGAATGCTCGTAATAAAAACCGCCCTTATATTTTATGAGAAAAAAATTTTGGTCAATTGATATTAGACGGTCTTATGAGTTTAATTTTGAAGGGCAATCAAATAATTTAGAAATTCAATTTTGTGTTACTCATACCTATACTTTTCAAACTGATGAAGGGTATAGGTATGTTCTTTTGGTAGATATATTTGATGACATTAATTTATTTGGATTGAAGTTTCATAAGGCAGATGATTTTGAAAGTAAATATAAATACAACGTCTTGACGAGCCACAAAAATCCATTGCGTTTTTTTGCAACCATACTTTGTATCCTTAAAGAAATAGTAAAACAATACCCTCAATATTCTTTAATTTTTATCTGCGAACCCACCATTAAAGAAATTAAAGAAGCGCAAAAAAATAATAAAAACGCATCCGAAAACACTAAAAGATTTCGATTTTACAAAAACCTTTTAGGAGAAATGATTAATTCGAATTTGTATGAGTATAAAGAAAATGAGATGAAAAGTATAATTTTGCTTGTAAATAAATATATATTACAAGAGGATTTTGATGAAATCTAAAACTATTTAAAGAATTATGGATTTCATCTTTGACATAAAAAAGGCTACCCAAAGGTAGCCTTCACCAAAAAAACAGCATATCTATAATTCCCAGAACAAATACATTAAATGGTTATGAGCCAACTGCCCATCTTTCACATCTTATCCAAATCAGTGAGTTTATATTTTTCAATAATTTCAATCAAATCATGCGCAAGATGGTCACCGCCAGCTGGATAGCCGAGTTTTTGAAGCCCATTTGCCCATGCTTTATAGTTCGTATCGCCTAAATTTCGCAATTCTGCAAATTTACCAGATGTGATAAAAACGCTGTGATCGCGGAAACTCAGCCAAGCATTTTCGTACTTTCGGTAGCATTCATCGCCTATCTTTTCACTCGCCCCTGTCCAATCAAAAGTACAAGGCAAGGCAAAATGATTAAAACTTTTTAAAGTCAACTCACGCTTGCCTGCCAAGCTCTGACGCAAGGCATTGGCTAAAATAATGCTGGCTGGCACGCCGTATTTCTTACCTTCTGCAAGAGCGACTGGATAAAAACGTTTCATAAACGTTGTTTTAGTCAGCTCATCAATGGCTGGAAATTCGTCATTTTTATTCCCTGAACTCAGCAAATTGCCAAATATACTGAGGGGGGTACTTTCGCTGCTTTCTGCTGGAGCAACGGTTGTGAATTTAGTGTCGGGTGATACCTTTTTTTGTTCTACTTTTTTATCTACTTTGGCTGAGTTCAGTTGCAGACTGAAACTCAATTCTTTGCGAAAACAAGCAATAATGACGAGCAGCAATAGGCTCAATTTGAACCAGTGCCGAGCAACATAATCCCTTGCTAACAAGATGATGCTTTGCTTTTTCATGGCGTAAGTCCCTTAATTAAATGTAAAATGGTCTTTTTAAAACTTGGCTTCTTCTCTGATTTTGAAGCTGTTGCAAAGATAAAACATTTTGTTTTTTAAAACAAATTATTTTAAATTATTTTTCAACATTTTTTTTAAAACAAATAATTAATCAATTTTTAAATTAAAAATAAAATCATTATTTTATTGCAACTAATTGATTATCAAATATTTATAAATTATTTGTTCAAATTTTTATAGATTAATATTTTTATAAAAATTTTATTTAAATCTACAAAAATGTTTTAAAAGTAGAAATTCGTTTATTACCCCCTCAGTCTTTTTTTAAAAAAACAGCCCCTTTTTATGGAATTTCATTCTCCTTGCATCTTCCTTTTATAAGCATCTATTTTAACGCTTTCTTTATTCATCATTCATCATTTATAATTCATCATTTCCTTAACCTATTAAATCTATTTTCCAATGAAAAGCATTTTAATGATTCTCCTCAGCATTTCAAGCCTCACCATTTTCATGTCAAAAACGGCTATAAAAGGCAAGGTCTCGGATGCACAATCTGGCGACCCTTTGGTGGGCGCAGTGATTACAATAAAAGGGACAAACCTGGGGGCACAAACTGATGTTGACGGCAATTTTGAATTGAAAGTGAAGCCTGGCACATACCGTTTGGTCTGTACTTTAATCGGTTTTCAGCAAAAAGAATCTAAAGAAATAACGGTTACTGAGGGGGCTACTGAGGTTGTTAATTTCACGATAGATGTAAGCACTTCAGTCAAAGAGTTAGTGGTATCTGAAAGCAATGCTCCATTAGCCAAACGAGCTTTGAAATATGAAAATGCTAAAATGTCTAAAGTTCCTCAAAGTTATAGTTATAGTCCTTCTATGAGGAAGTCAAAAGATAGAGCTGGCATTCAAGGCAATAAAAACGCTCAAAAATTAGATAAACAAGAACATCAACGCCTCTACGATAGCCTTGAAAAAGGTGGTTTTGATACTGAAGAATACGGCTATTGGCTTGAAAATGATTATCAATCGCCTAAAAACACACCGCTCTCTACTTTTTCAATTGATGTGGATAAAGCTTCTTATGCCAATATTCGCCGATTCATTGAACAAGGGCAAAAGCCAGCTGCGGGGGCAGTGCGGATTGAGGAAATGGTGAATTATTTTGATTACAATTATCCGCAGCCACAAGGCGAGCACCCCCTCAGTATTATCAGTGAAATGGGGACTTGTCCGTGGAATCAAGAGCATTTATTGCTGCATATTGGTTTGCAGGGTAAAAAAATTGACATGAGTAAAGCACCGCGCAACAACCTCGTTTTCCTATTGGATGTCAGTGGTTCTATGAGTCAAGATAATAAATTGCCATTGGTGAAGCAGGCTTTTAAATTGCTCGTCAATAATTTGAGAGAAGAAGACCGTGTGGCGATTGTGGTTTATGCAGGGGCGGCGGGTATGGTATTGCCGCCGACTTCGGGCAGCAACAAAGCGGCGATTATTGAAGCACTCGATAAGTTGGAAGCAGGCGGCTCTACGGCAGGGGGCGAGGGCATCAAACAAGCCTATAAAATTGCTAAAGAAAATTTTTTAAAAGAAGGCAATAATCGTGTGATATTGGCATCGGATGGCGATTTTAATGTAGGCGTCAGCAGTGAAAGTGAGTTGGTACGCTTGATTGAATCCAAGCGCAACGATGGTATTTTCTTATCTGTTTTGGGTTTTGGCTTAGGCAATTATAAGGATAGCAAAATGGAAATGCTCGCCGATAAAGGCAATGGCAACTATGCATATATTGATAATTTTGAAGAAGCCAAAAAGGTTTTTGGTAAAGAAATGGGCGGCACCTTATATACTATTGCAAAAGATGTGAAATTGCAGTTGGAATTTAACCCTAAATATGTGGAATCTTATCGCCTTATCGGTTATGAAAATCGGATTATGGCAGCCGAAGATTTTAATGATGATAAAAAAGATGCAGGGGAATTGGGTTCGGGGCATACTGTAACGGCATTGTATGAAATCATTCCGAAAGGCGTTAAAAAAGGAGACAATGAAATGAATTCGGTTGACCCTTTGCGTTATCAACAAACTAAAACAACTTCTAAAAGCAATTCTGAGGAATTTGTTTTTGTTAAATTGAGATATAAAAAACCGAATAGTGATAACAGTATTTTATTAGAAAAAACCATTGATAATCAATCACTTAGGTTAGAAAATACGTCTAATAATTTCCGTTTTTCAGCAGCAGTAGCCGCGTTTGGGCAATTGCTCAGAGTCTCAAAATATCAAGGTGATTTTAATACGAAGAAGATAATGGCTCTTGCAGAAGGCAGTTTTGATAGAGATACTGAGGGGTATCGCGCAGCGTTCGTAAAGATGATTCAGAAGTATGACAATGTTCAGTTGACGGCTAAAAAGGATTAATATTATAATTTTCAATAATTACATAAGGCTCAAGAAGTATCGTTCTTCTTGAGCCTATTTTATTTTTATTGAAAAAAAATCTTTAGACTAAAGGCATTAAATGAAGAATATTGTGAATTTCTTTGAAAATCTGATGAATAATTCTACTTTTGCACGTCAATTTTCAAACGTATATAAAAATCTATATCTGTTTCATTTTAGAAAAACTAACTACAGTACAATATGGAAAATTTACTTTATTTATTGCCGATTTTCGGCTTAGTAGGCTTGGCTTATATGGCTTACTTATGGACTTGGGTGAGCAAGCAAGATGCTGGTGACGCCAAAATGCAAGAAATTGCAACGGCTATCGCCGAAGGGGCGATGTCTTTTTTGAACGCTGAATACCGCGTTTTAGTAATTTTCGTCGTGGTTGCGGGTGCATTATTGGGTTTTCAAACAACTTTGGTTGAAAATTCGAGTGCTTTAATTGTTGTATCCTTTGTCCTCGGAGCTGTTTTTTCAGCCCTTGCAGGTAACCTTGGGATGCGGATTGCTACAAAAGCAAATGTCCGTACTACACAAGCTGCCCGTACAAGCCTGTCTAAAGCTTTGGAAGTATCATTTAAAGGAGGTACTGTCATGGGCTTAGGTGTGGCTGGTTTGGCTGTTTTTGGATTATGCTTTTTATTCATTGTGTTTTATACGCAATTTATGAATGGCACTGGCAACAACCCACACCAAATGGAAAAAGTGTTGGAGGTATTAGCTGGTTTCTCATTGGGTGCTGAGTCTATCGCCTTGTTTGCGCGCGTAGGCGGTGGTATCTATACGAAAGCGGCTGACGTTGGGGCTGACCTTGTAGGTAAAGTAGAAGCAGGTATTCCTGAGGATGATCCTCGCAACCCTGCTACGATTGCTGACAACGTAGGCGATAACGTAGGCGACGTGGCTGGTATGGGTGCTGACTTATTCGGTTCTTATGTAGCAACTGTTTTGGCTTCAATGGTTCTGGGCAGTTATTTAATTGCTGATAATCCAGGTTTTACTGATGCATTCGGTGGTATTGGACCCATCATTTTGCCTATGTTGATTGCGGGTATCGGTATTTTATTGTCTATCATCGGTTCATGGTTTGTAAGCGTTGATGATAAAAATGTATCTTCGGATGCTGTTCAAGGTGCATTAAATAAAGGTAACTGGGTTTCATTGGGTCTGACAGCCGTTGTTTGTTTTGGCTTGATTCAATGGATGTTACCAGCGACGATTAATATGAATTTCTTTGGAGAAGGCTTGAAATCCATTCCTTCAATGAATGTTTTTTATGCTGTTATCTTAGGTTTGGTTGTCGGTGCAGCTATTTCAGCCATCACTGAATACTATACAGGTTTGGGCAAAACACCTATTTTGGACATTGTTCAGCGGTCGGCTACGGGTGCTGCTACGAATATCATCGCTGGCTTAGGTGTGGGCATGATGTCCACTTTTTATCCGATTCTTCTTTTCGCAGGAGCTATTTGGGGTGCTTATTCATTCGCTGGTTTCTACGGTGTGGCAATTGCTGCTTCGGCGATGATGGCGACTACAGCGATGCAATTAGCCATTGATGCCTTCGGACCTATTGCTGATAATGCAGGGGGTATTGCTGAGATGAGTCATTTGCCTAAGGAAGTTCGCGAGCGGACAGACGTTTTGGACTCAGTGGGTAACACAACGGCGGCTATCGGTAAAGGCTTCGCGATTGCTTCAGCGGCTTTGACTGCTTTGGCTTTATTTGCAGCATATGTTAAATTTACGGGTATTAATGGTATCAATATTTTCAATGCTAAAGTTTTGGCAGCTCTTTTTGTAGGTGGTATGATTCCAGTAGTGTTCTCAGCTTTTGCCATGAACGCCGTGGGTCGTGCAGCGATGGATATGGTGAATGAAGTTCGCCGTCAGTTCCGTGAAATTCCAGGTATTATGGAAGGAACAGGCAAGCCTGAATACGGTAAATGCGTTGAAATCTCTACAAAAGCAGCTCTTCGTGAGATGTTAATGCCGGGTGCTTTGACTATTATAACGCCATTACTCGTAGGTTTTATCATGGGACCTGAGTCATTGGGTGGATACATGGCAGGTGTAACGGTATCAGGTGTTATGTGGGCAATTTTCCAATCCAATGCAGGTGGTGCTTGGGATAATGCTAAAAAATCATTTGAAAAAGGGGTGATGATCAATGGTAAAATGGAGTATAAGGGTTCAGATGCGCACAAAGCAGCCGTTATTGGCGATACAGTGGGTGACCCTTTCAAAGATACTTCAGGTCCATCAATGAATATTTTGATTAAATTGACTTGTTTGGTTGGTTTAGCTATTGCACCGATTTTGGGTCAGAAATATAAAGCTGAACACCCTCAATCAGGCATCGGTCAAACGACTATCGAGCAGTCTAAACAAGAGGTAAAAACTGAGGCGACTACTTATATTATTAAGTAACACCCCCTAGTATTTTGATAAAAAAAACGCCTTTGCAAAGATGCCAGGGCGTTTTTTTTAAATTTTAAAACGCTCATACTCAATAAAAATCCTTAAAATCTTGTGCACAAGCATGGCGACCAATTTAATAAGGTGTTTTTTGTAATTTTTTCTGACAAAAAATATAGTTTTCTGTCTAAGCTTTTTACAAAAAACCATATTTTTTGTAAAAAAAATTGACAGAAATCATAAAAATGGAAATTTAAGAAACTGAAATTCTGGTTCAAACACCAACCACTAAAAACTCAGCACTCCCAAAAATTAGATATATTTGCGTTTTTTTTACCCAATTTTCCTAAAAATACTGAGGGGTATGCCAACTGCCTCTTGCATTATTAAATTATGACGCATACCATTTTAATAGACTGTTCAGATGCCAAAGGCTTAGTACATAAAGCGACGGGCGTTTTGTACCACAACGATTTAAACGTCATTGCCAACTATGAATTTGTAGAGGAAGAAACTCAACGTTTTTTCATGCGCACTGAAATAGAGGGCAAAATGGACGCCGAGCGCATTCACAACGGCTTGCAAGGCATTTTACCCGCTGATGCGCACATCCGAATTTCTGAAAAAAAGAAGAAAAAAGTCGTCATTTTAGTCACCAAAGAGCACCATTGTTTGGGTGAATTATTAGTGCGAAATCAGTTTGGCGAGCTGAATATCGAGGTTTTGGCAGTCATTGGCAACCATGAAATTTTGAAAAATTTTACAGAAAAATTTGATATTCCTTTCCATTTTATTTCTCATGAAAATAAAACAAGAAAGCAGCATGAAGCTGAAATTTCAAGCAAAATCAAGGAATTTCCTATAGATTATCTCATTTTAGCCAAATATATGCGCATTCTTTCACCACAATTTGTTGATAATTTTAAAAATCGCATCATCAATATTCATCATTCATTTTTACCTGCGTTCATCGGTGCTAACCCTTACAGGCAAGCCTACGAACGAGGTGTGAAAATTATTGGAGCAACAGCCCATTTTGTGAATAACAATCTCGACGAAGGTCCAATCATCGTCCAAAATGTTATCCACATCGACCATACTCAATCCGCTTACGAAATGGCTCAAATGGGGCGCGACGTTGAAAAACTCGCCCTCGCCAAAGCCCTCAAACTCGTTTTTGAAGACCGCGTTTTCGTCAGCGGCAATAAAACAATCATATTTGAATAAATTAGGAATTAAGTGAATTAGGAATTAGGAAATTGCTGGAAATATTTCTAATTTGACAAATTCCTAATTCTTAATTCCTAATTCACCTAATTCCTAATTAATTTGACTTTCACACTCGAACATACCGACCCCCTCAGTAAAGCCCGTGCAGGAAGCATCCAGACGGCTCATGGCGTCATCGAAACGCCCATTTTTATGCCCGTTGGTACGCTCGGAACGGTCAAAGGCGTACATACACGAGAGCTTGAGGAAGACATCAAAGCGCAAATTATACTCGGCAATACCTACCATTTATACCTCCGCCCAGGCTTAGAAATTATTCAAAAAGCAGGGGGTTTGCATAAATTCAATGGTTGGAATCGCCCAATTTTGACGGATTCAGGCGGTTATCAGGTCTATTCCTTAGCACATCGTCGAAAAATAACGGAGGAAGGGGTCACTTTCGCCTCGCATATTGATGGTTCAAAGCATTTTTTTAGCCCTGAACGAGCCATTGATATTCAGCGAATCATCGGTGCGGATATTATTATGGCTTTTGACGAGTGTACGCCTTACCCTTGCGAATACGATTATGCGAAAAAATCCATTGATCTGACTCATCGGTGGCTCAAACGCTGCATCACCCAGTTTGATAATAATGCACCGCTTTATGGTTACGAGCAAACGTTTTTCCCTATCGTTCAAGGCAGTGTTTATAAGGATTTACGCATAAAATCAGCAGAATTTATAGCAGAACAGGGGCAAAAGGGCAATGCCATCGGCGGTCTTTCCGTCGGTGAACCGGCTGAGGAAATGTACGCCATGACGGAAATCGTGACGAATATACTCCCGCAAGATAAGCCTCGCTACCTCATGGGCGTAGGCACACCTGCCAATATTTTGGAAAATATCGCCCTCGGAATTGATATGTTTGATTGCGTTTTGCCGAGCCGAAATGCACGGCATGGTTTGATTTATACCGCCAATGGCGTCATGAACATGAAAAATTTGAAGTGGGCGGACGATTTTAGCCCTGTAGATGCCGAAAGTACTGCACCGACCAGCCGGTTTTATACAAAAGCATACTTGCGCCACCTTTTTCACGTTCAAGAATTGCTCGCTGGACAGATTGCCACTTTGCATAATTTAGCGTTCTATATTTGGCTCGTGAATGAATCGCGGCGCAGGATTTTAGATGGTACTTTTATGTCATGGAAAAATGAGATGGTTAAAAAATTGGCGACTCGGCTTTGATATTTATGACGATCAACTAACATTGGAAAGTTAAAAACTTTCCAAATGTTGCGCTTATCCTACGAAATTTGGCAAAATACTGAGGGGGTAATAGAGAGTTTTTCATTTTTAGAACATTTGTTCTAAATCCTATTTAGAGCAAATATTTTATCTGAAATTAAAAATTGAAATTTTATTTTTGAATAAAAATATCATTTTATAATAATGTGTTTATGGTAGCACTCGAAAATCATTTTCAACTAAACAGTAAATTTTTATTCAATATAAACGATTTTTAGAACAAATGTTCTAAATTGTAAATAATACAATAATTTTTTCATAAATAATTGAAAATCAGTATTTTATAATTGTAATTTAATTTAAAATTTTAGCTATTTTTAAAAATAAATAGCTATTTTCATTAAAAATAAATTTTACCTTTTTATTGAAAAAGTAAAGAAAAAAGGCAAAATAAACGAATTAGAACAAATGTTCTAAAATTTGACTTTTATTTTAGTTTGATAAAATACCATAATGTTTAAAGATTTTAAAATAAGTATTTTAGATAAGTACATTATCCAAAAATATCTCTCAACTTTCGGTTTCATTGTTTTGATGCTCACGCTCATTGCGTGCGTAATTGACTTTAGTGAGAAAGCGGACGTGTTTACAAAAGGGGTGATTACGAAGAAGGAAATTTTTATAGACCATTATATGAATTTCATTCCGCATATCAGCACCTTGCTTTTTCCATTGTATGCGCTCATTTCTGTCATTTTTTTTACGTCTCGCATGGCTTCCAATTCTGAAATCATTTCCATGTTGAATGCAGGCATCAGTTTTGGTCGTTTGACCAGACCTTATATGATTGCAGCGGGATTAATAGCTGTATTGCATCTTATTTTAAACCATTTTATTGTGCCGAGAGGCAATAAAGACCGCCTCAGAATTGAACACACCTACATAACTACAACCAATGACAACGGTAAAACCGAAAATGTGCACATGTTTTTGGATCCTCAAACAAAAGTTTTTATTGGTTATTTTCGTATAAATGATACCACTGTTAGGGATTTTCGCATTGAAAAGTATGAAAAAGGCGAATTGAAAACCATTTTGAAGGCTGAAAGTGCTGAATGGCGCGGCTATCCCAATAAATGGGTGCTGAAAGTGGCGCAACGTCGCACGTTCAACGGGCTGAGTGAATCGCTGGAAACGAATATTGCCTCCATTGATACAACGCTCAATATTCAACCCGAAGATTTTGTCCGCTATCACAACCAAAATGAGATGCTGACAACGCCTGAACTCTACCGTGAAATTGCCAAATTGGACGCACGTGGTATGGGCAATACCAAACCCTACGAAATTGAGGTTCACAGGCGCACTTCTGAACCATTCACTATCATCATTTTGACTCTCATCGGTATGGCTTTGGCAGCTCGAAAAGTGCGTGGTGGTATCGGTTTGCACTTAGCCATGGGGCTTGGATTGGGGGCTATTTTTATCTTTTTATCCAAATTTTCAGTCACTTTCGCCATGCAGCCTGATGTGCCTGCGATTGTCGGCGTCTGGGTCCCGAATATTATTTTTGGGGCAGTAGCAGCTTATTTGGTTTCGCAAGCGCAGAAATAGTATTTAATTGAAAATTGAAAATTGAGAGTTGAAAATTTGGGCATGCCCATTCTCCTAACTCTCAATTTTCAATTAAATACCCCCTCAGTATAGAGCTAAAAATTTCTAATTTTTAAGTTGAAATAAAGGCATTTTTTTACGATTAATTTGAAAATGAAAAACATAAAAATATTTTTTATCATTGGTATATTATTGATTGTCAATGACTTATGGGCAATTGGCAAGTTTGAATTTACGCCATTGGCGCGTAAGGCATATGACAAAACCTTGGCTTTGAAGTTTGATGAAGCGTATGATTTAATCAGTCAAATGAGGCAATCCGACCCTAATAATTTGGTGGTATATTATATTGAAAATCATTTGGAATGCATCAAAATATTCATCAGTGAAGACAAAGTGGACTATGATAAATACAGCCCCAACGAAAAAAAACGCCTCAATGCCTTGAAAAATGGCGACCCTACATCGCCCTATTATCTGTTCACACAGGCGCAAGTGCGCTTGTTTTGGGCAATGAATAAAGTGAAATTCGGTAGTTATCTGGATGCCTTAAATGCCGCGAGTACGGCTTATGAATTGCTTGAAACGAATGAAAAAAAATTCCCTAATTTTATTGCCAATAAAATGACGCTTGGGGTGCTTCATTCGGTGGTTGGGACGATTCCTGACAACTATAAATGGGGGGCAAAACTCGTTTTCGGCATGAACGGAACGATTCAACAAGGGCAAGCGGAAATTGAGGAAGTCATTAATTATGCTAAAACCAATGACTTTGTTTTTGAATCTGAGGCGATGGTGATGTACGCTTTTTTAATGCTACACCTCAATAATCGAAGCGAATCTGCTTGGAATATCATCAATAATGGTAAATTGAAACCTCGCGAGAATATGCTGCACTGCTTCGCCCTTGCGAATGTGGCAATGCGGACGGGTAGGAATGACAAGGCAATTGAAATTTTGCAAAATCGCCCGACGGGTAGCGGCTATTTGACAGTATATTATTTGGATTATATGCTCGGATTGGCGAAATTGTATCGCGGCGATGGGGATGCTGATGAATCTTTGAAAAAATATGTGTATTATTTCAAGGGTAGAAATTATCTAAAAGAAGGTTTTCAACGCATCGCCTGGTTCGAATTACTGAGGGGTAATCCGAGTGGGTATAAAGTTTTTATTGAAAATTGTAAAACTGTTGGGCGAGCGGATATTGGCGGCGATAAAAATGCCTTGAAAGAAGCTAAGTCGGGGAGTGTTCCAGAGCCGAATTTACTGAGGGGTCGCCTTTTTTTCGATGGCGGCTATTATCAGAAGGCTTATGATTTTTTAAAAGATAAAAAAGAAACGGATTTTGCCAATCAAGCGCATAAATTGGAATACATGTATCGGATGGGCAGGATTCTGCAAATGTTGAAAAAATCTAATGAAGCGATTCAATATTATGATAAAACGATACAAACTGGTAAGCAAACGCCCTATTATTATGCTTGCAATGCCGCGTTGCAGTTGGGCATTATTTACGAGGAATATAAACAATACGATAAAGCGCGGCAATTTTTTAATTATTGTTTGGCACTGAATCCCGATGATTATTCAGATTCGCTTCATGCTTTAGCTAAGGCGGGTTTGAATAGGATTAAAGGAAAGAAGTAGAAAAAAATTTAACCGCAAAACTCAAAACCGCAAAATATTAAATGTAAAAGTTTTAAAAATCCACTTTGTGGATTTATGAGATGAATATTATAAGTTATTGATAGTCAAGTCATTATGAATCTATATCACGTTGTTAGACCAATAGCTACATTGGTTTTTAAAATTTATTTTAAAAAAATATACCATTCGGGGACTGAAAAAATTCCTCATGGTAAGCCTCTGATTTTCTCTTGCAATCATCAGACGGGCTTTTTTGAGCCTTGTATGCTGGCGTGTTTGACGTGGGATGTTGAGTACCATTTTATTACTCGAGGAGATATGTTCGAGAAGCCTTGGGTGAGGCGCATTTTCGGAAGCCTCAACATGATTCCGATTTTTCGTTTTAAAGATGGTTTCTCCAATTTGAAAAATAATGCTGCCACCATGAAGTACATTTATAAGGCGTTGGCAGAGAAAAAGAGCATTTTGATTTTCAGCGAAGGCGGCACTCAGACCGTGAAACGCTTGCGCCCGATTCAGAAAGGCATGGCGCGGATGGCTTTTGGCAATTATGATATTTATGGCGATTTGGATTTACATTTTGTCCCTGTTTGCCTCACATATACCGACCCGCACACCTTCCGCTCGGAGGTCATGATTCAATACGGCGACGCTATACCCCTCAGTCAATACTACGAAATTTACGCTGAAAATAATAACAAAGCCATCAATCAACTCACTGCGGATGTGCAAAATGCTATGCGCCCGTTGCTGGTAGAAATCGCTCAACCAGAGAATGATGAGGTCTCAGAAAACATTTTTACGCTCTACAGAAACACTTATCCTGAACCCGTTTTCCCTATATTCAACTCATCCAAACGCCGTTTGATGGCGCATCAAGAAATAGCTGACAATATCACTCAACTTGATGATAATCAATTGGTTACGCTTAAAAATAAAATCAATTCGTATTTTTCAAACCTCAAATCGAAGGGCTTAGATGACCTTGCTATTGCGCAACCCTGGCATGAGAACAGTAAAAATTTGATGGCTTTGATTATCGGATTTATACCTTTCGCTATCGGTTGGTTGGGTCATTGGATACCCGCTTGGTATGCGACGAAAATCAAAAATGAGCGCGTCAAATATTTGGAATTCCAAGGTCCTGTATTGGCAACGGTGGCTATGGGTGGCATTTTAATTCAATACATTATCTTAATCACAGTCGCATTTATTCTGAACCATTGGGCAATTTACGCCCTCGTCGCATTACTCCCTTTTTTAGGATATTACTCATTGATTTACAAGGATTTATGGATAAAATACCAAGCTTGTAGCCGTTTGAAAGCCTTAGATACTGAGGGGGTATCGAGGTTAAGAAATGACAGGGAAGAGATTATAGGGATAGTTAGATGAGTGGAAATTTATAATGAAGGGGGGTACACTGAGGGTTCTTATATACAAACGTTTTGGGGCTTGGCGAAGTGGGGGAATTAGAATTACAAATGTTCAGTTTAGTACAAATGCCAAATAGAATTACAAATGTTCAATTCAGCACTTCTGCCCCCATTTTGCCAAACCCCTGTTACCTGCTGGCGTTTTTATTTTCTCGGTACAAAGTAAATCAAAATTATTCAAATTAGTATCATTGTCGTTCCGAAAATGTCAAGTTTGTCAGCCTTGTAATTGTCGAACAAGTATGCCCAAATTAATGACATGATAATAAATATTCCACCATAAACAACATACACTTTTCCGAATGTTTCTGTCTGCAAAGTTGCAGTAAAACCATAAAGTGTCAGCAGAATGATTCCTATAATACCAAGTTCAATTCCTTTGTTATTTTTGAGCCATTGGCAAATAAAATAGCACCCACTTATTTCAAAAATGGATGCTATTAAGAATATTAAAACTATTTTTGTCATTTGACTGTTTCTGTTTTGCAACCACAGTCGGTTGCACAAGATGTTTTGGTAGATTTTTTATCTTGTCGCTTTTGATAGAAATAAAGCAATAGTAATATGGCAGAAATGCCTAAAATTACAATGCCAATTTTCTCAAAATAAGCACCAAAAGCTGTCAATGCTCCAATACCAAATGTGGCTCCAATGATAGGTAAAGCACAGCATAGTCCACAAGCAACTATTCCAAGCCAACCTGTTGTTTTAAACCATTTTTTTGTTTTCATTTTTTGTTATTTTATAATTACACCCAATTCAGTAAAACCATTTTTTAATTCTGCTTTAATAGCTTTCGAGCCAAACATTTTTAGGTGTGTAGCTTTTTCATTTGGTTCAAACTCTAAGGCAAATGAAAAATTTGAACAGCACTTTCTTTCAGAATTTATGAACTCAAGCAGTTGAAAGGAAAATTCTTTGGGTTCTTCAAATATAAAATCATAGCCATCTTTTAGTTCTACTACTTTTTTTATTTTCGTAAATATCCCGTCCTTACCTGATAACAAAGCCTTTTTATCTACTAATTGATTTTCGGATAAGTTACAAGAAGGAACTAACGATTTCAATTTTGCACCTTCTGAAGTGGTGTCAGTTGTTGTGCTTGCGGAACAATTTGTGTCGCAAGAGTTTTTGCCACATTTAGGGCAATTTTCTGTTTCTTTTGTCATTTTTTTACTTTTTTTACTTTTTTTAGTTGTTGAACATTCTTTACTACAACTTGTTTTGTTTTTGCTTCCACCGCAACAGCCTGTTGTCTGTCCGTTGCAAGAAGTGAATGTTAGAAAAGCACCTGCTATCAACATTACCATTTTTAATTTTCTGTTCATTTTCTTTGTTTTTTAATTTATATTTGCAAATATAAACAGTGGAGTATAGTCCACTGTCAAGAGGAAAATGAAAATAAATTTCAAAAAATATGTTAATAGGTGAAATTGTCAATAAAACAGGGCTTTCTAAAGACACAGTTCGTTTTTATGAAAAGCACGGACTAATAAAAATTGGTCGAAAAGAACGCAGAGATAACAATTATAAGGAATATTCTGATGATAATTTAAACCGACTGCTTACTGTTAAGCGATTAAAAGGATTTGGCTTTACACTTAATGAAATATCCGATGTCTTGGATATGATTGAAGTAAATGAGGCAAGTTGCAATAATATGAAAGATAAGATTGAGGATAAAGTTAGTCTGTTGGATGATAAAATAAAAGAGTTAATTGAAATTCGGTCAATGTTACTTAAAGGTGTTTCAAAATGTCAAGTCGGCTGTACTCCGTCAAACTCGGAAGCAAATTGTGCCGTTTTGGTGTCTGATGAATTTCTGTCTAAAAGTTGAGGGTGTCGTTCTACGCTTGCAGGTAACGAGCAGGGCTTTGTGCAGGTTGGGAAATAGAATTCCGTCTGCCCACAACCGCTGCTGATTGAAAATATAATGTTGAAGTTAAGAACTAATGCTCAATGGTGCTTGTCAAGCCCGAACAAAAGCTAAATAGTATTACAAATGCTCATTGTTATTCCTTCCGCCCCACTTTTGCCAAACCCCTTGTTGGTGGCAGTTTTATTTCTTCAAGTCGTTGAATTTTATGTATTGATATTCTGGTGAACTTGTCAAAAGTTGGTCTAATATAGCAATGTGTCCTGAACCAAATAAAACTAAAATTCTATCATTTGGCTTTGCTTTGATATTTTGTAAATTTCTAAAAATTCTTAAATTCCTGTCATACCAATCTATTGCTAAAATATCTGCACCTTTTGTCTTGTCTAACTTGTAGTCGCCAACCAAATAAGCACCAAAATCTCTATGCAGATTGTTTTGTGAATTGAGGTATTTGAAATATTTCAATAAAGAAATTTTTGTTGTTAATGTTGTTTTGTAATCTCTCCATTCTACATAATTAGGACTGTCTTTATCCGAATAACCGTCATACAAATTTTGTAAGTAAGGCATAAAAATCGTAGAGTCTTTTGTTGATTGAAAATCATTTGCAATTGATTCAGCGTTTATAGAATATACTGTATCTAATTTAAACCTGTCCATCAGCTTGAAAGCAATTTGATACCGTTCGTCTTTAACTGATTGCTTTTGTCCTGCTTTGTATTCATTGTATTTTTTTACTGCGTTCCACTCAGGAAATGCTTCAATGCAAATTTTTGTAGGTTTAAATATGGAAATGTAGTCTAAAAGTCCTTTAAGTTCTTTCTGTTTTTGGTCAGTCAGAATATCAATTTGTTTATTCTTATCAACCTTATGAACATCTAAATTATAATATTCAAAATGAAAAGTTCCTACAAGTAAAACTTTTGGTAAACTGTCTTTATTTGAAATTAAAAAATCGTCGGCATATTTTATTTTCTGAGCAATCACAGAATGTGTCGCACCCAAAAGAAAAATGAAGAAAAACTTTTTATAAATTCTCATAGTTACTTGTGAATTTTAGGGTGTCCGCAAAAATTGCCGCCAACTCGCTAATAGACGCATGTTTTAACCAAAATCACACATCTAAAAACAAGTAAACTACTGTTAATTAATAAGTTATAAAATAATTTTTATTTAAATTGTTATCAGCGACAATACAAAATACGCATTGCGTTTTTTGTATTGTCGCTCAATATTGAACAAAAATATACCTTTACTTTTACATTTTATCCAAAGGGCTAATAATTTTTTTAATGCTTTGATTGCTGACGTGTAAGTCTATTTGAAGCCCAAAACGGGTTCTATACTGAGGGGTATCTACCACATACCTTAAACGTTATTTGCGCAATTATTTACGACATAAAAGATTTCAAAAACGTTATTTGCGCAATTATTTACGACATAAAAGATTTCAAAAACGTTATTCGCAACATTATTTACGATGTAAAAGATTTCAAAAACGTTATTCGCAACATTTTTTACGACGTAAAAAATTTCAAAAACGTTATTCGAAACATTATTTACGACGTAAAAGATTTCGAAAACGTTATTCGCGAAATTATTTACGACGTAAAAAATTTCGCAAAACACGAAACAGGTTTCCTTTTTTTTGGTTTTTTGAAATAATAACGCGTTGTAAATAATTGAAAACCAATCAGTTATGTCATGCCTATCGGCATTTGAACCTGTAACTCGCATAAGTTATAGGCTTTTAAAACAGGCAAATCAATGTTAATGCTGTTTATACCTCGATAGTGGCATGTTTTTAGAATCAGACTTTGAGAAACTAATTCAAATTTCATAATCAAAAAAAAAAAAAGAAAATGGCTACACGCAAAGCAGTTAATTCAGGTTTAATGAAAATGGAACAACGCCTAACAGGTTTGAAATCCATTAGCACCACTTTAGAATTGCACAACGGCATTTCAGTTGTTGGTGGTGAGGCTTTAAAAGCTGATTTTAAAAAAGCTGAAGAGGAGTACAACATTATGTTGAAAAATTTGAACATCAAAAAGGACGAAGTCAAAAATCTGGAAAAGAAATTATTAGATTATTGCAAAACTTCTTTGATAGCCGTGAAGAGTCAATTTGGCGATGATTCAACTGAATACGAACAATCTGGTGGCACTCGCGCCAGCAAACGCCAAAAGCCCAATCGCAAAGCCAAAGCCAAAGTTAAGGTCAAACAAACGGCTACAGCTTGAGTTTGTTTGACAAGTAGATATTATGCCGAAGGAATGCCTTCGGCATAATTTATTATAAAAAGTTGAGTGGATACTGAGGGGGTATTTAGGATTCTGCAATAGAGCAAATTTTTTAGTCAACTCATATTTGTCTTGACCAGATGAGCCTATAAAAGCGATTATTACTATTTTTCTATTGTCGTTTACAAATTTCTTAGAATATTCATTTTCAAAAGTCGGTAACAAAATGCCATCACACCAAAAGCCTTTTAAGTAATCATCAATAGAATTAGCCAAAGCTTTTGATATTTCATATTCAAGAAATTCACAAAATTTAGTATCTAACATTGTTTTACATTTTTCAAGCATCAATAATGATCAATACTTGCTATATTCTATGCTATTCTGAGTAGAGTTTAGCACTATTTTTTCAAATATTCTTTGATTTGCTCAAAATTCATATTTGCCATTTCTAAAGATATTTTATCTTTAATAACTCTGAAAGTTTTGACAGTGTCAAATGTCTTTTCCTTTTTATTTGCCGTTTTCATTATATACTATTTCTTTTGGTGAGCGAATGTCAAGTTGCGAATATCTATGGCTTGCTTAATTTGATATGCAAAGTTTGATTTTGTTGTTAAATTGATTTGCTGGTTTTTCTTGTCCATTTATTATTCAGTTAATCCTAAAATTCTTAATGAAGTTGTTGAAACATTCATCATTATTGGTAACATTTCTTCGACAGTCCATTCTGTTGATTTTGTATAAATTGAAACTGCTTGTAACATAACTGATTTTCCGTCAATTGTGATGAATATATTTTCACAACTATTCTGGTTGATAGGTAAACTATAATTTGCAGAAGTTAATCTGTCAATTCTGTTTAGTGAACCTGCATCGTGTTTCAAAATGATTTCAGTTCCATCTATTCTTATTACTGTTGTTGGTTCGGTAAGGAAATTTGAACCTTGCAAAAACAAAATATAAGGAAAATGTTTTTCATCAATCATTAAGTTTCTGATTTCATTGATGTTTTTATGCGAGCGCTCAATTGCATTTCCTGCTACCATTAATTCTTGGTTGCTGTTTTTGCCAACTAAAATTCCTTTGCTAATATTCTCAATGTCTTTTCCTTGATGTTTGGCTTCACATACTAAAACAATACGCCACTTGTCGTCTTTATCTTTAACCTCAATAATCCCTCCATCGGGTTTTATTGATGCGTTTTCAACAAATACAGTTACTCCTAATCTTGAATCAACAGAGTTAAGTTTTTCATTAATTTCCTTTTTTTTAATACCATCTCTAAAACGAAATTCAAGATTAGGAAAATCTTTTTTCAAGGTTTCAAAAA
The DNA here is from genome assembly GCA_043744275.1 of Saprospiraceae bacterium. Classification (GTDB taxonomy): domain Bacteria; phylum Bacteroidota; class Bacteroidia; order Chitinophagales; family Saprospiraceae; genus JAAFJT01. The sequence goes on from JAYTUY010000306.1 coordinate 34,390, forward strand.
CAACTTTTGAGAAACTATTTACTGATTTATCGTGTATTTGTGCATTCTCTCCAAATATTTCCTTCGGCCCTTGTCCTCTTACTTTTTCAATTCTAAGTCGGTCTGTTTGCTTTTTTGCCATTGATTATTTTGTATTGAAATATTTAGAGTCTTCTGTTTTTGATTAAAATTCTAAAGTATGGGCATTTACCATTGATAGATAAATCTTTTTCGTCATTTCCTTTTCTAAATTTAATTAGCTCAAATTGTTCAGGATTGTATTTATGTAAAAATGTAATCGGAACACCCATAACTCCAACATAATCCATTGGAATGTCTTGGGTTTTATTTACATTAATTGCATCGTAATTATCAAAATGAGGATATTCAATTTCATTGCCGTAATACGTTTTAGTAAGAACAATATCTTCGTGTCGTTTAAAGGTGTCTAAATTTGTTAGCCACAAACAATTATTTGGCGCAATTATTCTATTTCCAAAACTATCAATGCTTGTTTCTGTTCCGTATAGTTCGTAATGGTCGGGAACTATAAAACCCGAAATGCCTCTGCCCAAATTTATGCCTAACCAAGCTTTGTTTTCTTTGATTAGTTTAAAGATTTCTTTGTATGTTATGGCATTAATGTTTCCAATTATTAAAAACTTTTTTTCGTATTTTACTAATTGGTCAACATATTCCCTGAATAAAGAAAATGGCGGATTTGTAACGACAATATCAGCTTGCTTTAGCAAGTCGATACTTTCTTTACTACGAAAATCGCCATCGCCTTTTAGTGGTATTATTCCGATTTCTTCTGCATCAGGAATTTTATTTCCATTTTTGTCTCCATAGTATTCAAGGAAAACGGCTTTTTCTGCTTCTTCTTGAATAAATAAATCTGTTTCTTGATTTTTATAACAGGTTGTTATCAACTTTTTTAAGCCTAACTTTTCAAAGTTGTAGGCAAAATAGTTGAAAAAATTACTATTTCTTGGGTCGTCACAATTACAAAAAACCACCTTGTTTTTAAAATGTTTTTCGTAATGTTTCAATTCACTTTCAATGTCTGATAGTTGGGTATAGAACTCGTCTTTTTTAGCAAATTTTGCTATGTGTAGAGTCTGGTTTAATGTCTTTTCCGCTATCATTTTTTCCAATTTAATTAAGTTCCAAATTTACTATATTTTTTCACTTTTCACTATCAATTATTCACTCAAATCGCCCCTCTCGATTTCAATTCCAAATACTTATTAATGGTATTGATAGATAAGTCCTCAGGTCGAGTCAGAATTGTTTGAATGCCGTATTGCCTCAGTTTTTGCATCATTTGTACTTTTTCATTCATGAATTTATGGGCTATGGTTTGATGATAAATCTCTTCGGTAGTCGCCGCATCTTTTTTAGTAAAATCTTCAATCTCTGTATTTTTAAAAAAGACGACGACCAACAAATGCAAATTATTGAGCAATCTTAAAGTTGGTAACACCCTTTCTAAAGCAAACATGCTTTCAAAATTGGTGAAAAGCACCAACAGACTTCGCCCTTTTATCATTTTCCGAACAGCATAATAAAGCAATTCATAACTCGCTTCTCCTTTTCCTTCCTTTTCACGGTACAATTCGTAGAGAATGCGACTCAACTGATTGGGGCTGTTGTCCGCTTGCAAAGTAGAGCCGAGTTTATCACTGAAACTGAACAAACCCGCCTTATCTTTTTTCTGCAAAATGATATTGGAAATCACCAAACTCGTATTAATAGCATGATCCATGAGCGTCAGACCGCCAAAAGGCATCCGCATCACACGGCTTTTATCAATGATGCAATAAACCTGCTGCGAGCGTTCGTCTTCATATTGATTCACCATGACTTGCCCTCTACGGCTCGATGCTTTCCAATTCAGTGAGCGAAAATCATCGCCAGCGACATAATTTTTGATTTGTTCAAATTCGTAGCTATGCCCCAAGCGGCGTATTTTTTTGATGCCCGATTGATGTGCAATTTGTTGAAAAGCCTTCAATTCAAACTGTTTCATCTGCAATACTGAGGGGTACACAGGCACGCTTGTATCGCCGCCGCCTTGTTCAAAACGGCGTTGCACTAAGCCCAAAAGTGATTCTGCAAAGAGGTTGATATTGCCAAAATCGTATTCGCCGCGTTCGGTAGGCGTGAGTTCATAGTCCGTTCGACGGGCTTCACCCCCCCTCAGTATCAGGAGCATTTCAAAGTCTCTTTTTTGAAATTGAAAAGGAATTTCATCAATCAAATGAATATTGAGCCGTTGACCTGAGTGGTTTTCAATGTCCAAATATATGCGGTTGGCATCACCGAGCGACATCAATTTGGGTAAACGACGATGAGCTTCAAGACGAGTATTTTTATTGAAAAGCAAGACAATATCAGCTAAAACAATTGCCATACAAACAATCAAAGCCGTTTGAGCCATCGGAAATAGCCACGACCAAGTAAAACTCAATACAAAAACGAAAGCCACTAATGCAAACACAATGAAAAAGCGGCGCGTCAAATAAAGGTTTTGATAAGTGCTTGAAAATATTTTAAACATTTTATTTGAATTATTTAAAATTGACATTAAATCACCACTTCACTCCCCAATGCTGGTATGTCAACGGTATTAAAACCGTTTTGATGCAATGTTTTTTGAAACATTTGCTGCACTTCATAATCGCCATGCACGAGCCAAAGGTGTTTAAGCCCTGACTTTTGATTGTCAATAAAATCCAAAATCTCCTTGTAATCGGCATGAGCGGAGAATGAATCCATGATTTCGACGCGACAATTCACTTGCTTCTCCTCTCCAAACAATCGTACATATTGAGCACCATCACGCAATTGCCCCGCAGGTGTATTAGGCGAAGCATATCCGACGATGAGGACTGTGCAAGTCGGGTCTTCAAGGTTATTAAAAAGGTGGTGTTTCACACGCCCTGCGTTTGCCATGCCCGACGATGAAATAATAACACACGGCTCTTTCAAATCATTGAGGGCTTTGGATTCTTCTACTTTACGGATATATTTTAGATTTTTAAAACCAAAGGGATTGGGGTCTTTAGTCATGTAAAGATGCATTTCTTCATCAAAACATTCTGGATGCGCTATGAAAACTTCGGTCGCATCGACAGCCAAAGGGCTATCAACAAAAACAGGAATACGAGGCAAAAGCCCTTCATTGGCTAATTTATCGAGCATAAAGACAATCTCCTGCGTGCGCCCGACGCTGAATGCAGGGATAATAACTTTGCCGCCACGTTGGGCAGTTTCATTGATGATATTGATAAATTTACCTGTTTCCTGAGGTTTGTCTTCGTGCAAACGGTCGCCGTAAGTGGATTCGCAAATCAAATAATCAACTTCGGGCATTGTCTGTGGGTCTTGCAAAATAGGGCGATTGGGGCGACCAATATCTGCTGTAAAACCAAGCATAATCGTTTTACCCCCCTCAGTAATTTTCAAAGTTATGCTCGCTGCGCCCAAAATATGCCCTGCATCGGAGAACAATACTTGAACGTCAGGATGAATTGGAAACCAACGGTCGTAGCTAAAACTCGCGAAGAGTGTCATCGCTTTTTGAACATCTTCGCTGGTATAAAGTGGCTGAATATTGCCTTCTCTTCCTTGTTTTAGAGCTTTTTTATTATCATATTCAGCATCTTTTTCTTGAATACCCGCACTATCAAGGAGCATGATGGCTGATAAGGCTCTGGTGGCTGGCGTGCTATAAATGGTGTTGCGAAAACCATCTTTCACCAATTTGGGGATTCTGCCTGTATGATCAATATGAGCATGAGAAAGCACCATACAATTAATATCTGATGGATTAAATAGCCATTCGTCATTAAAATCTTTGAGTTCAGGGCTATTGCCTTGATATAAACCACAATCTAATAGGATGGTGAAACCATTATCGAGTGTGATTAAATGGCAACTTCCAGTGACTTCGCGCGCTGCGCCGCAGAATTTTATTTTCATCAATCAATTAATTTTAAATTATTATGACAATTGAAGGCAATTTAGTCATAGATTATAAATGATTGATGAATTTGAATCTTTTTCTTTTTAATTTAATAAAAAAAGCCGTCTTGAATGGACCATTCAAGGCGGCGTCTAAAACCAATAATTAGTATGAAAAAACATTATCCTTAAAGTCAAATTATTTGATAATCAAATCGCCATAATTTAAGCGGGCTTTGATTATACTTTTTGTATTTTGATTGCCTACATATCCCATGATTTCCTTAGTAGAACCCTTCTCTTTATCTATTTTTGTCGTTAGAGATGTAGAATGATTCACATCACCGTAAGAGGTTGTTACATCCAACTGATAAGATACTGTGGGGTCAATCGTGACCATATAATCTGTATAACTACCTTTAAAATTGAGGGCATCGAAGCCAGTTTTCACCGCATCAATCCGCACATCTCCGTAATTGGTTTGAAAGTCCGCACTGGAGCCGATTTTACGAATTTTGAAATCTGTATAAGAACTTTTGACGGCTATATTTTCAACATTCCCAACTATCATATCGCCATATTTGCTATCCACTGAAAAATTGGTGACGCTATTCACTTGATAATCATCATAAGCGGAGGTAACGGCAAAATTTTCTATTTTATCAAATTTGAAAGCTGAGTATTTGGATTTCATAGCCACGTCTTTAATATCTGCCGAGCTGAGTTTGCCATAAGAAATAGTGCCATTCAAGCCCATTAATTTGCCGATCGTGCCGCCGCCATAAGCCAAATTGATAGTCGCTGTTGCTGCTCCCTCAAGTTTGAAATCACCATATTTTTGGTCAATTTTCACCCAATTACTGAGGGGGGCAATGTGGCTATTACCATATTTATTCGAAAGGTCAAGTTTATTGGCTGCGGGCATTGTTACATCGTAATCAATAGCAAAATCGCTTGAATTGCTGCCCCAACTCCACCAACCGTTGTTTTGAGATTCAATTTCAGTTTCCGCTTTTACATAATCGGGACCGTCGGTGAAGCCTATATTGATGCGGTTGAAAGCTTTATCGGCTTCCGCTTGTGAACTCGCTTGCACTTTTATGACCACATTCACAACGGCTTGGCTGCCGCCGCCTGTTTTCACATCTATTTTCCCATATTTATTGGAAAGAATCACTAAAATATTGGGACTGACATTAAAAGTTTTGTTGTAAGATTTTGTAAACTCTTTACCTTCTCCAACAATGCTATCTTGGTTACACTCCCCTTTCGGGGGTTGGGGGGCTGTGTTGTTTGCCGCAAAGGCGAAGTGACTCGTAGTTAGGAGCAACGCCATTAATACGATTTGACTAAATGCTTTCATTTTGCTGTATTTTTTTATTTTCTGTTTGATGTTCTTCAATATGATTCAAAACGCGTTCAAGAATGCCTAATTTAATTTGGTAATTTTCAATCATTCGGTGTATAATTTCCTCACGAGTAGCCGTTGGTGCGTTTTCCAATTCCTTTTTCAACTCTTTTTGTACTTCATCCAACTGTTTCAAATCCGTCATGACTGAGGGGTCGGGATTGTAGCTGACTAATTTTGTTAATTCAGTTTCTACTTTTTTATTATAATAACTTTCAGCTTCTGTCAAATCAGGTACAACCTGTTCAGTTGATTGTGCCAATGCTTTCACCTCTGCTTTTTCATTGAAAAAAATACCCAATCCTGCGCCGACTACCAGCAGGGCAATCGCTGCCGCTGCTTGTTTCCACCAAGCCATCTTCACGATTTTATATTCTTTAATCGGGTTGACTTGGTTTTCAATGGCTGCCCAAATTTTCAAATTGGGGATTTCGGTATCAAAAGACTCTCTATGGTCTTTGATAAATTTTTCAAAAACATCCGCTCCTGCCAGTTGATTTTCGATGCCCGCCCACACATTTACTGAGGGGGTATCGATGTCAAACGCTGACCGATTGTCTTTTAAAAATTGTTCTATATTCTCTAACTCTTTCATTTTCAACATTTTAGCCCCCCTGCCCCCAAGGGGGAGTCGGCAGGAAGTTAAATTTATTTTTAATTTCATTCAAAAATTTTCAATTACCCTCAATCTACTCCCCCTTTGGGGGCAGGGGGGCTAATTACCCAACTCGTACATGACGGGGCGACTGCAAAATTTGGCGAAGCTTCGCTTTCGCTCGTGAATATTGCGATTTTGAAGTCGCTTCCGTCACGCCAAGGATTTCACCGATTTCCTCGTGGTCATAACCTTCCATAGCATAAAGAGAAAAAACGACTCGATACCCTTCTGGTAGCTGCATAATCGCTTTTTGTATCAATTCAA
>JAYTUY010000307.1:0-40446 GCA_043744275.1 Saprospiraceae bacterium
AATATTAACTTTAAAAAATCTTTTAAAATGAATATTTTCAGCTTTAAAGCTGATTTAAGATAAATTTATAATTTGGTTTTATTTGGTTAGGGCTGGAGGTGATGCGAGTGCATCGCCTCTTTTTTTATGCCATTTATTGAACAATGTCTGTTTAAATTCCTCTTTTACTTTAAAATTTTTGGCTAAATAATTGTGTTAATATTCTAATATTAAAAAAATACGTTTGACCTATTCAAAAAACCTGCTTACTTTTGAAGCCAAATCTCAAACATCAAATATTTGACACACGGACTATTAAAGGAAAAGAAGATTTTATTACTGTATATTATTGAATAAAAAATTGATAAAGTAAATGAAGACGAAATTAGTTCTCTGGGGTACCAACGCACAAGACGAACGTGTATTAATCGCCATGCAACTCCGTGCTGCCGACAACAAAGTGGACGTCTGGACTTTTCCAGAAGCCATCACAACGCCTGAATTCGCTCAGCAAATGCTGAATGAATGGCGCAATAGTACTGCTCAATTGGAGTTCCCTGATGGTGGCACTCATGTAGAAAAAGAGCTTACGGTAGCTGAAAGCATCCTACCCGACGACCTTAAAGCAGAGCGGGCTGACCTCGTTCAACGCGCTCAATCTGAATGGAATTTTATCGTACTTTCGACTAAATTGCATGAAAGTTACAAGTCTGAACTGGCTGGCATTCAAGATAAAATCAGCCAATTAACGGATTATAGCGGCGAGGCTTGGGATTCACTCAAGGGATTTTGGGATAAAGTACAGGAGCAACTGCGCGACCGTAATCTCTTCCGCGAACATGCTGATGTGTTGCGTGATGGAACCAATGACCTCTTCGATCAATTAAAAAAAATGCGGACTTCAATGAGCAATGAGTTTGAAGAAAATTCAAAATCGCTCTTTAGTCAGTTCAATTCTGTCTTGGATGACATTGAGAAAAAAGTGGAGCAAGGCATCCAACGGTTTCCTGATATTTTTGAAGATTTGAAAAAAACGCAATCTCAATTTAGAGATAAAAAATTGAAACGCGAGCACTCCAACGATATTTGGAATAGAATAGATAGTTTGTTTAAAACCGTCAAAGAAAAGAAATTTGGTACGAATGCCATCAATGACGGTTCGGCAGGTGAGCGTTTGGCTCGTCGATATGAAGGTTTGATTGGCGCAATGGATAAAATGCAAGACAGCATCGACCGCGATAAAGATGAATTGGATTTTCAAACTAAACGTGTGAATAACTCAACTGGACAGCTTGAAGCTCAAATTCGTCAAGCTAAAATTGAGATGATTGTAGAGCGCATTAAATCGAAACAAGAAAAACTCGATGAAATGCTCGCTACAAAATCAGAAGTCGAGTTCAAAATGAATAATTATAAAGAGAAAGAAGCGAAAAAGGCAACTGAAACACCTAAAGTTGAACATAAGCCTGCACCCAAACCCGAAGCTAAAACGGAAGCCGCTCCTCAAATAATTTCTCAGCCTGAACCTGAACCTCAAGCAGAGGCTATTGTAGCACCCAATACTGAGGGGGTAGCAGAAGCGACGCCTGAAGTTAAAATTGAAGCGAAAGTTGAAGAAAAAGTTGAAGAAAAAATTGAAGTTAAAACTGAAACTAAGGCAGAAGTTCAACCGGCTAATGACATGAGCGACATAGCCGCTAATGCTCATGCAGCCGTAGAAGCTGTTGAAAAAGTGACAGAATAATTGTTTTTCAATAAAATATCAAGATAAAAAGCCGTACTTGGAGAATTTCAAGTGCGGCTTTTTTATTTTTGCAAATGAAATATATTGAACTTATTAGCGAAGCATATTCAGGATATTGGCGTTACTTGACAGGTGCTATTTTGCATCCTCAATGGCATAACCATTTTTATTGGTTGGTGAGCGCATCATTGGCTATATGGTCGTTGGAAATGCTGTTCCCTTGGCGTAAAAATCAACCTAAGATTCGTCAAGATTTTTGGATAGATGCTTTTTATTTGTTTTGGAATTATTTTCTCGTTTCGCTGATTGTCTATAATGCACTTTCGACGGTGTTCGTTCAGTTTTTTAATGATTTTTTAGGGCTGTTTGGTATTGAAAATATAGTCGCTATTCATGTCAATAATTTGCCTGGTTGGGTTCAATTGGTTATCTTATTTATTTTGAGGGATTTTATGCAGTGGAATATTCATCGATTGCTGCATCGCACGCCGTGGATGTGGGAGTTTCATAAAGTGCATCACAGCGTAGAAGAAATGGGTTTTGCTGCCTTGATGCGCTATCATTTTATGGAAAATATTATCTATCGCACTTTAGAATATATCCCCCTGGCGATGATTGGCTTTGGTATTCAAGATTTTTTTATTGTCCATATTTTCACCTTAGTAACGGGTCAATTAGGTCATTCTAACTTGTATGTTCCGCTCGGTCCATTTAAATATGTTTTGAATGGACCTCAAATGCACCTTTGGCATCATGCCAAACGTTTCCCCGATTCGCATCCAAAAGGTTTTAATTTTGGTATCACTTTAAGCATTTGGGATTTTATTTTCAAAACAAATTATTGGCCTCATGACGATAAAGACCTGCCTGTGGGTTTACCGAAGGAAGACGCCAATTTTCCAAGAGATTTTGTCGGGCAAATAGTGCAGCCGTTTAAGAAGGTTTTTGGAAAAAAATAAAATTAATTATTTTTTTACCTCAATTTTCACATTATTTTTAATAACTTAATAATCAAATCTCTTGCGACAAATTGTTCGCAAGAGATTTTTATATATGCATTAAAAATAATAATTTTATTTTTGAAAAAAAAATGCCCACTTTTCAAACGAGTATTCGATTTACAACGTTTTAAATAGTTGAAGTATCTTTGAGAAATATACCTTTCGCCACTATTTTACTGAGGGGTAGGCAGTTTATAATTTAAATGATAGAAAATCAATTGTCCATGAAAATTAAATTTCAACACTTATTACTTTTTTTCATAGCAGTATTCACCCTGCCTGAAAAAGCCTTCGCTACACACAATCGCGCAGGAGAAATCCAAATAGAGCAAATTGGACCTTTGACTATCCGCGCTACGGTGATTACTTACACCAAAAATAGCAGCGTCATGGCAGACCGCGCCAGCCAAAATGTTACTTGGGGCGATGGTACCAATGACACTGTAAGACGGGCTAATGGCAATGGCAATGGCGTTATTTTACCTGGTGATATTAAATTGAACTTTTATATAGCTGTCCATACTTACCCAGGGCGAGCTACTTATCGCATTGGCATGGTGGATCCGAATAGAAACGGCGGTATTTTGAATGTCAATTTTCCTCAGTCCGAAGCGATTCCTTTTTATATTCAAACGACTTATACTTTTTTAAATACCAATATTACAGGCTACAACAGCACACCACGCCTTTTGCAGCCTCCGATAGATAAAGGTTGCGTAAACAGGCAGTTTGTACATTCACTCAATGCTTTCGATCCTGATGGTGATAGTTTGGCTTTTCGATTGATTACGCCTTTGCAGGATGCCAATAGTCCGGTACCGATTTATGAATTTCCCGACCGTATCAAACCTGGACCTAATAATGTGATAACGCTCGATGAAAGCACTGGGCAATTCGTTTGGCGAAGCCCACAAATGCGCGGTGAGTACAATATTGCTTTTCAAATCATATCTTATCGCAGAGGTATAGCTATTGATACCACCATCCGAGATATGCAAGTTTTAATTGAAGATTGCAATAATGACCCACCTAAAATCACGACTATTGAAAAAATATGTGTCATAGCAGGGCAAACCGTTTCATTTCCTGTAACGGCTACCGACCCTAATGTTGGGCAAAGAGTGAGTCTCACAGCTCTTGGTGGACCTTTTGTGGTGCTCAAAAATAAAGCTGTTTTCAATGGTACAGGTGGAACAAATATTTTCAGAACGCCACCTGTGCGTGATACTTTTCGATGGAATACTCTTTGCGACCATATAGAACAATATCCTTATATCGTGGTCTTTAAAGCTGTGGACAACTTTTTTGATTCAACAGGTTTAGTGGATTTGAAAACTGTACAGATAAGAGTCGTCGGTCCTCCGCCTGAGGAGGTGAGTGTCACGTCTGGTTCAGGGCAAGCGACAGTGAGTTGGAAAAAGCCTTATCTCTGCGAAAATGCAAGTGATAAGTATTTTTATGCCTTTTCCGTTTGGCGGCGCGAAGGCAGCAACCCTTTTCCATTGGATACGTGTTCGCCAGGCTTAGATGGAAAAGGCTATACCCGCATTGTTTTTGATACGACTTTCCAAATGGTGAATGGTAAATATATTTATGTGGATAAAGATGTTGAGCGCGGCAAGACCTATTGTTACCGCATTTTAGCACATTTTGCAAGAAGAACGCCTGCCAATAACCCTTATAATCTCGTTGCCAGCTTGCCTTCGCAGGAGGCTTGTGTGCAGTTGCGTCGCGATATTCCGCTGATAACTCATGCAACAGTGGAACAAACCGACCCCTCAGCAGGGCGCATTCTCGTGAGGTGGACAAAGCCTGTTGGGGCTGATTTGGACACTATTTTGAATCCAGGACCTTATAAATATACAGTCTTTCGAGCAACAGGCATTACAAAAGCCAATCTTGTAGCCATACCTGGAGCAAGTTTTACAAGTCCAACTTTTGCAGGATTGAAAGATACAGTTTGGATTGACAATAATTTGAATACGGTTCAAAATGCTTATTCCTATAAAATTGGATTTTATACCAAAGGCGGTGATACATTACTTGGTTTTTCTCAAGTGGCATCCTCTCATTTTTTGACAGTTGCCTCAAGTGATAGAGTTAATAATTTGAGTTGGCAAAAAGATGTGCCGTGGACGGATAGCAGTTATGTGATTTTTAGGAGTACAACGGGTATTAATGGGCAATATGACTCCATCGGCATTGCGAATACAAGTACTTATAGCGATGGAAATTTGATTAATAAAAAAGAATATTGCTATTATGTGAAGGCAAATGGCACATATGGCATCACAGGCGTAGCGAGTCCTTTAATCAATTTGACTCAGCGGGTGTGTGGAACACCTATTGATTCAGTGCCGCCTTGCCCGCCTGTTTTGATGGTTTCTAACAATTGCGATTCGACAGGTCGAACCGTTGAAGCGGCTATTATTAACCTTTTGAGATGGACAAATCCGCGCAACAATTGCAAAGGCTCAGAAGATGCCGTGAGATACAATATTTATTACGCTGATACTGAGGGGGGGGCTTTCCGTCGGATAACTACCATCAACAATATCAATGACACCACATATTTGCATAAAGAGGGCAATAAAGTAGCAGGTTGTTATGCCGTCACTGCTTTAGATTCTATTGGCAATGAAAGCCGCCGTTCTAATGTTATTTGTGTGGATAATTGTCCGATTTATATATTGCCCAATACTTTTACGCCTAATGATGATAAACAAAATGATCTTTTCAAGCCTATTAATTTGCGCTACATTGCCAAAGTTGATTTTAAAGTGTTCAATCGTTGGGGCGAATTGGTTTTTCAAACTGAAAATCCTTTGCTGGATTGGAACGGTCAAAACTTGAAAGGAACTGATTTGGCAGAAGGCACTTATTTTTATAAATGCTTGGTGTATGAACAACGGGTGGCGGGTGTTGTACTGAGTCCAAAGGTTTTGAGTGGGTATATTGAGCTTATTCGGGGTAATTAATTTTAAAATATATGTTTACAGGCATCATAGAATCACTCGGCAGAGTAGAAAAAATTGAAAAAGAGGGCACGAATGTTCATTTTACCATAGCATCCGATGTGTCAAATGAATTGAAAATAGACCAGAGTTTGGCGCATAATGGGGTTTGTCTGACAGTAGTCAAACAGACCCCTCAGTATCACACGGTGACGGCTATTGATGAAACGCTCAAAAAAACCAATTTAAATGATTGGAAAGTAGGGGATAGAGTTAATCTCGAAAGGGCTATGTCCGCTCAAGCTCGTTTAGATGGGCATATTGTGCAAGGGCATGTGGATACGACGGGCGTTTGCATCGGTGTAGAAAATCAAAACGGTTCATGGCTTTTTACCTTTCAATATGAGCCGACCGCACAGTATATAGTGGTTGATAAGGGTTCTATTTGCATCAATGGTGTGAGTTTGACGGTCGTCAATCCTTCAAAAAATACCTTTTCTGTAGCGATTATTCCTTATACTTATGAGCATACGACATTTCATGATTTGAAAATAGGGGATAGGATCAACCTCGAATTTGATGTGATTGGAAAATATATTTTAAAATACTTCGAGGCTTATAAAGAGGTGATTATGAAAATGTGAGAAGTTAATTAAAAAAAAACTTGCAGCAAGTTTCAAAACTTGCTGCAAGTTGTAGTTTATGATAAAATAAATACAATCTACATATCAATATCAATATGTCGGCTTTGTCCTTTAGCCCAATCGTTGAACGGTGCGTGGATAGAAATTCGTCCGTCGCTTTCCAAACGCGCTGAAATATTATTGACATCCACTTCAGGCGACAAGGGTAAATTGACCAAAAAGTAAGGCATCTGAACCGTTCCATCTAAGACTTCGAGCATATAAAAAACGGCAAAACGTTGATTAGCTGTTTCAATGTGTATTTTTTCAATATCTACACTCGGCGCTTTCAGTACCATTCTGTAACCATCATTGTCTCTCCAACCTGTTGCAATAGCATTTGCCATACCACCACTGACTGTATTTTGAAAATCGATTTGAGCTAAAAGCTCTCTTGGAATCTGAATATTTGATTTCATTATTAATTTGTGTTTTAATTACTTTAATTAAATTAATAATGTGCAAATTCAATACCAATTCATTTAATGCGACATTTTGTCATTTAATTGTTTAAAAATATGACAAAATGGCTGATTTTGTTCAATTTGTAGAAAAAAGTACTCAAAAATACCCATTTTGATGATAAAATACTGAGGGGGTAAGCCGTATTATTTCTTATAATTTTGAATCACTTTACGCACCGAGCCATATTGATTCAGCAATTGCGCCGCCGTTTTCTCATCAATATTTAATTCAAACATGACCATCAGCACGCCTCTATGAATGAGCTTTTTGTTGGTCAATTGCATATCCACCATCTGATTGCCCTTCACTCGACCCATCCGAATCATGAGCGTTGTGGAAATCATATTCAAAACCAGCTTGGTAGCTGTGCCCGATTTCATGCGTGTACTACCCGTCACAAACTCAGGACCCACGATGACCTCAATTGGGAATGCTGCTTTTTCAGCCACCATCGAACCTTCGTTGCAAACAATGCAGCCCGTGAGCAACCCCTCAGTATTGGCATGTTTCAAACCGCCTACCACGTAAGGCGTACCACCTGAAGCAGCGATGCCGAGCAAAATATCATTCGTATCAGGTTCATATTTTTTCAAATCATGCCAAGCTTGCGCTACATCGTCTTCGGCAAATTCAACGGCGTGGCGAATGGCATAATCGCCACCTGCTATCAAACCAATAACCCAATCCGAAGGAGCACCATAAGTTGGCGGTATTTCACTGGCATCCAAAATGCCCAAACGACCACTTGTGCCTGCACCAATATAGAACAAACGACCACCTTCTCGCATCCGTTCGTAAGCAGCTTCTATGAAAGCTTCAATCTGAGGGAGAGCTTTTTCAACAGCGGCAGGCACTTTTTTATCTTCATCGTTCATTGCCTTAATGAGTTCGGCAATGCTTTTTTTCTCTAAATTATCGTAGTTCGAGGGAGATTCAGTCGTCAAATTCATATATATTCTTTTCTGTTTAAAATATAACTATTGGTTTTACCCAAATTCCAAATTTCTAATTCCAAATTCCAAATTTCTAATTCCAAATTCCAAATTTCTAATTCCAAATTCCAAATTCCAAATTCCTAATTAAATATTCACCTGTCTATAAGGCATTTCAACAATCGGAATTTGAATTTCTACTCGCGTCCCAAGTGCTTCAAGACTGAGGGGGTCTTTGAGGTCTATAATTTTCACTAAAAATTTATCTTTCCGACCACCATGCAGCAATTCCAGGCGTTTTTCAGTGATACTTGTTCCGAGCGATTTATGGTTGAGGTGATAATCATCGCGTTTTTGAATTTCCCTTACTTTATCGCGCCCGATGCCATTGTCTTCCACGATGCAAAGTATCGTTTTTTCATCCAATAATTGAAAATCTATTTTAATCAAACCCCCTTTTTTAGGGCGCAAACCATGCTCAATCGCATTCTCAATATACGGCTGCACTATCATGGTCGGCACGCCGAGAATATCATCTTCAAGCTCTTCATCCACCATGATTTTATATTGCATACGATCTTCGAAGCGCAATTTTTGATTAATAATTAAATAATCTTCTAAAAATTCAATTTCATCTTCTAACGAAATAATTTCTAACTCCGAATATTCCAAACTTTCTCGCATTAGTTTGGCAAATTTGGCGAGGTATTTTTCCGCAAAATCTGTATTATTTGAAGTGATTGAATTTTGAATGGCATTCAAAGCATTGTACATAAAATGCGGATTCATTTGAGCTCTCAAAGCCTTCATTTGTAGGCTTGTTGCTTGTAGCCTGAGCATTTCTGCTTCCTTGCGGCGGCGTTCAGCTTCGTATTTAAACTCTAATTCATTGATTTTGATGCTGTTCAGCTCTTCATAATGCTTTTTTACGAATTGATTATGGAGAACTTCATAGTCATACGCATTTCTAAAATCGCCAGAGTCGGCATAAAATTCGGCAATATCTCTACACACAATAGCTTGTTGGCGTGGATTTTTCGCTAAAGTAGCAAATTCGAGAGCTTCAACAAGCCGATTTTCAGCGCGTTTGGGTTTTCCCAAAGCATCGTATAAAATACCTTTCCAACGAGAGACGATAGAGAGGTTTTCGTAATCATTGGCTTTGCGTTTATAAATTTGCTCTGCCCTGTTGTACATTTCCAAAGCCTCAGCATAACGCCCACTTAAATAGTGACAATACCCTAAATTGCCTATCGCATATGCCCGAGCAGATTGGCTAATATCGTCGGAAATTCGATTTACTTCATTGAAATACTTTTCAGCATTATCGAAATCATCCATAGCCATGTAGGCTTTTCCAACGTTTTGATAATGCCATGCCAAGCGGCTGCGAATACCTGCTTTTTCGCACATATCCACCACTTTTAAATATGAATTGACACACCGCTGCATGTCGTCGGTTTTTTCAAAGACCATCCCCAATCCTGCATGAATTAAAGTTTGAAAGTATAAGTCTTTGATTTTCAATTTTTTAGAATCAATATTAGAAAATATTTTATCCGATTGAAAAAATAATTCAGTGGCTCTATCATAATCTGAAAAATGCCAAAGCAAATACCCTTCGCGACAAATCAGGCGAGCGTAAAGAATATCATCGGGAAAAGAAACCAAATGGCGGTGTGCTTTTTCGATATAATCCATCGCCTTTTCCATTTCTCCCAAATTCACGAGCGTGCCAGCGTAGTCGATATAGACTTCGGTTTGTTGAGTGACATTCCCTTCATTTTCAACAATATTGAGTGCTTCGGTGAAATGAATATCAGACAATTTGAAATTATAAAACTGATTTTCAACAATCGCCGTATTGAGGTGAAAGTTGAGCATGAGTTCAGGATGTTGATATTTGAGAAGGAGTTTATATTGGTCGGCGAGTAGTTTTTGAGCCTCTCGGATATTTGTAAAGGTGTAAAATTCAGCCAATTCATGCAAGGCATGAAGCTTTTGCTCATTGTCCCCAATAAAATCGAGTTGATGTTCTAATTCTTTTATCTGAGAAATTTTGATAGAGGTAGTGGGCATATTGTGATGCTATTTTTCTTAAAAAACAAAGTCAATACTGATGGCACATCCCGACTCAATCGGGAGGGGGTAATGTTTTATAAATATCGAATCAAAATTAATTAAAAAAGCGATATAGGTGAGGCAGTATAAAGTAGAATATTTATTATTTCTTAAAAATGACAATCGGGAGACAAGGCAATGCTCATCTCCCGATTATTTTTTTAATCAATCATTATTTTGTTGTCTGTAAGACTGAATAAACAAGAGAATTACTGTGGGACAATGCCACCACAACCTGAATTCCATTTGTCTTTTTCTAAAGTCTTACCCCCTGTGACTTTGATTGAATCTTGTTGCGTGAGGGTCTGCAATTCTTTCTTTAAATCCTGCAGACTCTTAGGGCCGTTACCGCCTTTTTTGTCTTCCATAGCGTGATAATTTGTAAAATTCGATGAATGTAAGTTTGGTTGATCTCTGAAAAAAGTAGTAAAGTTGCTCATGGGTAGAAATATGTTGTTGCTTTGGTGAATTAAAGTTATAACGAAATCTTCAAAACACCAAAAAAGTTGAGAAAATATTGTGTATTATTTAACATTGAATTTACATTAATATCTAAGCTATTGATTATCAAGCATTAAGAAATAAGTTAAAAACAAAATCTATTCCATTTAGGTGTAATAAAGATTTTGATTTTTATTGACATCTGCTGTTTTTTATAACGAATTGATAATCAGTAGGTTGCAAATTTATGACATTTTTTTTGAATGTTTAAAAATGACTAATATAAAATAAATTTAAAGTAACACAATCCCATATTTTTCCTCAATAATCTTGAATTTCAACCTGTAAACGTTTCATCAATTCCATGAATGAAGGGCGGCGGCGGCGCGATACTTCTATCTTGATGCCGTCGTCCATCACGACTTGACTGTCGCCTTTCAAAAATTTGCTCATAAAGTTGAGGTTGATTAAGTGTCTTTTATGAACTCGGAAAAAATTAACGCCCGATAGCAATTCTTCATACGATTTGATGGTCTTAGCCACCGTCATTCGTTCGCCGTCTTGACTGTAAATATGCGTATAATTGTCTTCTGCTTCAAGTCTGACAATTTCTTTTATATTCACAAAATAAATACCATCCACAGCCGAGATACTCATTTTGCCAAAAGCATTTGGATTGTTCACATGCCCTTGAAAAATATCAATGCGATCTTTTATTTTATTCGTTTTTCCTGCTTTTACTCGGCTCACGGCTGCTTTAAGCTCGTCGGGGTCAATGGGTTTATTGATATATCCGACGCAAGCATATTCACAAGCGCGCTTAGTAAAACTATCGAATGCCGTCACAAAAACGATGTCAAAATTAATCTCATCATCTTCCTTGATTTGATTCAATACCTGAAAAATCAAGCCATCAGGCAGGTTAATATCAAGAAAAGCGACATCGGGCTGTACCTCAGGATTGTTGAACATCTTGATAGCGCCCTCTACATTTTCGGCTGTTGCTACGACTTCTACATGTCCACAGTATTTGGCAAGTAAATTTTGCAAATTTTGCATGCCACTTGGCTCATCTTCTACTATTACGGCTCTCATAGTTTCGTTTTAAGTGAAGTTGGTTAAATAATCTTCTTTAAAGTTTCAGACAGTTTAATTTACGAACATTTAAGATATGTCGGTTTTTAAATCACCATTTTGAAAATCAGACTCGTGTAGTCGAAAGCAATCTTTTGATACTGAATCGGGCACTCCCATTCACTAATAACAAGAGCAATCCACCTGCTATGGCTATGTTTTTCATAAAATGAAGGGCGACACTGCGTCTTGTCTCGTGGTCAGTCAAGGGAATTTCCCAAAATTTATCGAGAATAAAAGTTAATGGTATCCAATATAGTAAAATTAAAAATGCGCCTAAGCCTGATCGATAACCTATGAGTATAAGCGTAGCACCTAAAATTAAGCAAAATCCTGAACCATATATCAATAAATTTTGATTCCAAGTAATGCTCCATTCTGTCATTGTCGCTTTTGTAGGTGTCATATAAAATATCTTGTCGTAGGCTTCAAAATAAAAGATAATTGACATCAAAATGCGACCTATTAAATCCATGTAATCTTTCATCGGTAAAAATATGATTATTTTTTTTAAAGTACAAGTAAATGATTATAAGATAGTTGTGATATAAATTAAAAAATAATAAAATTTATATTTTTTAGGAATGTAAAATATGAAATTTAAATTTAATTCCTAAAATAAAAAATACGTATTTCAATTTTTTTATTTCTCGGCTATATATTGAGCCACGGCTTTTGCCACATTTTGACCATCCATAGCTGCTGATATGATGCCTCCTGCATAGCCTGCTCCTTCGCCACAAGGAAAAAATGCTTCACAACCTTCATGCATCAAAGTCGCAGCATTTCTCGGAATCCTTACAGGCGATGACGTGCGGCTTTCAGTACCTATCACATTCGCATTTTCTGTCAAATAACCTTTCATCATTTTGCCAAATTGCAAAACACCATCTCTCAAACGCTCATATACTGAGGGGGGTAACAGCTCGTGCATAGGTGCGCTAAAAAGCCCAGGAATATATGACGTAGCGGGCAAATCCGCTGACACTTTACGATTAACAAAATCTGTAAGTCGTTGAGATGGAGCTTTTTGTGAACCATCACCTGCTGAAAACATATTTTGTTCCACCGATTTTTGAAATTCCATGGACTTAAAAACACCGTGTGACTCAAACGGTTTCAAATCCTCTAACTCAATCGCCACCACCGTTCCTGAATTGGCAAAAGGTGAATCTCTGCGGCTCATACTCATGCCATTCACCACTATTTCTCCAGGGGCAGTTGACGCTGGCACAACCAATCCGCCTGGGCACATACAAAACGAAAACACACCCCTATCTTTCACCTGACAAACAAGGCTGTAACTGGCTGCTGGCAAATATTCGCCTCTATCCTTTTTTTTATACTGCACTGAATCAATGAACTCTTGCGAATGCTCAATGCGGACACCCAAAGCGAAGGGTTTTGCCTCAATTTTAATCCCTTTTTGATGGCACAATGTATAAATATCCCTCGCCGAATGCCCTGTTGCTACTATCACCGCTTCTGCCAAATACTCCACTTTTTCGTTGACGATTATGCCCAATATTTTATTCTTTTTTATAATAAAATCTGTAACAAAACTATCAAAATGGACTTCTCCACCATATTTCAAGATGGTTTCCCGAATATTTTCAACCACTTGAGGCAACTTATTTGAGCCGATATGAGGATGCGCTTCTACTAAAATATCCGCGTTTGCACCATGTTCAACGAGCAATTTTAACGATTTTTCAACTGAACCACGCTTGTGACTGCGCGTGTACAATTTACCATCTGAATAAGTGCCCGCTCCTCCTTCACCAAAGCAATAATTGGAGTGGGGATTGACAATGCCGAATTGCTGAATAGCTCGGAGGTCACGTCGGCGTGCTCTCACATCTTTTCCTCTATCAAAAACGATAGGCTTAAAACCCTGTTCAATCAACTCCAACGCTGCAAAATATCCTGCTGGTCCTGCCCCAACAATGATGACCCGTTTAGCATCCGATACACTTTTGAACGTATCCAAAATGGCTGCTTCGGGCGAAACCACCCCCTCAGTATAAACCTCAATCCGAAGCTGATAAACAGCCTCACGCCCTCGTGCATCTACTGAACGACGGGTTGTTTTCATATCGGTGATAGTGGTTTCGGGAATATTTAACTTTTCTGCTGCTGCGCGGCGTATAGCGGCGGCATCGTGCGCCTCTGCTGGAGAGAGGCGTAATTCTATTTCTTTCATTCGACCAATATTTATTTGGTAAAAAATGATTTTCTAATGCCTTAGCTCAATTAATAAGGCTTTAAGAATTTCGATGCAAATTTATGACAATTCTATGACAGTATTGAGTGTTTTTTCTATTTGTTTTTCATGTCTATCAAAATGTGTCTCAAAAAAATCAATCATTTGAGAAATGTTCATCTTTCCGAATATCTGATGACGCCATATTTCGCTCACAATCACATTATCTGGAAGTTTATCTATAAAATCTTGTAAATCAAGGCGTTGTGAAGCCCATTCTATTTTTAATGATTCAAAATCTACCACATCAGGAAATGTTTCCAGATCAGTCGGAGCTTTATATTTGAAAGGCAAAACGAACACTATCTTCAATGCCAATCGCCGCAGTTTACTTTTAAAACCGGCTTTCGGAATATTGACCCCGTAGCTCAGTTTCTTCTTCATATAAGTCAAAGAGCGCAATTCAGCACCCATTAAATGCTGCATAACTTGTATCGTTGACCAAGCTTCTGGCGTCGGTTTTTTATTCAAAATATCATGATTGTATTTTGATAAATCCGACATCAGTTTGACGCGTTTATTTTCAAGAGCGTGCCATTGGTATTTTACTTTTGCTTCCATTTTTTAAGATTAAGCTTGAGCCGTAGGCGTATTAAAATTCATTGGAAATGGCGGCACATCTTTCTCTTCAATGTTACCAAATTGCTGTTCAAATTTGTTGATATTATCAGCCAAAGCAGTCAACAAGCGTTTCGCATGTTCGGGCGTAAGAATAATGCGGCTCTTGACTTTTGCTTGAGGCACATTGGGCATCATGCGAACAAAATCCACGACAAATTCTGAATTGGAATGTGAGATAATAGCCAAATTAGAATAGATGCCTTCCGCAATCTCTTCTGACAACTCGATATTTATTTGACTTTGATTTGGGTTTGGAATACTTGCCATTATATTTTCTTTTTTGATGAATAATTTTTTTAATGAAATAAAAAACGTTGCAATAATAATAAAAGTTGCAACAAAATCACCCCCTCAGTATGTGAACCTCAAAACTATGTGTCGAAATACATCAATCAATCAATCGCCCTATCCAAATGCACATATCCACCATCCACATGTATCAATTGCCCTGTGGTATGGCTCGATTTATCGGACAATAAAAAAGCAACCATATTGGCAATTTCTTCGCAAGTTGTCATCCGATTTTCTAAAGGAATGCGGGCAGTTATTTTCTTCAAAGTCTCTTCAGGATTGGGCAGGGTTTGAATCCAACGCGCATATAAAGGTGTCCAACTTTCAGCTACAATCACGGCATTCACTCGGATGTCATATTTCAATAATTCAACAGCCCATTCCCTCGTGAGGGCATTGCGACCACCATTGGCAGCGGCATATGCGGATGTGTTGCCTTGCCCCGTTTCAGCCGTTTTCGAGCCAATATTGACGATTGTGCCTTTGGATTCCTTTAAATAGGGCAGGGCATGATGCGCCATGAGGTAATAATGCACCAAATTTTTATGCAGCGATGCCATAAAATTTTCATAGTTGCCATGCTCCAAACCTACGCCATCATTCACGCCTGCATTGTTCACCAAGCCATCTATGCGACCATATTTTTGAGCAACAGCTTCCACTGCTTTTTGACAATCGGCAGGTTCGGTCAGTTCAGCCACAACAGAAAATGCTGTGCCGCCACTGGCTTCAATTTTATCCACCACTAATTTATTATCCGCTTCATTGCGCCCGACGATAGCCACAATGACCCCCTCAGTACCCAGCACTTCCGCGATGCCTTCGCCTATCCCTTTTGCACCGCCCGTCACGATAATGACTTTATTTTTAAGTTGTAAATCCATTTCTATTTGATTTTTATAATTTAAAAATTGGGCGCATGAGTAACCATTTTTCACCTTCTTGAGCCTCTTTGAGTGGTTTTTGAAACCGCCACATCAACGTTTCCCATGCTTGAACATCAGGATTTGAAGCATCCATCGCTGCTTTTTTTTCAAAACTAAAATGGGCATTGGCTTCTAAAATCATGAATAAACGAGTGCCGATGCGGTATATTTCGAGGTTGGTCACGCCTGCATCGCGGATGCTGCGCTCAATAGCTTCGGGTATTTTTTCATGAAACCGTTCATATTCGGCTATGAGTTTGGGCGATTTTTTTAAATCGAGGGCTAAACAGTAGCGTTGCATGTTTTATATGATTTTAGGTAGTTTTATGACAACAATAGAAGAATTACTTACTTGTATTGAGGGGGATTTAAATTGAAAAAAGATTTAAATATGATGTTAAATCTGTTAAAATTTCAGAGTCGAAGTTAAAAATTGTGCTTTTATTTTCCATAATATAGTCAAAATTTTGAAGACTACACTTGCGTTCCGATTGTGTTTTATCTTTTTTAGAACAGGTATCAAAACGAATATAATTGCTCAGCCAGAACTTATCAAAATCTTTTTGAGAGATGGATTGACCGCCTTTTTCAAGACAATCGCGCCAAGCCAAAAGGCAATCAGCATAAACAGAATCTTGTGTTTTAATGGCTTTTAAAACTGTTTCCAATTCACCTTTACCATTTAAATTTGTAAAAAAGCAAGCGATTTCTACTGTTATTGTTTCATCAATGGGAACACTTATGAATTGATTTATCTTTTCAAACCCCTTTTCAATTGGCGCAATATTCTTATTTTTTAAGGCTTGATTCAATGAATTAGTTACCAAATTTAAACGTTCTGCAGTAGAAAACTCATCAATATCTATAACAACACCTATTTTGTATAAGCCTTTCTTTGCTACTTCATCAAGCAATTCTTCTAACTTTATTGACAGTTTTTTTTGGCTTAAACCATTTAAACATTCAAAATCTTCAATCGAACATATAGGCGTATCCACCTCTGCATGAATGTGAAGATGTCGAATTAATGCTTCAATAAAAATTTTGTCGTTTTTACTTTCGACGATGAGTTTGTTCATAAAGTATGAGTTATATAGGGTTATTCACCGCGCATCGGTTTGTCGTTTTCAAGTTTGTATTCTAATACTTCGGGTCGGATTTTATTAGCTGTTATTTCTTCTGTTTTGATGTGTCTAAACAGTTCAAAATATGCAGCTTCATTGTCGAATTTTAAAGCGGTTTTATCAAAAGCGGCTATCATTTCACGGCTATGCGTAGCAGCAAATATTTGAATATCGTAAGTTATCGCCAATTTGAAAAGCATTTCCCAAAAATCCTCTTGAACAGTGTAGTGCAAACCGTTTTCAATTTCATCAATCAATAAATATTTACCCCCCTCAGTAGAAGAACCGTTTTCATTTTGAAAAGCAGCTATAGTAATGATATAGCGCATGATTTTTTGAATAGCATCGCCATAATATATCAAAGGAATGCGTTGTTTCTTACCTTTATCTCTAAGATATATCATGCCTGGGTCGTCGCTATAAGTTTTGATTTCTACAATATTGGGTTCAATAACTTGTATAGCTTTTAATATCTCATCACTATCCCCTTTTTTATCAGATTTGTCGAATTCTGAACTAAGAGTATATTGCTCAGGATATTGAGTATTTTTATTAAGAATAAAACTGATACTGTTATTATCCCAAAAGGGAGATGAGTTAGATCTAAAGTCTTGATATGAACGCGTCTCCTTGTGTAAACCTACTTCTTTTATTACTACCTTATAGTCTTTATTTATTCGACTGATGAATGACTCTGTTTCATTTAAATAAACTTCTATCTCTGGAGATACGTTTGAGTTTTGATTGAAAAAAAGGTACTCCATATAGTTAGTCTGTGCATTTCCTTTCCGAGATTGTGCAATAGAGTTTATATCTCCTTTTAATCCTACAAAAATCGCCTCCAACAAAGAGGTCTTCCCTACATTATTTTTCCCACCAAAAAGGTTGATGCGTTCAAAACCGTTGATGGTGGTTTTGTGAAAGCTTCTAAAATTTTCTATTGAAATACCGTCTATCATAATATTTTGATTTTCAAACAAATATAGAACTATTCTTAAAATAATAATAAAATAACTCAGTTGCTCTGAATTAAAATGTCTGATTAATACATCAACACCCCCTCAGTAAAACCGTCATTTTGAAGTAAACAAATCGTTCATTGTGACTTCATTTTGCATGAGTAGATTGGCATATTTATTTTTTTCGACGCCATAGGTCGTAATCATAGTTAAAAAAACAGCTTTCTTAGTTTTAGTAGCTGTTTTGAATGTGGCAATTTTTGACCTTAATTTTTCTGAATAATCTTTGTCTATTGAAAATGTATCCAATGAAAACTTGCATTCACAGATATTGATGACTTGGTCTCGCCTATCAATAAGTAAGTCAATCTGTGCTGATTTCTCTGTAGTGCTACCTTTCCAAGAAGCATTATTTGATTGAATACCATTTATGCCCAATGCTTTTTTAATTTGCCAAACATGATCGATACAAATTTGCTCGAATGTAAATCCTTGCCATGCCCTTTGAGTAGGATTATCAATCAGATTTATCCAACTATTTTCACCTTGATATTTTCCATCTTTCAGAAATTTTAAATAAAAAGCTGTATAAAAATCTGACAATCTGTATAAGGTATTTTTCTGTTTATTATCAAATGCTGAATAAGAAGTAATAAACCCACTTTCTTCAAGGTCTGTCAATATTTTCGTCAGCGTACCGCCTGAAGCCATACCTGAAAGTTTGATAATGTCACCCCGTTGTAAACCTTCATTTTTTGTTGAAAGTACTTCTACAACTTTTTCATAAATTTCATATTTGCGAAAAAGGGAACGATACAAATTGAAAAATTCATTTTTTAACAAGCCTGATTTGTCAAAAAACAATTCTTGGATATTTTGAGCAGCACTTAAATGTGGTTGAATCGCTTCTAAATAATAAGGAATGCCGCCCATTGTCATGTATAACTGAACGATTTGATAACGGTCTAAAACGCAATTTTTAGCAATCAACATTTCTTCTGTCTCTTGCAAATTGAATGGTTCAATTTTCATTTTTTGCGTGATACGGTTGTGAAGCCCTCCATCATTGTTGATTAAAACATTAATCATCCATGAAGCTGCCGAGCCACAAACAATGAGCAAAATATCTTTCCGATTGCTTGCCCAACTGTTCCAAAAATGCTCAAGCCCCATCATGAAATCTGAGCCAAGCGTATCAAACCAGGGCAATTCATCAAAGAAAATCACCTTTTTTTGTTGATGTTTTCTATTTTCCAAATGCTCAATGAGCCTTTGGAAGGCAATCAACCAGTTACTCGATACTGAATCAATGATTAGGTTGGATTGCTTTCGGAGAGCCGTGTCAAAGTTGAAAAGCTGTTGTGAGGTGTCTGCATTCCCTAAGCCCGAAACCTGAAAATCAAATGTGTAATCGAAGTATTCTCTAATGAGAAAAGTTTTACCCACTCTTCTTCTACCATACACAGTTAGAAATTCTGATTTTTTACTTTTGGTGATACTATCCAATTTTTGTATCTCCTTCTTTCTTCCGATAATTGAAGTTTCATTATTCATAATCAGCCAATTTTGATATAAAAATAATACTTTTGGCTGATAAAACAAGTTCTTGCAGCCAGAACTGCATAAAAAAACCAAGTTTTGGCTGATAAAACAAGTTCTTGCAGCCAGAACTGCATAAAAAAATCAAGTTTTGGCTGATTGCGTGTTTATATTACTATAAAATACTGATACACCCCTCAGTATTTTCTCTCTTTCCCATTCACAAAATATCCTCTTTAAATCGTCGCCCAACAGGGATTTGAAAACCATCAAATTCGATTTTATGGCGGGCAATGAGTGTCAATTTTGATTTTGAAACGATGAATGATTTATAACGCGAACAAATTGCTCGGCAGGCAATCGCTCAAGCATGGCTTTGATGGAGCCTTTGACAACATACTTTTTTTCGGGTGTGAAAAGAATGGTGTAATCTTTTAAGCCAAGCACCAGATGACCTCAATAAAAAAGAGTATTGAAGCGGCTATGAAAAAATTGGAAGGTGGTAAAGCACTATAATTTCAGTCATTGGGCACTCAGTACAAACGCTTGACTATCTCATTGATAATCAAGCGTTTGTGCGTTTTGTACCCCCTCAGTATTTTTTAGCAAAAACACTCAAATCAATCCCAATTTGAAGGAATATCAAATAATGGTCTATGTTTTTTATTCAAATTATGATTCTGTCTGATGTTGGTTTTGCCACGGACGACCTTTGCCAGTTTCGCACAATAGCTTTAGGCTTCTAAGAAATTGCCCCCAAGTATAGCTACATTCAGCAAACATGATTGTATAGTTTTTCCAATCATCGTGTTGGAAAAGTAATAGGGTTGCTTTATCATCCTGTAGCTGTTCAAACTGATCCTGTAATTCAGGATATGAATTCAGAAGACTTGTTTTGTCTCCTTGCAAAAGTTTGAAAGAAATGTTGGTTTGTACCCACTCTTTTGTGCCTTTGATGCAATGCCATTTTATCGATTCAAAAGGTTTTAGTTCTGTAATTTTCATTTCTTTGAAATAATCCTTTCCAAAAGGAAAATGTGCAACGCTATTAAGCTCTGCATTTGCGATTACATTAGGTGTCCACCAAGCGGATAACCCTTTTTGGCTGCTGATGGCACTATAAACTTTTTCAACTGATGCGCCAATCAGTAATGCATGATGAATGTTTGGCATAGCGTAGTGGTTTTAAATAATAATAAAATCATTTTTTCTTTGTATATTGTTGAGATTTCAATTGCCATTCAATTTTAGCCTTTTCAAAATCAGCTACAAACTGCGGATTTTTCATCCAAAAATTGAGAAGATGCCAAGCTATGACTCTCGATGCTTCATTATCGCTTGGATAATGAATACCCAAAATCTCTCTTGACCAACGTACTTCCTCAGCTTTTTTGATGAAATCATGTCTTTTTTCTGGTATCAATTCAGCAAAAACAAAGGCTTCTGTAAATGCCCAAAGCGTGTGCCCGCTGGCAAAAGAAGGCGAGCTAATGCGTGTTAGAGGTTTCAAATTTGGTTCAAGATGATAGGGTCTTGGCCTTTTAAAATGTCTTTTCAAGCGAAATTCAGTGACTCTTATGTCTTGTATGCAATTTAAAAGGAGTTGCGTTGTTGCAGGAAAATGATCTGGATTGAACCAATCACCTACGGAACTGGCAATGTAAAACAGTTGTATTCTGTTTTCTGCAAAGTCGGGGTCTGTTGGGTTTATGATATTGTGCCACGAACCAATTTGAGCAATCAACTGGGCTTTTGTGGTGTCTGCCGTTGTTCTTATATTTTGCAGTTTTATTAAATAAGCCAAATCTGCCTTTGTTTGGTCGGAACTATTTGCAGGGCATTTTATAAAATATGGCAATTGAGCTTCCTCTTCTGCCCTCAAATAATAGGTACGTATTAAAGAATTGCCTAATGCTCCTTTGCTGTACTCTTTCCACGGAAACGAAATAGTATCTAAATTTCCTCTTAAAAGATTGGGTTCACCGTTTAAATTTACCAATGTTTTGTAATGTTCGCTAATCGGTTCTATTGGGTGAATCTGTTGTGCAGAAGCTGTAAATGAAGAGAAAAATAACAAAAATGTGCTGAAAATCACAGAAAACAACTTATTGAAATCGCATTTTTGATTAGTCATTGTAGTAGAATTTAATGATGAAATATTATTTTACTACTACAAACGGAGCAATTAAAAAAAGACGCAAATAAAATTAGCAACACGATTTGCTTTCACAACAGCTTATAATATTGCCATAAACATCAAACTTGTAATCGCAACAATTCAGAATTTCAGTTTTCAATATCTCTCTTGCTCTTTGAACTCTTGATTTTAGTGCAGAATAAGAAAGATTGAGTTTTTCAGCCACTTTTTTTTGCGATTCCCCATGTATCTCTGTTAGCATTAAAGCTTCTTTGTATTTATCGGGCAATGTATCAATGAACGATATTAATGAAATATCTGATAATGAATATTCCTCTGTTATCATTTCTTTTGAGCTTTCAAAAGGTTCAATGTGATTAAAATCATTACTCGACATTTTATTTTTATTTCTGTAAAAATCATTCACTAAATTGTCTGTAATTCGCAATAAATAACCGCATAAATTGTCTTTATTTTTTATGTTTTTTAAGCCATTGACATACCGAATAAACACCTCTTGCCGAAGGTCTTCGACATCTGTATTGCTCTCTATTTTCATTGAAATGCGTTTCGTAATTTTCTCCTCGCACTCAAAAAACATATATCTTTCATCCATTTTATATCAGTTTTAATTTAAAAACAAATTTAAGCCTTTTTATTTAATTCGGCGAGCTGCTTTTGTACCCCCTCAGTATTGACGCTCTTTTTAATGTTTAAAAGCTCTTTTTTTAATCATACCGCCTTTTGTATCTCTAATACTGCTCATCACAATAAAGGCATCAGGGTCTATTTTTTCAAGTTCTGCATTGAGTCGGCTGAGTTCTAAACGAGTTATGACGGTATAAACGATGTCAATATCTGTGGTTTCTCCTGCTTTGCCAAAGCCGCTTTTGCCATTGTAAATGGTGACACCTCGACCAAGTGTTTCAATAATCATCTCTCTTATTTCGGCACTGTATGGCGAAATAATGGTCACGCCAGTATATTCCTCTATGCCTTCTACTACGAAATCAAGGGTTTTTGAAGCTGATAAATAGGTTATCATTGAATAAAGGGCGATTTCAACGGATAAAAAATAGGCAGCCACTGAAAATATAATGATGTTGATTAGAATAATGATGTCGCCAATTGTTGTTCCAAATTTTCGACTTAAATAGATTGCCAACACCTCAGTGCCATCAATCACCGCACCGCCTCTCACGGACAAGCCTATACCCGCACCCAAGAAAAAGCCGCCAAATATAGCCACCAATAAATTATCTTTGGTGACATCTGGAAACTCGACTGTTGCTACCACTAAGGCTAATCCACAAATGGCTAATGCCGTTTTCATGGCGAATAATTTACCAATAATTTTGTAGCCTAAGAGTATGAAAGGACTATTGATAACAATCAAAAGTATGTACAATGGGATAGGTGTCAAAGCTGAAATTAACAAGGAAATGCCAGTGGCTCCACCATCAATAAAATGATTGGTCATCAAAAAGCCTTTAAAACCAAATGCTGCTGAGAAAATGCCCACAGTTATCAGGAAGAAGTCTTTTATATGTCGGGTAATGCTAACTTTATTTTTTATTTTCATTGTGTTGGTTTTATTTGAAGTAACAATAAGACTTATCTAATTGTTGTTTAAATACAATAAGCATCTATTTTACTTGTATTTACTTGGATAACTTCTCATTTCATCAAAAAATGGCGTTCCTTTTTCTTCAACACATTTAGCTGCATATAAATACATAGAAGCACTCCAAGTTTGCCAATCTTGACCTTTGGGCTGCCCGTCTTGCGCTTTTATCCATTCATTGAAGCCATATTCCACGCCTTCCGCTTTGCCGTTTGACATGTGTTTATTCGATAATTTTATGCAATGAGTCAATGCCAAAAACTTTTCCTCCGCCAATTTATATTTTTTAGCAGCAACCAATGCGGCTACATACAGCCCACAGATGAAGGGCCAAATGCCGCCGTTGTGGTACTCGCCAGGATTGTTGTAAAGAGCGTATCGAGGATGCCAATCAGGGTCTGTGGGATTGGTATATGGAAAAAAATTAGGCGGTAAATCAATGGCTAATTCACCGCGTTGTCTCAGATCGGCGCATTCTGCTTCTATCCAAGTCACCATTTCGTTGGCTCGGGTAGGGGATGCCATGCCTGAAAGAATGGCGAGGCTATTACCCAATAAATCGAAGCGTTCGCTGCTGTGAATTTTATAAGACCAAAAGGCATAATATGGCTTGTGTTTAACCACCAAACCTTCGTGAACATGCTTGTGGATAATGCCTTCTTTAATGGTGAATCGACTCATATCATGGCGCACTTTATCCGCTCTTTCATGATGCCCTAATATTCTGAGATAACTATAAACCAAAGTATTCACAAATAGCCCATAACCTAAAACCCACTGTTCATCGCGCCAATCACTCGTCGGCTGTTGAGCAACAAGGTATTTATCTGAAGGGCTTTGATATGCCATCCATGTCAAGGCTTTTTCAACAGCTTCATTCAAAAAATTAGTTTCCCCCGTTACTTTTCTGAAAATGCCTACGCCGAGTAGAAATAATGGTGTGGTATCGCTGGCACCCCTATCATCGCTGTCATGCACGAGGGACGTAATATGCCCGTGATCTGTCTGATTTTTAGCTAAAGTTTCCAATACTTTCCTGATACTATCGAGGAGTTTTTGATTGCCTGAAACAGCAATGCCTAAAATGGAGAGCATTAAATCCCGAGTGTAGGGTTCAGGATAACCCCAGCCAGCAGTGCGAGGCAGTCCATTGTAATTTCCATGAGCATTGTGAAGCAGTACTTCAAGGGCGGCTTTTTTGGCGGCTTCTATTTCTTGTCCATTTTTTATAGTCATACTTTTTATTTTGAATTCACGTAATCCCTAATCTCTCAGCCATAATCTGAACAAACCTTTTTGCTACAACTCGATAATCAAAATGCTCAACCACGTGTTGTCTGCCGGCTTTTCCCAATTTTTCTCGCATGGTAGCATCATTCATCAAGGTCAACAAATACTTGGCTATGTCTTGCACATTGGCTCGATAATCAACTGTTCGAGGCTCGTTAAATACGACAGTATGTTTATCTTCATAACCAGATTCTTCACCCAATATCACTTGATTGACTACGATTTTATGAGCTACTTCAGCTAATAACGCTGTTTTGTCATGTATTAATGTATCCAACATGCCCATCGCTTTGATGCTTATTACTGGCTTCTCACAAGCACCAGCTTCCACTTGAGGCATACCAAAACCTTCTAATCGAGAAGGGGCGGCATATATATCGCACGCGGCAATGAGGTAAGGCATAAAATTTCGAGAAATGGTATTGGTAGCGTAAGTGACATTTTTTTCAATGCCTAACTGAGTGGCTAATTCTAAATCTAATAAATTTTGATTTTTAGTGCGCGGTTGAGGCCATACTTTACAGACATATTTCCAATCGGGTGCTTGAGTATCAATAATGGCTAAGGCTTGCATCACCTCCTGCGCCCCTTTCGACGCAGCATCACCACCCACAGTGAGTATCATCAATTGATCTTGAGAAATGCCTAAAGATTCTCGAACGGCTAAAATTTTAGGGTCATTTTTATCGTAAGGTATAAAAGAATCTGTATCGCAACCGACGGGCAATACTTCAATAATATCACCATTGATGCCATCGCGAACATACATCTCTTTGACCCAATGAGAAGTAACCAATATCAAAGGCAACGCATTCAAAACCTCTTGATAATTAGCAATATACCCATCTGCTACCAACCAGGGCACTGCCTGAACGCCATACCGCTGCGGATGCAATACCAACTGAGGGGTATGCCCCCAATAACCGACTCCGACTACCACATCAGGCTCAAACCATCGATAATACCATTCTTTTTCTTGCGCCGATTCAAAATGAACGGCTCGGGCATCCACACCTAATTCTCGCAATCCCTTGTATAAAAGGTCGCCTTGAGTTGCTAAACCGCCGGGTGAGGGCGGGTAATCGTAAAGAACTAATACTTTCATAATTGATGTAATTATTTTTTTGAGAACCGCATAACAGCCATATGTATTTTACTAATTTGAGGTTGTTAAGGAAGAAGTGATTTTTCAATTCTCTTCAATAAAACACTCGCCAAACGCTCTTTTGATTCATGCGTCCAACCGGCTATATGTGGCGAGACGATGACATTTTCCATGTTAAAAAGCTCTGCGTACATAGAACGCTCCCCCTCAGTATAAGTCGCTGTTTTTTCATTTTCAAACACATCCAACGCTGCACCCTGCACTTTTCCACTTTTCAAAGCGGCTATTAAATCCACCGTTTTGACCACCTTTCCTCTTGAAGTATTGAGCAAAATAATGTTCTTTTTGCAGGCATTAAAAAAGTTGGCATCTGCCATATAGGTCACTTCATCGGTCAAAGGTAAATGAAAGCTGATAATGTCAGATTCATTCATAACTGCTTGAAAATCAACCTCTTGCATGGTTGAAAAATTCCAATTTTCATCTGTTAATGCGGCGTTTTGCATATTAAAACCACCTCCAATAGTTTGCCTTACCCCCTCAGTATAACCGCTCAAAAGGTACTTATCATAGGTCAAAATACGCATTCCCAAGCCCATTAATTTAGTAGCCAATGCGCTGCCTGTATGCCCAAAACCAACAATGCCGATGGTCTTGCCCATGAGTTCAAACCCTCGATTTTTTTCACGCTGCCAAATAAAATTTTTGACTTCATGATTACTCCTCACCAAATTATTGGCTAATGATAAAAGCATTCCGAGCGCATGTTCAGCCACCGCATTTCGATTGCCTTCGGGCGAACTCAGCACTGCCACGCCTTTTTCAGCCGCATATATTTTATCCACAATCTCCATTCCGCTGCCCACTCGCCCAACGAATTTCAGTTTCACTCCAGCATCAAGCAAGGTTTTATCCACCATTATTTTTGAGTTAATAATCAAACCTTCATAATCACCAATGACTTCATGCACGGCTTCATTGGTGATATTGGGTTGATAAAAACAGGTGAAACCCATATTTTCTAAACCCTTCATCAATAGAGGGTGCACATCGTCTGTTACTAATACTTTTTTCATTTTTTACTCATTTACGTGCATTAGACCACGAATTAACGAATTGACGAATATTTGCTAATCTACGTGTTGACATATAGATTAGCAAATATTCGTTAATTCGTAAAATTCGTGGCTCAAATTCGTAGCTCAAATTCGTGGCTCAAATTCGTAACTCAAAACAAACTCACATACCCAAAATGCGTTTTCGTATTTCTAAAATCAATCGGATTGCCTTGTTCACGACCGGCGGCGAGGGTAAAACCAAACAACCCAACTTTGGTTTCAAACGTGATGCCTGCGCCGAAGCCGATGGGCGTATCGTATCGCCGAGTCGTGCGCGTCACGTCCTCCACATAGCCGACATCGCCGAAAGCATAAAGATAGGAATTGCGCCCCAGTAAAAAACGGTATTCGAGCGTGCCGACGGCATAACGCGAGGCGAAAATAGACTCTTCATTGAACCCCCTCAGTATTCGACTGCCGCCAATGCGATACTGCTCGTTTTGGGAAATAGGCGAAGTCGTGAAAATAAAGCCGCCCTGAACACCTATTTTCAAAACACCTCTTTTTGAAAAAGGGAGATAATAGGCTGATTGTGAACTGATTGTATATTGAAAATTTTTTAATGAAAGAGTGTCATATAATTTTGAAAAATTGAAAGTGGAATCTCTCGAATCTTTTAAATTTAAAATATCGCTGTTCTTTCGCACTTGCCTCACGCCTGCGCTACCCCTCAGTACGAGCAACCAACCTCGGCGTGGATTGAACCGATAATCGAGTTTTTGTTTGGATAATTCTAAGCCAAAAGTATTAGTCGAAATATCCAGAGTAGAGGGCAATTGTTTAGTTTGAGTAATTTGTAAAGCATTGATAATCAAGTTGTTAGATTTGTAATTATTCCAAAACAGCTTTAAATAATCATTGCCGCCGAGCATATATTGCGCCCCTAAATTGAGGTGCGTTTCGATATAAACAGAGTCGCGTTTATACAAATCAAATGAGCCATCAAAACCAAAAGGGAAGTTCAAAATATAGGGGTAGGTCAC
This sequence comes from Saprospiraceae bacterium, assembly GCA_043744275.1. Lineage (GTDB taxonomy): Bacteria > Bacteroidota > Bacteroidia > Chitinophagales > Saprospiraceae > JAAFJT01. Next base: position 27,435 of record JAYTUY010000307.1, read on the forward strand.
TTTCAAATTCAGGCGTGGACTCTGCGGGCGGAGGTTTTCAAAATTAGCAAATATGCGTTCACCCAAGCCCAAAAGGTTCTGAAAATCTGCATTCCCATTAAAGGTAACGGTGAATTTTTGAGAGCCATTCGTCGTCGTATTCGGCTGAACCCCCACGAGGAAATCCCAGCGAGACGCTTTTTTATTCTCTAAAAATAGGTTGATAGTGGCTGTATTATTTTCTTTAAAAGTAATGGTCGGCTTTTTTCTTTCACTTAAAAAAGGCAAATCTGCTAATCGCCGACTGATTTGTAAAATCTTTGAACGGCTGAAAAATGCCCCCTTTTTCAACTCCAAATAATTTTGTAAATAAGCAGGTGAAATTTTCACAGACCCCTCAGTCCCGCCGCCATCGGGATTTCGCAGAGACTCAATATGGATGGTGTCAAACTTAAAAACAGCACCCGTTTTCATCATCAAAGCGGCTGAAATTTGGCTGTTTTGAATCACCAAACTATCCAACCAAACTTGGGCAAATGGATAACCATTATCTTCTGCATACGTCAAGAGTTTTTCTTCAATATCAGCTATTTCTGAATATATAAATGCTTTATTTTCAAAGAGTTTCTCTCGATAACCGACTTGCGCAAGGAAGGCTTCGCTCACATTCCCATTGCGCAATTGTGCCCATTCGTAGCGGTTGCCCAAGTGGAATTTAAGGGTTAAAATGCTGTCTTTTTTTGAAATAAAATCGAAAGAAGATTCGAGATAAGTCTGTTTGTGAAAGCTCCCAATCACCCCCCTCAGTACGGGAGCAACAGCAGCCGAATCTATTGGTTTTGTAGGGAAATTAGCTTGATTTTTAATAAAAAAAAGAGAATCTTTTTCATTTTCAAACACTACTTGCACTGAAAGTTGAGCATAACTTTCGAGGTAAAAAAGGAGTGTGAAAAATAGAAAGATTTTTTTCATAGTAATTTTAAGAAAATATTTTTTAAAATAAAGCAAATAGTGATTTGAAATAATCACGGAGTGATTGAATGTGAATAACCCTCGATAAAATCGGGGGTCTTAAGTCAGCCATTTTCACTAACCACGAAGTGGTTGAATGTGAAAAAGTTCAATAAATGACTATTTTACATTCAACTGCTCCGCAGTTATAGACATTCTTTTTGGCATTATTCCCCCGATTGCATCGAGGGTTATTCACATTCAATCACTCCGTGATTTTTACCCCATTATTCGCATTCATAAACGATGAGTTATTAGGCATCATCGTCATCAGCGTCGTCATCACTCACATTCATTTTCGCTCCAGCGAGTTCATTATAAGCATGCATATCTTTCTCTTGTTTAGCGACGATCATCCCTTTTTTATACGTTGTCAAAGCCTGTTCAGGCTCACCTAATCGCTCATACAATTTGCCTAAATGATAATATAAGCCAACATACTGAGGGGTCGTTTCATGAAGGCGCGTGTAATATTCGAGAGCTTTGAAGTTGTCGCCACTGCCTTCATATTCTTTGGCAATAGCGAAAATAATAAACGGTTCGGTGGGTTGGGCTTCTAAAAAAGTGAATAGCTGATTTAAACGACTCATTGGATTTATGAATTAATTATTTTTTATTTTAATTTACAATTATTTGATATTCAATTTTTTATGTAATGAGATTTACTAAATTTTTAAAATTTAGTAAATCTGAAACGCACCAAAGACGAAAGGTAGAAGCATTAAAAATCATCAATTCATTTCTAATATTTCTTTTGTGAAATAGCCCTGCTGTAGAGTTTATTTTTTTATAAAAATAAATTCAGCGAATTTTCGCTAATTTTATTGACATCAAAATAAATTTGCCTAAATTTGCGGACGCTTTCAAAACCTTTTCAAAAGTATAAAGTTTAAGCGTAAGTTTATGTTTTAATAATAAATCTAAAATTCTTATTTGAAGATTATGAAAATACTTGTTTGCGTCAGTCAGACGCCCGATACAACCGCTAAAATCTCATTCAATGCTGATAGCACGGCGTTCAATCCTGCAGGAGTACAGTTCATCATGAACCCTTACGATGAGTGGTATGCTCTCGTGCGAGCTATCGATCTCGCTAAGGCAACAAGTGGCACGGTGACGCTTATCAACGTCGGTGCTGCAGATAGCGATGCCGTGATTCGCAAGGGTTTGGCACTCGATGCTAATGATGCTGTACGGATTGATTTACAAGCAAAAAGTGCTATGAATACAGCTTTTCAGATAGCAGAATATGCTAAAACGCAAGGTTACGACATCATTTTTACGGGTAAAGAAACTATTGATTATAATGGTTCGGAAGTAGGCGGCATGATTGCAGAATACCTTGATTTGCCGTTCATTTCATATGCTTCTAAACTTGATATGGCTGGCAACACGGCTACTATTGAGCGCGATATTGAAGGCGGTGTCGAAATTTTGGAGGTGCAAACGCCGTTTGTGGTGTCGGCATCAAAAGGCATGGCTGAACAGCGCATTCCCAACATGATGGGCATTATGAAATCTAAATCTAAACCCCTCAGTGTAGTAGCACCGCAACCTTTTGAAGACCTTTCGGTGATCACAAAATTTGACTTTCCGGCTGCCAAAGCTGGTGTCAAAATGTTGAATCCTGAAAATATGGAGGAGTTGGTTAGGCTGCTACATGAAGAAGCAAAAGTTATTTAAACAATCAATCGATTATCATCTTTAAAAATATAAATTATGGTACTTGTTTTTGCAGAAGCATCCAAAGGACATTTCAAAAAAGCGGCTCTCGAAGCTGTGACTTACGGTAAAAAAATAGCGACAGCATTGGGCACTGATTGCGCTGCTTTGACTCTCGGCAGTGTTGAAGACGCTGGTCAACTCGGAGAATATGGTGCGTCGGCTGTCTATAATGTAGCGGGCGTGGGTGCATTTGATTCTCAAGTTTATACTGCTGTCATTGCAGATGCTGCGAAAGAAAAAGGGGCAACAGTGGTTGTCATTAGCCATACTTCAATGGGCAAAGCTTTGGCTGGTCGTTTGGCAGTGCGCTTAGGTGCGGGCATGGTTTCGGGCGCGAACAGCATTCCGACGATTGGCAGCGGTTTTGAAGTAAAAAAATCAGTTTTTTCAGGCAAAGCGATAGCACATTATGATATTAAATCGCCTATAAAACTTATTTCTCTCATGGGCAATGCTTTGCCACCTGAAAAAACGGGCAGCAACGTAGCAGTAACCCCCCTCAGTATCAACGTGCCTGCGAGCCGTGTGACGGTGAAGGAAGTGAAAACGGCGGAAGGCATTGTGCCATTGCCAGAAGCAGAATTGGTCGTTTCGGCAGGTAGAGGCATGAAAGGTCCTGAAAATTGGGGCATCGTTGAAGACCTTGCAACGGCTTTAAATGCGACGACAGCTTGCTCTCGCCCCGTAGCGGATGCACATTGGCGCCCTCATCATGAGCACGTGGGACAAACTGGCGTAGCGATTCGCCCGAACCTATATATTGCCATCGGTATCAGCGGCGCGATTCAGCATTTGGCAGGTGTGAATAATAGCCGCGTGATTGTGGTGATTAATAAAGACCCTGAAGCTCCGTTTTTCAAAGCTGCAGATTATGGTGTGGTGGGCGATGCATTCGAAATTGTTCCTCGTTTGACTGAGGCGGTTAAAAAATATAAAGCGTCTAATTAATTAGGAATTAGGAATTAGGAAAAAAAGCGGTTCAGATTTTTACATCTGAGCCGCTTTTTTTTAAACATTTTGTTGATTAATTACCAGATACTTCAAGGAGGTTGATGTTTTCATTGATTTCAAACTTGACAGGGCAATTTTTACAAGGTGTTTTTCTCAAGAAGCCGTGATAGATGGCTAAATACTTTTCTGCCAATTTTTTGGACATCACTTTGTCGTTCACTTTCAAATACTTTTCAGTCAACTCAAACTTGAGTTGGGTATCCGTTTTCGTCAAAATGCCATCGCTTTTGAGCTGATTAGCAATAATAATATTCATCGTTCGAGGAGCGAAAATAGCTTTATTTTCGTTGAATTTTACCTCCTCGGGGTCTGAAACACCCTTTGCTGTAATTTCTGCTTGTGTTGTATCTGTTGGCTTGGACTGCGTATTTTGAGACCAACCCATGCTTAAAAAAGATACCATCATTAAATGTGTAACAATCAGTTTTTTCATTGTTTATAAATTATTAAGTTTAGAATAATATATCAATAGTCACCATACCAAAAATCATGCAAATTTTTAATAATATATAATTTTCTTAAAAATGATAGATATTTTCATTGAAATATTAGGATTTGCGGGCATGATGCTGTGCCTCAGTGCTTACGCTATGAATGTGCGCGGCGTGTTGAGTTCGAACTCAAAATATTATTTGCTGGCGAATGGCTTTGGTGGAGCGTTTTTAGTGCTCAATTCTGTTTGGCATTGGGCATTGCCTTCAGCTATCGAAAATGCGGTGTGGTCAGGTATTGCACTATGGGGTTTTATCAGTAAAAAAAAGTAAATCATGCAGTCTTTTTAAGGAAGTAAAGGATAAAGCCTATCTTTATGGCGTCAACAATAGCTATTATTATTTTAAAATACCGAAAACCAGAATGACCTTAACCCAACGCAACATTGCCATCGCTCTCTCGCTAATTTTAGTGGGGGTACTACTTTATTATTTTCGAGTCATCGTAACGTATGTACTGATAGCATGGGTCGTTTCTACGTTGGGGCAACCTTTTATGTTGATTTTCAGTCGTTTACGCATTGGTAAAATTCATATTCCGTCTTCAATATCGGCAGCTCTCACACTCATGATATTTGGTTTTATCATCAGCCTGTTCTTTTTGACCTTCGTACCATTAATTGTAGAGCAAGCCAATAATTTATCGCAAGTCGATTATAATACTGTTGCCAAAAATCTGGAAAAGCCTTTAGCTGATTTGACTGAAAGGGGGCGCAAGTTTGGTTTTATCAATAAAAAAGAAACAGCGTTGACAGTCGTGGAGCATGAAATCATTTCAAGGATAAAACCTGAAAATATCAATACGCTTTTTCAATCGGTGGTCTCTACGGCGGGCGATTTTTTCGTCGGCATTTTTGCAGTGCTGTTCATTTCTTTTTTCTTTTTGAAAGAGCAAACCATGTTCAGAGATTTTTTAATATCCGTGATGCCCAAAGAAAAAGAGGGCAATATGCGCGAAGCTATTAGAGATACGACAACGCTTTTGACTCGTTACTTTTCAGGTATTTTACTTCAAATGATATTCGTAGTGGTATTTTTGACGACTGCTATGCTGATTTTAGGCGTTCCCAATGCCTTATTGATTGCTGTTTTTGCAGCACTCATCAATATAGTGCCTTATTTAGGACCCTGGCTGGGCTGTATATTTGCGGTTTCGGTGACGATTAGCTCTAATTTTCAGATGGATTTTTATGGTCAAACCGTTCCACTTATTTTTAAAATTTGCTTCACTTTCGGCTTGATGCAGTTCCTTAATGATTGGATTGTGCAGCCTTTGATTTTTTCAAACCGCGTTTTAGCACATCCTTTAGAGATTTTCCTCATCACTCTGATTGGGGCAAAAGTCGGCGGCATCTCAGGGATGATTTTAGCCATTCCGACCTATACTGTCTTGCGCGTGGTCGCACGTGAGTTTTTCAATCAATTCCGATTCGTCCAAACTATAACAAACAGTTTGAACGAATCGGATGTCATTTAACATGGGTAATGGGTAATGGGTAATGAGTAATGGGTAAAAGCTCCTAATTCCTAATTTAAAACTCCTAATTCCTAATCCACTATCATCGTCATTTTATCCAGCTGCTGCTGCTTCATATTCGTCGGCAAATCCCTAAATTCGTATTGTTGATTGCGTAACTGAGGGGTAAAACCCGCATCTCGAATGGCTTGTTGAATCCCATCAGCCGTGAAACGGAAAGCGGCTCCTGCGGCTGATACCACATTTTCCTCAATCATAATGCTGCCAAAATCGTTCGCTCCTGCATGTAAGCATACCTGCGCAACTTGTTTCCCAACGGTCAACCACGACGCTTGTATGTTTTTCACATTCGGCAACATGATGCGGCTCATGGCTATCATTCGGATATATTCATCGCCCGTAACAGTGTTGCGAGCGCGTTTAATTTTTTTCAATAATGTCCCCTCATCCATAAAAGGCCACGGGATAAATGCTAAGAAACCCTTCGCATTTGTAGGCTTTTTCGCTTGTATATCGCGGATTTTAATCAAATGTTGCATTCTTTCCAAGTTCGTTTCGATGTGCCCGAACATCATCGTTGCGGAAGTGGTGAGGTCTAAATTGTGGGCTTGATGCATCACTTCGAGCCATTCCTCCGCGCCACATTTTCCTTTTGAAATCAAGCGGCGAACTCTATCATCCAAAATCTCAGCACCTGCCCCAGGCAATGAATCCAAGCCCGCTTCTTTCAACGCCTTTAGAACTTCGTAATGGGTTGATTTTTCAAGCTTCGTAATATGTGCTATCTCTGGTGGACCGAGGGCATGTAGTTTCAGATTAGGGTATAATTGCTTCAAATTTTTAAATAAATCAACATAAAATGCCAAGCCCAAATCAGGGTGATGTCCGCCTTGCAAAAGCAATTGCTCGCCACCAAAAGCAAAAGTTTCTTCTATTTTTTGCTTATAATCTTCGATGGAAGTGATATATGCCTCGTCATGTCCTGGGCGACGATAAAAATTACAAAACTTGCAATTGGCGTTGCAAACGTTGGTCGTGTTGGAGTTGCGGTCAATAATCCACGTGACAGTATTGCCTGGCACATGGTGTTGCCGCATTTTATTCGCTACGTACATCAGTTCAGCCGTAGCCGCCTTTTCAAAAAGAAAAACACCTTCTTCGGCTGAGAGGTTTTCAAAATTTAACGCCCGTTGAAGCAGATCGCTAATGACCATTTTATGATTTATTTTATTTATAAATAATTGAAATTCAATGACTTAAAATACCTTTTATACTGAGGGGGTGCTAATATCCCCATTTGATGATTTCCTTATTTGAATATTAAAACAAAATTACGAAAAGGTAGTTTAATAACTTTCATTTTTTTTTGAAACTTTTGAAAAACAAAAAAAACAATTTTTAAGGTCTGATACTGAGGGGTATATATTTTTTTATTTAAATTGCAAAAAATTTAAATTCAATATCCAATGCTCGACAAACTAAAGAAAACAATCTCCAACGCAGGCGATGCGATTAAAGAGCAAGCCGTCACTGTTTCCGACGCCATCAAAGAACAAGCGGGCAACGTCTCCGACGCCATCAAAGAACAGGCGGGCAACGTCTCCGACGCCATCAAAGAAAAAACCTTTTTGCTCATTGAAGATTGGCTGACCATTTTTCCTAATTTGGAAAGTCATGGCTTGAAAATCAATAGTTTTGGTTTGAGTGTCGGTATCAGTCCTTCGCTTGATGTAGAGCTACATGGCAAAGCCAATATTTTTACGACTGAAATTTTGGAAAATTTGATTCTTGAAAATAAGGGTAATCAACCGCTTACCACTGTTTTCAAAGCCATCAAAATGACTTATGAGTGGCATAAAAAAACAGGTACGAAAGGCAAGTTTGATATTATTTTGCTACAATTATCGGTCAAAATTACCCCTGAAGTGAAAGTTTATTTGGGTACGCCAAAGCTGACTTAATGAGTAGAGGGATTGGGAGTAGAGGGTGGAGAGATTGGGAGTAGAGGGATTGGGAGTAGAGAGTAGAAAGACTTACCATCCCTCTACTCCCAATCCCTCTACCCTCTACCCTCTAAAATTTAACCACCTTTTTAACCGTCAATGCACTCCCTTTTTTTATCTGCAAATGATAAAAACCCTTAGGCAAGCTGCTCAAATCCATTGAAATCAAAGCATTTGGAGCATATTTTTTAACCAAAACGGCTTTACCTGAAATATCGATTAAAGAAATATTAGTTTCAGAATCCTTATTATCAAAAGAAATATTGATGATATTTTCAGTAGGATTTGGGAAAATATTTACTTTAAAATCCTCCTGCGTAGAGGCGATACCTGTTGTTGAAAACTTGAATCGCGCCCAAACAGGAAAGTGATCAGTGGTTGCAGCACTATAATCTGGAACAAAACTCATCGTCGCCGCCGTCGCTACATTCGCACTATTCGGCACATAAAAAGCAGCCATCGATTTGGTAGCAGAAATATGGTCAATCATATCTGTAAACGAAGCCGTACTTTTTTTTCCTGCCAAACTGAGGGCTTTTGTAATCATCACATAATTGGTATCATTAACAAAATTAGCGTATGAACTCGGTTGTCCTGCGGCAATTGAAACGTCCAAATCATCATTATAATCTCCTGCTAAAATCAGCAAATCCTTTGTATAAAGTGAATCTAAATGCTTTTTAAGAGCCGCCACATCAGCCAAACGGCGGTTATAATCCGCAATAGCGGAGCCTGATTTGGCATGAAGACCCACTACTCGGATTTTTTTAGTCATGTTATTAATCGTCGCATTGGCAGTAAACATATAAGGCAAACGGCCCGACGCCCAAAAACTGGAGGTCGAACTATTGAGCGTAAAATCAGCATTATTGGATAAAAGAGCTTTACATTCTGCATTAATCGGCGAAATTGTAGCCGTATTATACACCACACAGACTTTTTGAGCCAAATCAGCCGCCGTTTCAGGTGAATCATAAAAGTGAGAATAATATTGTGCAGAGAATTTGACATCATAACCAACAGGCAATATGGAGCGCAATTTTGCCGTATCGCAGACTTCTTCCATCACAATTATGTCGAATTTTAATTTATCTAAAACGCATTTGACATTGGCTAACTGCACAGCATCGTTCGTGGGGGCTTGCGTCAAATTGCCCAACCATTCCACATTCCATGCTGCCACATCTAAAGTTGTATTAAAATTAATGCCGCTATCAGGCACAATCACCGCTGTCGGGCTACAAGAAGCGGCTGAAATATCGCATTGAGTAGCGGAGAGTTTCAAATCGTCGGTCAATCGAGGCAATAATTGATAAGCTGTACTGAATAGCTCAACTATGCCCGTCATATTTTGAATGGTCTTAGGAATCGCCGTTCCTACCAATGGATTTGCCGAACTATTAATTCGTGCTACGCCCAGAACATTGGCGCACGAAGCAATCGGATAATTTTGATTAATAGCAAAATTGCCTGTATTATTGACGAATCCTGCACCATTAATAGTGACTAAACGACCTTCGTTCTCAGCCAACTTATCAAGCGTAATGACTGAGGGGGTCACTGGCTGATTGGTTTGCCCAGCGACGAGTGTCACTAATGTCGGGTCTAATATTTCTCGCTTGCCGCTGAACGTTGCCATCGCGCCCATTACGCGCACTGAGTCACCTAATTGCCAAGCGGGATAGATAGCTGTATTATTCGCAAATACCGCCACACCGCCTGTTTTATCTTGAATATACACCAATTTACCTCCGAATTGAGTTGTTACAGTCACACGCCCTTCAACTGTGACGACTGTATTATCTGCCAAACCTTTGGCTGAAGCAATGGAAATCAGGGTTGAAATCGGGGCAACAAGCCCACTCACTGCTACTGACTGAGGGGTTGCGCCTGTACTCACATTAGTGATATTGCCTGCAAAACTGCCTTGTGTAGCACCTGTTAAGCGTACATATATGGTTGAAGTTGCTACTGTTCCACCTGTTTGAATCAATGTCAAATTAGAACCGAAGCCTGCTGTTGGATTCAGGCTAACCATATATCCAGTTGGGGTAGTAATATTGAGATTATCTGTCAAATTACTTGCTTTTACTGTATAAGATTTGACTGCGGAGGGCGACCCCTCAGTCGTGCTGAACCCTGATAGCGAAGTCGGCGTCACTTCTATGAGTGGCGTTGTCACCACAACATTTCCTGCGGTCACCGTCAAATCGTCAATCCCGATACCATGATCGCTACCCACATCATCGGCATCAAACCACCGAATCATTATTTCAGAACCGTTGGGAATACTTAAACCAGTAATTGTAAATGAAATAGCTGTTTTATTAGGGGCAACATTCCCATCTAAAGCCACAGCAGTAGCACCCACAACAGGGCTTGTAAAATCCAAATTCGTAACTTTCGTATAAGTAGAATCCGTTGGATTGATAGACACCGCCGTGATTGGAGTCGATGAAATAGTGTATGAAAACTCTAATTTATTGGCATTTGTATTGCCGCCATTGCGCCATTGCTCGCCTGTGTAGCTGATTGTCAAGGCATTTAAAGTGTTGCTTGATGTATTTTTCAAGCGCAAACCCCATGCATTTGTACCATTCGAGGCTGAGCCAATACCGCCCAAAGCCCTATCCGCAGCAGTACCAAAACTTTGCAAACCACCTGAATTGCCCGTTCCATTATTCGACCGCAAAGTCACCACGCCTGCCACTGAACGCGCAGCGTACCAACTCGCAATGGTCGTGTCATTCGCCCAAGTAGCCGTACCTGTTGAGATGAGGGCATCAAAATTTTGAGTATAAGTTGAAGTATTTGTTGGGAGATTGACTTGAGAATATGCCAAAACAGGTAATAAAAATGCCAAAAGAAGGAGTGTTTTTTTCATGATATAGGTTTGTTTTAAGTCATTCTATCCAATTACAAGTGTTTATTATTTGCTTGAATAGAATAACATGGGTTGAGGATGAGTTTTATTTTCTGTTAAAGAGTAAAAGTAAATGAAAACGGCGATACCCCTCAGTATCGCCGTTGTTTTTTTATAGAATTTAATGACTGAATGGTATATTTTATCAAAATTAAAATTTTAAAGATTTCTTCCACATTAAAATTACTTAACAGGCTCTACAATTTTTATAGTGTTGTCGTATTCTATTATGGATTCAAGTTTCATAGTAATATTATTCTGAACACTTTCAGTCACCATTTTCAGTACTAAACCTTTAATAGGGGTTATCCACATTTTATTACGAGATTTAAATTCAAATTTTTTATCTTTTATTGTAGTAGTTTTATCTATTTCTGTCTCAAAAACCCAACAGTTTTTATCTCCTACTTTATCATCCTCTAATTGCTTGCAGTTGCTGAAAAGTTGATTTTGCATATTCAATGATGGGATATATGTATTAATCAATTCATTAGAATCAAGGTTTGCAGTTTGCCAATTCCCACCATTCATTTTGACATAACTTTTTTTATTATAAACAATTTGTTCTGTTTTGTATTTCATACCTTTCATATCCATCAAGGTTACTATTGAATAATTTGAAAAAGTATCAAGCTCCATAATCATCTCCATATCTATACCATTTGATGATGATTTAGAGAAACATCTACTTGAATATTTATTGTTGATGTAATTATTTTTGATTAAATTGATGAGTTTTTGACAAACGGAGTCTTGTGCCAATGCCTTAGTAATTGATAGTACAAACATTATAGACAAAATATAATATCTCATATCGGTATATTTATTTATTATTAGAATAAAAATTTTATGCCTTTAAAGCTTTTTTAAATAGTTTCAGAGAAGTTAATGCCCATAATAACGCTGAATAGTAAAATGAAAAGTGGGCTATTTTCAAGCTTTCTATGTTTTGATAGTGCCGTAAATCATTGATTTTACTGGTACTCCATTCGTCAGGTGCGCTTAAATAAGGCAATGATTGAAAAAATATAAGCGACATAAATAACAAAGGAATTATAAACCCAGAATATTGTACAGCTTGTAAAAGCCTTTCTCGAAAGTTTTCACTTGGTAATTTATTGATAGCTTTTGAGCCCAAATAATAAATTGATATGCAAATGATAAATATCAAAGCTATTGCTATAAAAATATTGTTAGCAGAATAATAATTGATCATCTGATATACATCTTTTAATATGAAACCAATTTATAGAATGACTCTAATAGCGGTTTTGAAAAATGAAATGCAGAAATGAAGATAATCCTGCATTTCATTTAATTGGATATTCTAAAAATTAAAAACAGCTTTCTGGGCAACTATATGAATCCACGTAAGCAGTGCTAGTACAATAGTCTAATCCAGCACCATAAGCGAAACCAGATAATCCTATACAACCTATTAAGCAACCATATGCAAGTGGCGGGGCTTCAAAAAAACCAGAGCAAGCAGCTGGACAACCAAATGTAATTGAAATAAAATAAGCATAATCATAAACTAAATAACAATGTTGCATATTACTCCAAACATCGTGACAACAATCTCTTATTCTTAATGTAGGAGCTTTTAAATTTAGATTATCATTACGATAAATTGCAGCTACGCCATTTTTATTAGGATAAATTATAAATGGTAATTCACTTTGCAGCGATTGAGTCGTTTTTATAAATATAGACTGCATGGAATCTTTGGGTAAATCTTTAAAGGTAGGATATTTTTCATTAATCAGATTGACTAAATCTGTCATCTTTTTAACAGCTATTAAATATTCTTCAAGATTTTTATATCCTAAAATTTTCAATACCTGTAATTGACTATATTCATCTGTTTTTGAAGAAAATGATTTTAAATCAGAAAGTATTTGAGCTTTCTTTTCTTTGGTATTATTAATATCCAAAAATGTAAATCCTGCTTTACTTTCATTCTGTAAAATTAAAAGCTGTTTAAAGTCGGGGTCTGATGCTAATTTTTCTGAAAGATAAAGACTGGCTGTTACTGAGTCAGATTTTCGGCAAGAGGTATAACTAAGACAAGCGAAGGTTAAAAATGAGGCAATAAGTACGTTGAAGTACGTTGAAGTACGTTGAAGTACGTTGAAGTACGTTGAAGTACGTTGAAGAAAATTTTTCATTTTGGGAAATTGTTTAAAAGTTTAAAAATATTTTTTACAATCGTAATGTTAATCTATTTTAATGTTATTTCAAAATATTTTAACATTTATTTTTCAAATTATAAAACATTTTAACTACAGACAACAATTTCATTGTTTAGAAGAATTTTCAACTACTTATTCTGACTAAAATAACTAAAATACTGAGGGGGTACTATACATAAAAGAAGCCGCTCAAAAGTTAA
>JAYTUY010000308.1:0-10322 GCA_043744275.1 Saprospiraceae bacterium
TGTGCTCTTCCGATCTATTTCGGCGTGTGTACACCGAAATCCGACATCCCAAATCCGACATCGAACACCCCCCTCAGTATTTTGAGTGAAATTTTATCAATATAGGTCAAATCTGCTTGCATAGCCGCATATAATTCATCAAAACTATTAGCAGATCGCGCCAAACGCTCAGCATACCGACTAAATCCAAAATGGGCATCCACACATTCCATGATTAAATCCGACAAATCTTCAAGGTAAAGCGTTGCCAAATGCTTGGCTTTATCCTGCGTGCCCATCGAGCCAAAAGCCCAATCGAGGTCATACAATTGAGCAAAACGTGAGGCTTCAGGCAAAAAACCTTCTTGACAAATCAAGTGCGATAAAGTAGGATTTTTACCTTGCAAAAACAAAATAACAGGATCAATGGAATGAATATAATCGTCTTTCAAAGCCATAATGCGCTGTGCATTATCTGAAAGCGTTTGATTGGAGGACTCAATTTGAGCAAATAAATCCGTCAAACCCTGTTTTGAAAACAAAGCCAAGATGACTTCAATACCCAAATCCATTTGAAAAGCAGTAATATTTTGAGTATTCAGAAAGCCTTTGATATACGCCGTCGCAGGATAGGGCGTATTCAATTGCGTAAAAGGCGGCGTGATTAAAAGGACTTGAGCACTCAAATTGAATTAATTTGAGGTAAAAGTAGAGTAATTTTAGGGAAAATGATAAAAGTAGTGTGAGATACTGAGGGGGTGCTTCTATTTCAATATCCCATCTAACTCCTCAATAAATGCTTGAAAACTGCGCTCTCCCTTGTGATTATCAAATACTTTTTGAAAAGTTATCTCTTGCATGATGTCTCCGCAGTGGTTGGGTTCGTAGCGGTTTTTACTCTTTTGAGTTTTGGATTGCAACTCTTTTTTAGGGTCTGCAATATTTATCGGGTTGGCATGTTGTGTTAGTTGAGTGCCATATTTTTTATTGATGGTTTCGATGTCTGAGAGAAGGAGGGCTTCTGTTTCGGCGATGGCGAGATAAAATATACCGCTTCCATCAATGCCTTGATTGACTTTTTTAAACCAATCATCTCGATTTTTCACTTTATGACTTTCTGATAATATGCCATCGAGGTCTCGTATAATGATGAATTTGTCAAAAGATTGTTCTCTTTTCACATTTTTAATCTGCCTCACTACAGCCGTAGGCACATCTAATTGTCCGCCTCTTAAATTGCGAATAGGAATACCAAATTGAGCATTTGGATAAGGTCTTTTTTCTAAAAGTGTTCTAAATGCTTCTGCATCATTGTCGGGATGCTCTCCCAGAATAGCTATTTTTAAGCGTTTTGCTTTATTTTTCATTCAATTTTGTAGCGTTAAAGATTTCGTCTTCTAAGTTTAAATGCACCCAACGGTCACTCAAAAACATATCCCCTTCTTTGACTCGCTCACCCATTTCTTTAGCTTGTTCAGGTGTGAGTTTGTGCATAATCGTTCCTTTGTCCGCATCATATCGAGTGACGATGATTCTATCCAATTCATCAGGATGAATGGCGTTCAACACTTCGGGCGAATGTGTTGTAATAATAATCTGCTTCTCTTTGGATTGCTCAATGAGGAAATCCATGAGTTTATGGAGTTGGTCGGGGTGGATGCCGAGTTCGGGTTCTTCGATTGCAATGGTTGATTCTGATGCAGTATAAATCGACGTAAATAAATAAAATAGCCGTTTTGTACCATCAGAAAGTTGAGTCCATAATAACCACTCATTGCCAACTTTAAACTTTACTTCTATATTATCCACTGTAGCTAATGTACTATCGGTAGTGTATATTTGGAGTTTATTTTTATCTATTTTTAAATCTCTTATCGGTGTAAATTGAGCTAATATATCAACTAATTCTTTTTTAATAGCAATTTGATTAAAACATAAATTTCTAAATTCCTCAGTATTTATATAATCTCCTTCTATTTCAACAAAAATATCTAAAAGATTGAAATTAAATATAAAATCATTTTCGTTATTAATATATGCATCTTCAATACCCTCTTCATTTATCGATAATGAAAAATTATGTGAGAACAATAAGTTAAATTCTTTATCTACCCCATATTTAATGAAGTTAATTCGTGAATCCATTACAACCCAATCTAATATTAATTGTTCTTCTGATGCTTTTTGAAAATAAGTTCTTTGACCGTCTGGTGTCGTTATAAAAGAATCTTCAATAGCCTTTTTATCATTTTTCTTCTTCAAACTAAAAATTGTTCTTGTTGCATTTTTAAGTAATTTATATTTTTCTACATCATAGTTAAGTTGAAAATATTCAGCGTCAAAATATTCAATTATAGCAGAAGTTTTAATGGTATTTAATTCTTGTGAAAAAACATCTACTACAAACTCCAAAAAATTAGTCTTCCCGCTCCCATTTGGACCAATAATAATATTCAGCCCAGGCTTGAAGTCAATCTCCAAGTCGCGGATACTTTTATAGCCTTTTAGGTGGACTTTGCTGATATAGGCTTGTGGTGATGGTGTTTCAGTCATGATTGATGTTGTTTGAATTAGGATTAGTAGGATTTAAAAGATGTTTAAGGATTTGCAAGCGGTATTTACTCAATCATTATACATCTTTTCAATTCTACTAATCCTAATTCAAGTTAAAAAATACAAAGATAACAGCGTTTCAGATAAAAACAAGATGGGTGCGCTACTTCATCTTTTCGAGCATCGACATCATTTTCAGATGAATCAAATTCACCGCTTTGAGCGGGCGAACCATCACTTTAAAATCAACAATTTTACCTTCATCATCGCATTTTATCATGTCCACGCCATTGACCTTGATGCCGTCAATCTCTACCTCAAATTCCAAGACAGCGTCCTTCTCCCCTATCACCTCACGCACGTATGTAAACGTGTCATTGTAGAAAACCATAAAGGCTGCCGATAAATACATCTGCGTCAAAGCCTTCCCATACTGAGGGGTATGCACGATGGGCGAGTGGAAAACGGCATTGTCTGCCAGCAGTGAATCAAGTCCTGCTGCATTGCCATTTTCAAGAAGATTGTGCCAATGGGCGATGGTGGTTTTTATCATTTTGTAGAATTAAGTCGGCGTTAATTACATTTTATAATCTGGTATTTTAAATTCTTCTCTATCAAAAAACGTTTCGCTTCGCCAGTATCTGCATTCACGTTGTATAAAATGATTCCATTAGTAAGTATTTGAGTATGAAAATTAGAATAAGTGAACATAAAGACGGTGTCTTTAATTCGTTTTTGAAATCCTTTTATATCACTGCTCTGAAATAAAATCTTCTTATTTTTAATATCACAAGAAAGTTTATTAGAAACTGCAACAAATTTAGTGTGAGAGCCACCCATAATTTGACTATTTTCATAAATATAAATCACATTCGATTCGTCTAATCTTAAACTATCAAGAACTTCAATATCACTGTTTTTAAATAAATTATCCATAGCAATAGAAGTTTCTTTATCAATCGAATAACTTATAAATATGACTATAAAAACTATTGCTAATAAAGTAATTATTCCATTTTTTTTCATTTTGTTTAAATTTACAGACTTCATACTGAGGGGGTCATTTTTTAGAATTAGGATTGGTAGGATGAAAAGGATGTTTAAGGATTTTAAACTATGTGTAAGCGAATCCTTAAACATCCTTCTCATCCTACCAATCCTAATTCAATCACTCCACCCAACCCTCAGGTTTAATTTGCGTCCGATACGGTCCTTCTACACACGGCGGCGTTGAGGGGTAGGGATACGGATAGGGCGGATATTCCTCAGGGGTGACAAGACGAATGACGCCCGGTATTTCTTGAGTCATGTCAACATAAATAATCTTTTTTCGCGAGGAAAAGACATTGAATAAACCTAAAATCTTCTCAGTTGGGTCAGTGATGCCTTTAACATTCGGGCTAAAAAGTGTCTGAGCTGGCACATCAAAGAGCGATCCATTCGATTGGGTTTGCTTTTCAAGTGACTTAAAATAATCAAAAGCTGTTTTTGAAATAGCGCGTTGTTCTATTTTCAAATAATATCTGGGCGGTGATTGATAAGGTATGCGATTAACAGCAATACGCATATTTTGTCCGTTCACTAACTTATCTGCCAAGACATTAATTTTCTCGCTAAGCCCTATGTTCCAACAATCAGTCGCACAAGGTAAATTTGAAGGCCTACCCCGATAATTGGCGGTACCACAATAAAGATTCCGCGAATAATGCACCCAATCCCATTGATAATAATTGCCTTCAATTGAATAATCCTTCGCATAAACATAGACATCGAAGGCATTTCGCAAAGGATTGGACGCAGGATAATCCAAATCTTGTTTGAAAATGGTTGATATAGAATCTATTTCAGGACATTTAGGCATGGTTTCAGGCGATGATTCATATGTCTTGCCATCAGCATTTACAAACAATTTATATGTCTCACCCACCACACCACGGAAGTTTTTATTCTCAATTTTATTATTAAAAGACACTTTCACCCCTTTACTATCTTCAACATAAATTTCCGCTTTTACTTCGGGAGGCGATGTATAAGAATTGGATATAGTGATTTCATCTACTGAATATTCGACCGTCACTTTCCCATAAGTATCCGTCAAATCAGCATTAATTGATAAAAAACGCTTCTTTGTGGCTTGCACATAAGAGTCAATCGGATATTGACAGTTTGCAAATGAACAAAGCAACAGGAGATAAAACAATTGTTTTAGGTGCATATATTTTTGAATGATCATTATTTTATCGTTTAAAAATTGGATAAATAAAGATTATAATTTTGAACTGATTATATGTTATTCAAAAGTGGCATTGAAAGTCAGCGATACAATTGGTGCAGTGAAAACGCTTAATTTGTAAGGCTTGATGCCAAGACCATTGGGTTTAAAAAAATAAGAATACGCATTTTTACGACCATACAAATTGTAAATAGTAAAAACCCAATTGCTATTAAATCGCTTTTTTTTCAGGGCTGGAAAAATTGACCAAGAGCAATCCAAGCGATGATAATCCGAAATGCGGTCGTTATTGCGGTCGGTATATACGGGAATAAAATCATTTTTGACGCGGTAATAACTCACAGGAGCGGTGAAAGGTCTGCCTGTGCTGTACACAAAAGTAAAAGAAAGAGACATGTGCTTTTCTGATTGAAAATTGGTTACAATATTCAATGCATGTGGTTTATCCACTGATGAAGGAAACCATTTTCCATCATTGAGTTGTTCTGTAGCAGGAAAATCGCCTAAAACTTGTTGCAATGCTCGAGAATATGTATAACTCATCCAGCCAGTCATCACACCTTTCTTTTTTGATAATAAAAATTCAACACCATAGGATTTGCCCGACCCCCTCAGTATTTGAGTCTCAACGGTTGGATTTATTTGCAAATCGGCACCATTGGTATAGTCAAAAATATTTTCCTGTTGGCGATAGTACAATTCAAGGGAGTATTCCCAAAATTTTTCTTTTGAATCATTGAAATAACCCAATGTAAATAGGTTGCTTTGCTGTGGTGGAATATATCGATTTGACAATTGCCATCTGGAATTGGGCAAAGGCGTAGTATTATTGGATAGTGTCTGAAGAAATTGATTGGTTCGGTTATAACCAAATTTCAAAGAGCTTTTATCATTAAGTTTATACCGCACAGCCAAACGGGGTTCTAATCGAGAATAGCTTTTTTCAACATCATTTTTTCCTAAAGCAAGCGTATTTTGAATGCTTGAGTTAGATTTTGGTTCATTTTCATTATAAATAGGCAAGTTATAAGGACCAATATCGAAATATTGTTCTAATCGCACCCCTACATCCATTAATAATTTATCGCCAATATCAAACTCATCCGATGCAAACAGAGCCAATTCATAAGCTTGCTGTGGCTGCACTTTCACTGTTGAAATAATTGAGCCTGGCGAAGGCAATAAATTACCCGCTTGGAGATCATACCGAATGGCACTGATTCCTGCATTAATCCGCTGTTTTGGGGTAGGAATAAAAGTCAATTCTGCTTTGACATTTTTATATAAAATCTCAGTGTTTAGATCCAACGCAGCGGGTCCATCGGCTACATTTACTTGTGTAGCATAGCGTGAAGACACACCCAAAAGATTGAAATTAAGGCTTTGCTTAAAATAATGATTCCATCGCAGAGCAAAATTTTGATGTCCATATTTAATAGTTGCTTTATTTGCCAATGAACCCGCCACCTCAAAAAGAGAATTGACAGCATATTGATCATGGCTCAAATAACTCGAAAAAGTTATGTTGTCTTTCTCCGAGGCATTGAACAAAATTTTATTGGCAAAATCATAGAAACTGGCGTGGTTGTTAGGAAGCGGCGACTTGCTTGACGGGCTTAAAGAGGCATTATAAAGTTTGATTAAATATTCATTATAGGACACTCGAGCGGACGTCAAAACAGATAATTTTTCTTTAATAATAGGAATTTCCATGTTGATTCTATTAGAAATCAACCCGATACCCCCCTTGAGTTTAAAAGATTCCGTACTCGGTTCAGTCATTTTAACATCTAATACGGAAGAGGTTCTCCCACCATACCGCGCAGGCATACTCCCTTTATAAATTGCCATTTCGCGAATAGCATCCGTTGGAAAAAGTGAAAACAAACCCAGCATATGTGTCGGGTTAAAGATGGGCATGTTATCTAAATAAATCAAATTTTGATCGACATTGCCCCCCCGTACATTGATGCCATTCGCACCTTCTCCTACTGATGTAACGCCCGGCAACATTTGCATACCCCTCAGTATATCCACTTCGCCAGCCGCAGGTGGCATCTTTTGCACAGCTTTCATACTCAATAAATTCACCCCTAACGAGGGCGTTTCCACTGTCCTCACAGAACCTTGACCCGACACTATAACTTCTTCTAACTCATTCGAAATGTTTATCATTTCTATATCCATCGGCAAAGTACCTTGAATAGTAAATCGCAATGAAAAAGGTTTATAACCAATATATCGAACAGTCACCGTATGTTCTTCACAAGTAGTTGGGATTGTAAAAACACCATTACTATCAGACGCAATGCTCATTTTATTAAAATCAAAAGTAACAGCTGCCCCTTCTAAAGGTTTACCCGTTTCAGAATCTTTTACTTGACCAATGTATATGCACTGTGATTGGGCTATATTCGGGCATAAATAAAAAGAAATAAACAATAAAAAAGCGTATTTAAAAATAGGCATATTGGTAATGTTATAGTAGTTGAAAAATTATAGCTAAAGGCATTAGCATGTGAAAAAACATTAATCGTTCAATTTATTCCAATTGGCTCCCCCTTGGGGGTTGGGGGGCTATATCCCATCACTTCACCCTCCTAATCGCTGTATTTTTCAACCAAACAATACTGAGGGGTTTAGTCGAAACCTTACCCATTCTAAAAAAGCTACCCAGCACTATATCTTCTCGCCCATCGCCATCCATATCCGCCACATCCATCACCAGCCATCTGCCTTGCGAACTATTCACGAATGTAGTCATATTAAATGTGGAATTTCCTTTATTTTCAAAAAATAAGAACCCCTCAGTAGGATGGTCTTTGCTATCCAAAAAGAAGGCAATCGTTGCCATATCGACATCGCCATCACCATCAAAATCTCGGGCAATGATTTGAGTAACACCATAAATGGGGTAAAAATATTGCTCTTTAAACTTATTTTGACCATCATTACTGAAAATACGAACGCCGTGATAATTTTTTAATATAGTAGAATAATCCGCATTATCGCCGTTTACATAAAGAATATCGAGCTTGCTATCGCCATTCATATCTGCTAAATCAATATCACTTGAGCCATAAACAGACGGAAATTCCAAGACTATATCTTCTTCAAAATTGCCTGCACCTTTATTATAAAAAATAGAAACACGCTCCCGAGCTTGACAAAATAAGGCAACAATATCGAGCTTGCCATCATTATTCATATCTCGGACAATCGTCCTGCGAGCGCCTGGCAACGGCGACAATACAGTCTCTTTATGTGTTTTACCATCATACCAAGCCAGTTTCCCCATCATATTGCCGAAATTGCAAATCAAAAAATCCTCTGTTCCATCTTCGTTCATATCCAAAATATCGAGATGCACAGGGCGTTGGAGGGAGTCAATAACAGTCGTCAATTGGTTTTGAGCATTGAGTTTTGAAAGCTTTCCTTTAAGGAGGTCATTCGGATCCATGACGCCCATTTGAAGGATATATTTATCACCGCCTTTAGTGAATATCATATCCGAAACAGGGCTTCCTATAGAAATAGAGTCTCGTTTTTTAAACGCTTTATCATAAATTTCAAGACGGTTTTTATCCCTGCGAGAAACATAAAGTTGCTTATTAATTGAGTCAATTTTCACCATGCTTATCAAAGGCAATGCCCCCTCAGTATGAAAGCTGTTTTTGACCTCAAAAAAGGGCAAACCCATCTTTATAGCTTGTTTTTCCTTTTGAGGCAATGGTTTTTCAGGGGCATTCGAGATATAATACGCCACAATTTTATCCCAATCTTCTTCCGCTAAAACAGGCGCACTGGGGAATAAACCCGATTGAATAGCCGCTGGAATATCATCGGGATTCATGTTAAAAAATTTTTCCGTCAATAATCTTTTGCCCAAATAGAAAGCCATTTCAGGCAAAACCCCTTTTTCCCAAGTCTTTTTATCCAATAATTCAGGTTCGGGTTTGAGGTGGCAATTGGCGCAATATATGGCTGCCAGTTCTTGACCCGATAGGTTGGAAGGCGCGGGTGGGGTGACTTTATCTGCATTATTATTGCCTGTTGAACAAGTCCAAACCACAATGCTTATGCCCAACAAGAGTATGTAATGCCAATATTTCATTTATCCTATTCTGTTAATTTCAAAACTAACTGCCCTACCTTTTTACCCTGCTCATTCCCTTTTTCACAATCGGATCGAAAATGAATTCCTGCATACATACGGCTCGATGAAGCTTCCAAAGCCGCTTGCCTGAATGAAGTAAAGGAGCGAATAGGCAAGCCATATTCTTTTTCAGTAGCATCCGTATAGGCTTGATTGTCGCCGAATAAATGCGTCAAAACTTCGGCAGCCGCAGCGGAAACAGTGCTGTGTCCGCTTGTATAAGATGGAAATGGCGGCGTCACCAAATATGGATGCCATTCTTTTTCAATCAATGCACTAATCACCGTCTCAGGTCGCACCCGCAGGCTGCGATATTTTTCATCCCAACAACTGATAAATGCTTCATGCAATGCCAACGAAGTGAGCGCATAGGCTTTCAATGATGTATTAAAATCAGCTTTTTTATCTTTCAAAAAGGATTGACAAATCGCTAACCAATGCCCACCAGGCGTCATTTTTTTATCTTGAAACATCAAATGCCCCTTGTGCTTTGAAACAAAAGGGTTATCATCCCAAAAGATAACCATATTTTGTTGCTCATCTGAAAGGTGTTTACTGATGTCATGCACTTCAATTGTCTCTTTCCAAAAAGCACTTTTTTTATCTTCGCTGTATGGTGCAGCCGTTGCCGCCCTACATGCCGAAGCCGAATCCATCAGCATCGGTTTCATTTTGCACCAATTCGGTTCTACTCCATCCGCATAATCAGGTGGCGTAGGAATCCATCGCCCCTCGACATTATTTTTTACTTCATAGCGTTCCATGCCGCGTGTTTCCTTATAATTATCAGCATTTATGCGCTTAATTATAGCATCCGCTACGCTTTGCCCAAACGCCATCGAGCGATTAAAAACCTCTTCCGTCGAGCGATTTTTCAAATCATTGAGCGTTTGTTGCTCAAATGTTTCCATATCTTTTACTGAAAAAATCACCTTTGGCGCAGTCGCACACAAGGCTTTGATGGCTGCCACCGTAAAATCATAGTCTTTACCAGCTTCTGGAACAGGCATTTTTTCAAAACCTTTTAATTTTTCTGTAACTGAAACCGCATTCGGTTGAGCATATTTACCTGCCTCATACGCAGCTAATAGCGGATACGCATACACCCGACTCGCCACAGGCGGCGTAAAAATATCCGTCACGATAATATCCGTCAATTTCTTTTGAGCATTGTGCAGATATTCAACATCTGATAAAGGTGCTTTCTGAGGTTTATTTTCTTTGCAACTCAAAAAATTCAGGAAGAATAAGGATAAAATAAAATATTTCATAGCGAGTAGTTTTTTATAGTTATTGGTCATTAATGCGAATAATGGGTTGAAAATGCCTTTAGGCATATAATATCGGTAGAAAGTGTCGAAAAATCTGTTGTAAGTCCCAGAGGGACGATATATTTAATGA
>JAYTUY010000309.1:0-3041 GCA_043744275.1 Saprospiraceae bacterium
CCCGACTTGTCCCTTTTAGTGCGGTGGAAATAATTTTTCCAAAAAGGATTTCATTTTTTCATTTGGGTAGGCTTTTACAGTAAGCGTCCTATTAGTTATTTGATTTAAAATTAGGCCATCCACTACTTTCTTAGATTCATCTAAAAATTTTCTGATAGATACCCCCTTTTGCAATTCAATGTGTTTGGATATTACAAGTGCTATAAAACAAATGAGCAGATGCAATTTTATCGGTTGTTCTTTAAAATGAAAGATGGGTCTTGTTTGCAGATCGCTCTTTGCTATTCTAAAATTTTGCTCAATTCTGTATAATTCATGGTATCGTTCTATGATGGTTTGGTTATCTACTAATGTTTCTTTTAAATTGGTATAGTATCCTTTGATGCCCAGTAGCTTTTTGGTTTTTTCAATCAGTTCTTCATTGAGTTCTATTTTCTTTTCCTTGCTTTGGGTAAATTTTACTTTTTTGTTTTTTGAAGGTTTTTCAATTATCTGTTTAGCTCTTTCTATTTGCTTGTTCATTTCGTAAAGATCTTTGCGGTACCGAACAGCAGAATAGCTACAGATTAAATCCCCATTTTCTGTTTTTATTCGGATGCTCTTGCCATCTGCTCTATGTATACTTTTATCAATGGTTTCTATTAGCGCTGCCGTACTATTTCCCAATCTTGCACCTACAATGTAGTTGATATTGTTTTCTATCAATTGGTTTACATTTTCTGTACTAATCATGGCTGCATCAGCCACTATTGTAAACGTTTTTACCTCATTTTTTTTGATGAAAGATTTAACAACAGGAAGTATCGTATGTCCTTCAAAAGTATTGCCGGCAAAGACTTCAAAAGCAATGGGAAATCCTTCTTTGCTTACCATTAAAGCTACCAATATTTGTGGCTGTTGGGATTTGTTGTCTTTTGAAAAACCGTTTTTTCGCAACTCATCTTCCTCAAAAGTTTCAAAATACAAAGTGGTTACATCGTAAAACAATAGGTCAAAATCAAATGCGTAATGTGTTTTGGCAAACTGTAGCACTTTACTTTCTACCAATTCCTTTAATTCAATGCAGTGTGGTGCTATCTTGTAGTAGGTTTTACGGCTATGTTGAATGCCAAAAAACTGTTCTAAAAGAACCAAAGAGCGAAGCTTGGAGGCTGGCTCAAAAATTCTTATGTTAACCAAGTCTTTCAACAACACAGGTAAATCTGCAAGCCCAATCTTATCTTGTATTTTGTATAGCTGTTCATTAAAAAAATGATATTTTACGCCTATAAACTTACAATGATTAAGATGCAATAATTTGTTAGGGTCTTCGTCTGGGAAAATAGACAATTGGGCAGCATAATCTTTTATCCATTCTTCAGCCATTAGTATCAAATCATTTAGTGCTATGTCAGTATGTGCTGACCCCATATGCTGCAAAATGATTCTCTTATTATTTTGATACCGTAATACTTGGACTGCTCTTGCCTTTGAGCCTGTTTTTACTACCCTAATTTTCATGCCCTAATATAGGCTTAGTGCGGTATTTTTAGAAAAAATAATAACAAATACACTGATATTCAATCATTTATGACCGCACTAAATTTTGTGGGGACAAGTCAGGGGGTTAGGGTTAGGGGTTAGGGGTTTAATGTTTAGGGTTGGAAGTGTGGATGAGTGAATCTTAAAACCCTTAAACTTTTAAACCTCTAAAACCTTTTAAACCTTTTGAACCTCTTGAACCTTTGAAACCTTTTTGAACCTCTTGAACCTCTTGAACCTTTGAAACCTCTTGAACTTCTGCAAGCCAAACCTTTTTAGATCGTTCACATCTTTGTTCTGTATTTACAAATTGTGGATGTAATAAAAATTAATAAAAAAGGTATAAATTTAATTTCTGTTCTATCAAGATAATAGTTCTATTTACAAAGTTTTTAAAGTTTTCTGCATCTGTAGGATAACACGCTAAATAATTCAAAATGTTTAATAATCTTAAATGTTGCATCTACTCATTATTGCTGATTACTTCGCTACAGGCACAGCAAATTAAAGTGTCATATTCTCCTGTTGCCTACAAAGGTGTTTTTACAGGGAAAGTGTTGTTGTATCTTTCTAAAGATAGCAAATCACCCAAAGACCTGGGAATTGGCTTGCCTGACCTTTGTTGTTTTGCTATAAATGTAAACGGAATTAAACCAAACATAACCGTACTGTTTGATGATAAATGTGTTTCGTTTCCGATTAAGCTTTCAGAGGTAGAGCGTGGTGAATATTATGTGCAAGCCGTTTGGGACAGGAATACAGGCGGACGAAATATTGGTAACAGTGCAGATAATATGTACAGTGACCCAATAAAAATCAATCTCTCCAAAAATACAAAAAAACCTTTTTCGCTTGTTTGCAACAAAGTTGTCGCTAATCAAACATTTCAGCAAACAGATTTTGTAAAAGAATTAAAAGCCCCTTCAGTTTTGCTTTCTGGTTTTTATAAAAGACCTGTAACTGTTGATGCTGCAGTAATACTTCCCAAAGAATATTATCAGCAGCCTACCCGAAAATTTCCTGTACACTTTTTAGTTTCGGGGTATGGGGGCGACTATCACAATTATTCAGGTAGTGATTATAAAAGTACACCATTGGATACAACACCATGTATCACGGTATTTCTCGACGGCAATTGCCCTACAGGACACAGCACATACGCCAACAGTGCCAATAATGGCCCATGGGGCGATGCATTAGTGAATGAATTTATCCCATTGGTAGAAAAAAATTACCGATGCAATGGGGCAAGGTTATTATCGGGGCATAGCAGTGGTGGATGGACAGTATTATGGCTGCAAGTAAATTATCCAAAAACTTTTGCTGGTTGTTGGTCAAGTTCACCGGATCCTGTTGATTTCAGGAACTTCCAAAAATTAAACCTGTATGCCGATCCAAATATGTTTTATGATAATAAAAATAACCTAAGGTTAGATGCATCTGTTGGGGGATGGATCCCTTGGATATACCTGCGAGATGATTACAGAATCGAAGACGTAATTTATAGAGGAGAACAATAT
>JAYTUY010000310.1:0-39931 GCA_043744275.1 Saprospiraceae bacterium
GTTATTCGTTATTCGTTATTCGTTATTCGTTATTCGTTATTCGTTATTCGTTATTCGTTATTCGTTATTCGTTATTCGTTATTCGTTATTCGTTGAGCGTACGATTGCGAATAACGACTACCGAACAACTGCCAGCCGATTTCGCAATAAATGATCGGCTAAAACCAACGCAGTCATGGCTTCCACAATCGGCACAGCTCGCGGCAAAACACAAGGGTCGTGTCGTCCTCTGCCTGTGACTTCTACAGATTCAAACGCTTCGTTGATACTCTCTTGAGGTGTAATAATAGTGGCAACTGGTTTAAAAGCCACCTTAAAATAAATGTCTTCTCCATTGGATATGCCGCCTTGAATGCCGCCTGAATGGTTGGTTTTGGTATGAGCTATTTTACCCCCCTCAGTATTTTCAGCATAAAATGCATCATTGTGTTCAGAGCCACGCATGGTAATGCCATCGAAGCCCGAACCGTATTCAAAACCCTTAGAAGCGTTGATAGAAAGCATGGCTTTAGCGAGGTCGGCATGGAGTTTATCGAAGGCAGGTTCGCCGAGCCCGATGGGGCAACCTTGCACAACGCCCGTGACAATACCGCCAATCGTGTCACCTGCTTTGCGGACTTCATGAATCAATTCAATCATCTTTTCAGCCGTTTCTAAATCTGGGCAACGCACAGGTGTGCTTTCTATTTGATTGAAATTCAACTCTTTATATGTCTTATTTAATTTTAATGCACCGACTTGACTCACGTAAGCATTAACCACAACCCCCTTCCCGATAGTGCCATCGGGATTTCGTACCTCAACAGTATTGAGGAGCATTTTAGCCACTGCCCCTGCCGCAACACGCGCAGCCGTCTCTCGAGCAGACGAGCGACCACCTCCACGATAATCCCGAACACCATATTTCATGTGGTAGGTAAAATCCGCGTGAGATGGGCGAAATTTATCGGCAATATGGCTATAATCTTTTGAGCGTTGATCTTCATTATAAATGACCATTGCGATAGGATGCCCTGTGCTTTTGCCTTCAAAAACACCGCTGAGTACCTGCACTGTATCGCTTTCATCTCGTTGCGTCACGATTTTGGATTGACCAGGGCGGCGGCGGTCAAGCTCAGATTGGATAAAATTTTCATCAATTTCTAAGCCTGCTGGGCAGCCGTCGATGATGACGCCAATGGCTTTGCCGTGTGATTCGCCGAAAGTTGTAATTTTAAAAGCTTGTCCGAATGTATTTCCTGCCATGTTCTAATTGAGTCAACAATCTTTGAAATCGATTGTTAAAGAGATTTAATGTGTGATAATTATGTCATATTTTAATTATTATGACAATTGGTGGTGTAAAATTAGTTTTTTTACCTCGAAATTTTAGTAAACTGATGCGTCAATATATTCGTAGTTAAAATAGTAAGAATCTTTTTTTAAAATAATTAATCACT
This sequence comes from Saprospiraceae bacterium, assembly GCA_043744275.1. Lineage (GTDB taxonomy): Bacteria > Bacteroidota > Bacteroidia > Chitinophagales > Saprospiraceae > JAAFJT01. The sequence goes on from JAYTUY010000310.1 coordinate 1,440, forward strand.
AAATCCTTTTTATTAATGAAAAAACTATACTCATTTATTATTGCAAGCCTATTTCTTTTCAGTGCTTCTACAAATTTATTAGCCAATAAAGATGGCAGTATTCTCCTCACTGCCCGTTTGAGCAGTGCCAATGAAGTGCCCGCAGTAGCAACAAAAGGGAAGGGCTTAGTAACCATCGTGATTGAAGAAGACAAATCAATGACGATTAATGGCGTTTTTGACAGCTTAAGCGGTCCTGTTACGCTTTGCCACTTTCATAAAGCTGCTTTTGGCGTGAATGGTGGTGTAGTATTGAACCTTTTTACTTATGTGAAAGGCAATCGCATTTATGGCAAAATACCAGCAGCCACTGCCAAGCCGCTTATCGCCGATATGATGGCTGATAACATTTATTTTAATGTGCATACGGCGGCAAACGGTGGCGGTGAAATTCGCGGTCAAGTAAGCCTTCAAACGGATTTTCATTTTTGGACTATCATGAGTGGCTTCAGCGAAGTGCCGGCTGTGAACACCAATGCTTTGGGTTTAGCTTCAGTTGTGGTGTCAAGAACTCTATCTAAAGTTGAGTATAAAATCGTGGTTAACGGCTTGAGTGGACCTATTATTGGTGCTCACTTACATTATGGTTCGACTTCAGTTGCAGGACCCATTGCTTTTCCTTTAACTTACAATGGTAGTGTTTTAACGGGCACTATTGATCTTCCAGATTTGAAATTAATTGATAGTTTGGATGCTGGTCGCGTATATGTGAATGTGCATACGACTGCTAATGCGGGCGGTGAAATTCGAGGGCAATTGGGTTTTATCAATGGTGCTATTGGTTTTGATGCTCTTGCAGAAGGTGCTCAAGAAAATCCTCCAGTCACAACCAATGCCAAAGCATTAATGGTCGGTTGGGCAACTGATGCCTTAGATACGATGCAATATGCGGTGCTTTACACGGGTTTGACACCCAATGCAGCTCATTTTCACAATGGCGTTGTGGGTGTGAATGGTGCAGTAGTGGTCAGTTTAACACCTTATAATTTAGCACCTAATGCGGCTTATGTAGATAAAATTGGTCTTTCCAATGATAATTTGACTAAATTTTTGAAAGGCGAAATGTATGTCAATTTGCATACAGCTGCGAATGGTGGCGGTGAAATACGTGGACAAATTTCATCAACTGTTTTAGAAGGATTGGTTGCAGATATGTGTTCAAAACAAGAGAATCCGCCGACCGTTTCTAATGCTATTGGTGCAGGTTATTTGTCAATTGATAGAAATAAATTATTTGGCTATTTTAACGTTGCCACCAATGGTTTAACTTCCAATGCTACGGCTGCTCATATTCATTTAGGGGCTAAAGGCGTCAATGGTACTATTTTAGTGAGTCTTGGAACATCTACCAACAACTCTTGGGGTGGTGCGGTTATATTTCCAAGAACCACTTTAGCCGATACAGCAGTCAATGGTTTGATGTATTTTAATGCTCATACAGCTGCCAATGCAGGTGGTGAAATTCGGGGTCAAATCGGTAAAGCCTTAACACCAGACTGTTTGCCAACGGCTATTTATGAATTGAATGGTGAGCAATTGGAAGTCAAAGCCTATCCAAATCCAGTTTTGGAAACAGTGACTCTTCAATTTGAAAGCAATCAAAAAATGGATGCTCAGGTCGTTTTATCTGATTTAACAGGTCGCAATGTTTTGACAAAAAACACAACTGTTGAAAATGGTATCAATCAATTGAGTGTGAATATGAACACCCTCTCACACGGCATTTATTTTTTACAACTGAAAAATAATGGCAAAATTTTATTTGCTCAAAAAGTTGTGAAGCAATAATTAGAAATTAATTAGGAATTAGAAATGAGGAATTAGGGTGGCTAAATCGTTGATTATCAATGGTTTAGCCATTTTAATTTTTAATTTTTAATTTTTTATTCAAATATTTAAATACATTTGTCCTGAAAAAATATTGATTGATAATACTTGAAAGTTGAGTGTTTTAATTGATGTTTTCCCCCTAATCCCAAGGGGGAACGATTTGGAAGAATAGAACATTTAGTTGATATTTTCCAATACTTCCGAAGTTTTCTCCCTTGGGGGTTAGGGGGAAAACGAACCGTTTAATACCAATCACCAATAATTAATCACCAATCACCATAAAAAAATGTCTACTATTACTTTCATGCCTTTGCAACGCTTGTCGCCTTCGGATTTGTTGGCTTTCAGTCAACTCAATTCGAGTTTAATCTGTGAGATGAACACCAACGGGAGCATTATTTTGAAAACGCCATTGCACCATAAATACAGTCAAATTGCCTTGAAAATCCTTGAAAAACTGCATGTTTGGAATGAAAAAGGCAATGACGGCGTCGTATTGGATATGAAAACGGGTTTTGTTCTGTCGAATGGTGCTATTCGACACCCCTCAGTATCGTGGGTAAAACCCTATAAAATCAGCAGCCAAACAGAGCATTTAATAGAGTCCGCGCCTGATTTTTATGTCGAATTTTTAACAGAATCCGACAACTCTAATACGATGAAAATGCGTATGAAAGAATATATGCTCAACGGCTCGTTGCTCGGTTGGCTCATAGATGTGAACAATGAAAAGGTGTATATTTATAAAAATGATGGGACAGAACAAGTGATTGAAAACTTCCAAAATACACTCTCAGGTGGCTCAATACTGAGGGGGTTTGATATGGAGTTATGAGTTATGGTGAGTGAAATAACTCATAACTCATAACTCATAACTATCTCACTATCTCATTGTTTTTTCAATTTTTCTAAAATTGAATTGAGCATTTTGGCTTCATGATGTTCAATAGCTTTCATGCGTTCAATAAATTTGATTTCCAAATTAATGGTGGCTTCATCCATGAGCAATATACCGTCGTCGGTAATCAGAACGTGGATGATGCGCTTATCAGTTCCAGATTCTTTCCTGATAGCCCACCCCTTAGTAACAAGTTTATCCACAAGCCGCGAGCCATTGGAGTTCCTGTCAATCATTTTATCGCAAATAAATTTTATGGACACACCATTTGGAGATGCCCCCCTCAGTATAATAAGCACATTATACTGCTGAAAAGTAAGTTTGAAGGGTTTCAACACGCTCGAAGTAAAGTGCAGAAGCTGTGAAGCCGTTGTTTGGATATTCACACCCAACTGGATGTATTCATCCTTATTGTTATTGTCACTAATGTATTGATCAGTTATCATTAAAAAAGTAGTTGTAGTTTCTATTCACAAATGTAACAATACTGTTTCTCAAACAGCATTTTTTTTTGAAATTTGCAACAAAAGTTATACTTTTTTTTTCAAAAACTGAAATTTTACAAAAAAATGGAAGGACTTTCTAAAAAATGCTTATTTGAGAAGCATCTATTTCGATAGTTTCAGCTGTAGGAGCAACCATTGGTAGGTGAATTATATCAGGCAAAAGTCGCTTGATGATACGCAATTTATGGGAATAAATACCGCGTTTTTCATTAAAAATTCCATAATGATCCAATTTATCTATCCGCACTTGACCAGCGGCATGAATAATAAATCCGCCTTCCATAACGATTCCGACATGCACAATTCTGCCTTTTTCATTTTCAAAAAAAGCTAAATCAGCTGCTTGAGCTTGGTCAACAAAATCAATTAATCTACCTTGTTCAACTTGTTGAGATGCATCTCGGCGGAGTTTCATGCCCAGCATTTTGAAAATAATTTGAGTAAAACCGCTGCAATCAATGCCAAAAGGTGAACGCCCACCCCAAAGGTAGGGCGCATATAAATATCGTCGAGCCAATTTAATCACCATTTCAGGCGTCGCTTCTACCCGACCCCTCAGTATAGCTTGCCCGCCGAAGGTATAATGCTTTTCGCCAAGGTGTAGATTGAAACCGTCAAAATCGGGCAACATAGCCCCCATTGTGATGGGTAAAAAATGGTCATTATTGGCGAGCGTTGAGACCAATTCAAGACAAAATGCATGGTCAGTTTTGTACAATTCAGCTTCTTCGGGCGTGATAAGCAACAACTGCCTTATGTCCATCCAACCTTCGTAACCATCCCAATCGCAACGGATTTGACACCAATTTTTCTTAGATTTGGGCGTTTCGAGTATCTCGACCAATTCGCCAAAGAGCAATTGAGTCACAATCTCCTCCTTATCCGAAGCGGCTGCTCGAACAGGTACTACACTCAATTGACAAATGGCTGGGTTGGTCATCAATAAATTAACGATAATGAGTAAATGATTTCAGTGAAAAAAAATCAGGCTTAGTGAGGTCTTATTTTAATTTCGTCTCAAAAATAATAACTCCACCTGAAAAGCCGTTAAAAAGACAATAATTTATATTTTTCACAAAAGGATTCCTTCGTAATAAATTTTAATTCCTCCATATATTAAAATAATGGTTCATTTTTCTAACAATTCGGTATATTCAAATACTTTTGCATGAAATTTGGTGAACACAAGTTTATGAAAAAATTAATTGTTTTTTTAATAACTGCATTGTCTTTTGGCAAACTTTTTTCCCAAGACCGTCAATTTACGCAGTTCTACACGTCTCCACTCACCCTCAACCCTGCCTTAACAGGCGTTTTTGATGGTAAATATCGAGTCGGTGCTATCTATCGCGACCAATGGCGAGGGCTGCTTCAGCAACCTTATCAGACCTTTGCGTTCGGGGCTGACCTACGGCTCGAGCCTTTTCGGAGCAATGTGAGCAAAGATAAAGTGGGCGTTGGCTTGCTCTTTTATAAAGATAAAGTCAATGCACTCGATTTTTCAACCACTCAAATTGCTATATCAGGTGCTTATCATAAGGCATTGAATATCAATAATTCTGAATATTTATCTTTGGGTTTTCAAATGGGTTTGACCCAAAGAAATATCAATTATGAAAACCTCACTTTTCAAGACCAATGGAATGGTATTGATGGTTACTCGTTGCCGCAAGTAGAAAGATTGCCTGAAAATAATTTTGGCTACAACGATATGACAGTCGGTTTGAACTACACCGTTCAGCTTGAAAACAGAACGTCAATATTTGCAGGTGCTTCGTTTCACCATTTGAATAAGCCTAATGTGGCATTTTTTAAAGGTGAAGAAATACCTAAAATACCCCTTTTTCCAAGATATTCTGTTCAATTAGCGATGAATTTTCCAGTAAACAAAGCGCACACTATATTTATGTCACCTCGTTTGGTCACCACTTTGCAAGGTCCACATTTGACAGCCAATGTGGGCACTAACTTCCGAGTGACGATAGATAAAACCTACGGAACAGCTTTGCATTTGGGCAGTTGGGTACGCCCTGTAAAGAGTAAAGATGGCTATAATATTGACGCCGTTGTGTTGATGGGCGGTTTGGAATTTAATAATATACTCGTCGGATTGAGTTATGATTTGAATATTCCAACTTTAAAAAATTACCGTCGCTCGCAAAATGTATTTGAAATATCCTTGATTTATCTCGGCGAATATGATAATGATGAGTTACTTTGCCCTTCATTTTAAAGGAGCATAAAATTATGACCGTTACAATCATCGGCACTGGCAAAGTGGCGTTTCATTTGGGTAAAAGATTCGTCGAAAAAGGCATATATGTTCAGCAAATTATAGGGCGAAATGCTGACAAAGCTGCATGGTTAGCCTCCATTTTGAATACCCATTTTGAGACTGATTTTAATAAAATAAATACGGATAGCGATGTTTACATCATAGCCGTTAGTGATGCCGCTATCCCCTCAGTCGCCGAACAGCTTGCACAAATACTTGACAATCAATTAGTTGTACATACCTCAGGCTCAATTCCTTCAACTGCATTGCAATCTTATTTCAAAAATTATGGTTCTTTTTATCCGCTCCAAACTTTTTCATTAGAGAGCCAACCTGATTTTGATAATATACCTATTTTCATCAATGCAACGCCCCCTTTCCAAGAGAATCCAAAAGGACAGTATTTAGCAGTTTTAAAAGATTTAGGAGAAAAAATTTCTAATAAAATATATGAATTAGAAGATGAGAAGCGTATTGTCATTCACATTGCCGCCGTTTTTGTCAACAATTTCACCAATCAATTATATAAAATGGCTTATGATATTTTAGAAAAAGAAAATTTATCATTTGATGTTTTAAAACCATTGATTCAAGAAACGGTTAATAAAATTCACCACTACGCCCCTTCAGATATGCAAACTGGACCCGCTAAACGAGGGGACACCATTACCATTCAAAAGCATCTTGATTATTTAAATAAAAATGCACCCCCTCAGTATTTTGAGCTTTATAAAATGTTCACCGATTTAGTACAGCGGAACTCCGATTCCGCATCATAAAAGTACAGCGGAACTCCGATTTCGCTTTATTATTAAATTTAAATTTTAAAAAAAACAATGAGAATAATAGGCGACATACCACACCCAATCATGAAAATCACCGTCTTCAAAAACGACGGCAAACTCAGTATCAAATTTGAATCAGGCTTGATAGAGCAGATTTATAAATTTAGAGACGACGAACGCTTGCAAACTTTTGAAGATATACAAAAGATTGTAGATGAAGCATTTATACAAAAAAATGAAGAAATACTGAGGGATATGTACCAATTAAAATACGAAGCAATGAATCGTATTTTACCTATTGATGAAGAAGAATTTGAGACAATTATATAAAAAAAAGACGAAACGATTTAAGTCGCTTCGTCTTTTTTTTAAGATAAAGAAATGAATAATAATTTATAAAAAATATTCATCATTTATCATTCATAACTCATCATTTTCCACCTGCTGTCTTTTGATATTCAGCCATATATTCATCCCATTTCTTGGTTTTATACAATTCATCAGACGAATATTTCAATTCAGCCATCAATTGATCTGGTTTTTTATAACCTGGAGAAATGACAATACGCTCGTAAGTAGGCGTTAGGTAAACAATAGACGGGTAGCCCATATTGCCATCCAAAAGCGAGTAAGCCAGTGTATGAACGCCATTTCGACCTTGATTGGCAACATATTCAAATTTATGACCGTTGAAATCAATTGTTTCTTTCATTTCAGCATCGAGTTTGACGCAGTAGAAGTTTTTAGAGAGATATTCAGCTACTTTTTCATCCGTAAAAGTTTCTCTATCCATCACTTTGCACCAGCCACACCACTCAGTAAAGACATCGACCAAAATCTTTTTAGGCACTTTTTTGTTCAATTCAGCAGCCTCTTGCCACGTCAGCCAATTCACTTTGACCGCAGGCTTTGCTACTTCTTTTTGTTGAAAAGTAAAAGCTGAAATCGCTAACGCTCCAGCCATTAAAAGCAGGGCAGGTAGAAATATTTTTTTCATGATGAATATTTTATTTTATTAATTTTTTATTTTAAATAGAAAGAAGTTCAAAATTCGTTGAAAAACATCAATTTTGCAAACATGACCCCGTTTTAATGCGTTAAAATTTCATTAAAAAAACGTTTTATGTCAAAAAAGAAAATAATTGTAGCAGTTGGCGGCTCCAGCGGCTCTATTTATGCCAAAGTGTTATTGGATAAATTGGTTGGTTTGCAAGAGCAAATTGAAGCCGTCGGTATCGTCATGAGCGATAATGCAAAGTACAATTGGGAATATGAGTTAGAAAAACCGTTCCATACTGAGGGGTGGTTGCCAAAGCATTTTAAATTTTATGAAAAAATGAATTTCATGTCACCCTTCGCCAGTGGCTCTGCAAAGTACGAAACGATGATAGTCTGCCCTTGCTCAATGGGCTTGATGGCTCGTATCGCTACAGGCGTTTCCAACGATTTGGTCACGCGAGCAGCCGATGTGATTTTGAAAGAACGCCGCCGCTTGATTTTAGTCCCGCGCGATACCCCCCTCAGTATTATCCATATCAACAACATGAAAACGCTCACAGAAGCAGGCGGCATCATCTGCCCAGCTACGCCAAGTTTTTATAGCAAACCTAAAACTTTTGAAGAATTGGCGGCTACGGTGATTGACCGCGTTTTAGATTTGGCAGGGTTTGATTTGAAAAGTTATAGGTGGAGTGAGAAAGAAGGAAGCGACTGATTTCATAAAAAGAAATATTTGTGCAGTAAAAAAAGCTTTCGTATTTTCACGACACTATGAAAAAACAAAACGAGAATCTTCATCACAGCCACGATAAGCTGTTCAAAACAGCCTTTCAAATCAAACAAACAGTTATTGATTTTTTGCTAAATTTCTTCCCAAAAGATTTGGCAGCCCTCCTTGACTTTGATGCATTAGAATTGGATAGGACTAATTATATTTCATCGGCTTTAGATGAATATTACTCCGATGTGGTTTATAAAACCAAACTTAAAGGACGAGATACCCGCTTGATTTTACTTTTCGAGCATAAAAAAAGTATCAATCGGTCTTTGTATATTCAGTTGCTTGAATACATGATTGCCATTTGGCGCAGCGATTTACAAGATAAGCGACCTTTTACGATAATAATACCGATAGTGGTCTTTCAAGGTCAAGGCGTATTTAAGCCTAAACCATTTTTTAAATATTTTCCTGATTTGCCTGAAGAATTACGTCGGTTTATACCGCACTTTGATTATTTATTGACTGGTATAAAAAAAATAGGTGATAATGTCATTTTCGATCTAAACGATTCAAGTGTATTAAGGGCTTTGTTTTTAGCATATAAATACACACATGACACCCATTTTATTACTGAAAACTTCAAAGAATTTTTCAAGTTTTACTTTCAAAATCCACATTTAAAAGATTTTTCAAACCAAATACTCTTATATTTGTATCATAATTCTGATATCACCAAGCAAATCCTGACGGATTTAGTGGATGAACTTCCTTCACAATTAAAAGACGATAATATGACAACGTATTCAAGAATTAAATTAGAAGGTAAATTAGAAGGTAAATTAGAAAATGATACCTACGTCATCAAACGAGGTTTGGCTAAAGGCTATTCTGTTGAAGACTTGGCTGACTTGACTGGATTGTCAATATCAGAAGTGAAAGATATTATTGTAAAAATTCAACAAGATTCTACTCAAAATTCAGAATCTAATAAAACTAAAAAATAACAGCATTTTTATATAAAAAAAGCCGTTTTACTATGAAAATCATAGAAAAACGGCTTTTTTACTGAGGGGTCTTCGATTTCGGATTTGTGATGTCGGATTTCGGTTGACTCGTGCCGACGTCAGACATCCCAAATCCGACATCATAATTACATCTCGTCATCATCAGCCGAAGCAACCGCTGTTTTATTCATCAAATAGGCTTTCAAAAATGGCGTAATATCACCATCTAATACAGCATCTGTTTGATTTGAAGTATGACCCGTTCTATGGTCTTTCACTCGACGATCATCGAGCACATAGCTGCGGATTTGACTGCCCCATTCATTTTTCGTTTTTTGGGCTTCTACACTATCACGCTCCTCCATTTGGCGTTGTAACTCACGCTCATAGAGCTTGGATTTCAACATTTTCAAAGCTGTATTTCGGTTATTAATCTGCGAACGGTCTTGCTGGCATTCGCAAACGATACCCGAAGGAAGATGTCGAACACGCACAGCCGACTCAGTTCTATTGACGTGCTGCCCACCTGCACCTGATGCTCGGAAAACATCCCAACTCAAATCAGCAGGATTGATATTAATTTCAATGGTATCGTCCACCATCGGATGTGCAAACACCGATGCAAATGATGTCATACGCTTACCTTGAGCATTGAACGGGCTTACACGCACAAGGCGATGTACGCCATTTTCACCTTTCAACATGCCGTAAGCCTGTTCGCCTTCGATGGATAATTCCACCGAACGCAAGCCAGCAGAATCGCCATCAACGCTATTGAGTTCACTGACTTTGTAGCCATTTTTTTCTGCCCACATCACATACATACGCATCAAAATGGACGTCCAATCACATGCCTCAGTGCCACCTGCTCCTGCATTTATTTCAAATATGCAATTGAGAGCGTCTTCAGGTTTGTTTAAGGTGGTCTTAAATTCTACACTTTCGATGAGTTCGACGGCAGATTTATAAGCATTATCAGTGTCTTCTTCCGAGGATTCGCCTTCTCTAAAAAGCTCCAACTCCAGTTCGGCATCATCCACTTTATTTTGAATGAGGTTAAAATCGACGACGTGTTTTTCTATCGTCCGCATTTTTTTCATAGTTTCTTGTGCTCTGGCAGCATCATTCCAAAAGTCGGGATCGCCGGCTTTTATTTTCAGGTCTTCGACTTCGCGTTTGGCATTATCGACGTCAAAGATACCTCCTTAATGCCAAGAGCCGATCTTTAAGACCGCCCAGCTGTTCAATCGTCATTTTTACGAGTGATTTAGATTGTTATAAAATAAACATTTTGATAGAATTATGCAGCTATTTTCAACCATTGCAAAATAGCTTTGGCGGGTTCAGCAGAGGTAATTTGAATATCATGAACTTCGCCGATTTTGAAAGAAATATAATCGCCTTCTCTCATTCTGACGATGCGTTGAGAGCCATCCTCATTCACGATATGGCATTCGCATGTACCTTCGAGTAGTATAAAACTTTCAAGCACATCGTGGTGCACTTCTTCAGGCACTTCTTCTTTTACCCAAGCTAAATGCATTTCAGCAACGTCATCATTTCGGAAAGTATGCAAATGCACTGCTTCAAAATCATCGGGTGGCATGATGCCTTTTACTGCCTCTACCCAATCCAGCCAATTAGAATCAGGATTAAGCAATGGAGCATTTTCTAAAGTAAATGAGTGCCGATTGGCTTGTTGATCACTTATTTTTTGGATTTTACCCAGTATTTTATCTCGCATACTGAGGGGGGGAGCTACTGCATGCATACGGGCATAAGCTATCAATGCCTCTTCTGATTCCTCAATATCTTTCAATGAAGGATTCATAACATCATCTTTTTTGAGGATATTGTGTAGTAAATCATGTGATATGTTAAATCTATTTTTCAAAACAATGAAATTTTAGTCTGTAAATTTTAAAATGCTTACAAGTCAAAATATTTCCTCAACTCAAGCAACCCGATTCGAGCACGCGTTTTGACTGTACCCAACGGCAATCCAAAATTTTCTGAAATTTCCTGTTGTGTATAGCCTTCAAAATACATCCACTCTATCACTTCGCGGCATCGAGGCGTCAGATTCTCCACCATTCGACGAAGCCCTATCGTATCAGTCACCGTCGTTGAGCCACCTATGTCAATGGAAGGATTTACGAGAATATCAAGACTCTGGTTTTTTTGACGTTGTGAAAAAACTTTTGAACGCGTAAAATCGATAGCTGTATTGCGGGCTATATTAATCAACCAAGTAGCTAACTTTCCTTTGCTGGCATCGTACTGGTCGGCATTGCGCCAAATTTTCACAAAACAATCTTGTAGTAGATTTTCAGCGTCCTCCTCTATTATTACGATACGCTTGATAACGCCATAAATCATAGCACCGAAACGGTCATAGAGCATGGCATAGCCGCTATTATCTCCTTGTACTAAGAGTTGCAATAGCGCATCATCAGATAGATAAGTCGCCGTTTTTTCGTAATTAGACATAGATTTTAATCGTTTTCAATTAGATCTGGTGATTTTAATTGGATCTAAAAGAAACAATCAAAAGTAATACTTTTTTAAGATTTTTTAATTTATTTGTGAAATCATTCTGTTTTTTTTTAAAATATACCCCTCAGTATTCTCAGTTTTTCTAAGAACACATGAAAACTGATAGGAAAATTATGGACAATTTAACTTAAAATTGGTAATGTTTTAAAAACACAATTTAAACATATTATCTTATAACATTAACATTTTAGACATTTTGTTTACTCTTCACAATAATTTACTTTTGCGTCTGTTAATTCATTTTAAGAACCCTTATTTTTAACTACCCATTTATTATTAACTACTATGAAAAAAAATTTAACCTACATTTGCCTCATTTTCTTTATTATTTCAAGTAGCAACTGTAATAAAGAACAAAATCACGACTTTTACGAACTCAATTTTAATGATGAACAGCGCGATATTGCTGACCAAATTATCAGCGTCTTTGAAAACCATGACCCTGTTATTCACTACGATTTCATCGGAAACATCAATGACGGTCGGGGCTATACGGCTGGACGAGCTGGATTCACTACCGCAACTTGCGACTTGCTCGAAGTAGTTAATCGGTATTCATTAAAAGTGCCCAACAACAGTCTTGTGTCTTTTATTCCAGAATTAAAAGTGGTTTGTGGGAAACATGATTCATCGACTGTTAAGTTATCTGGTTTGACCAAAGAGTGGGTGAAAGCAGCCAAAGATTATAAATTTAGGAATATTCAAGATGAGGTTGTTGAAGATTTCTACTTTCTACCCGCTGTAAAACACGCTCAAAAATTGGGTTTAAGATACCCTTTGAGTCTCTTGAATATCTACGACGCTTGCATTCAACATGGGGATGGCGACGATCCGGATGGTGTTCGAGCCATGATAGCAGCTACAACCAAAGCCGTTTATGGCACACCCGCTGAGGGTGTGAAGGAAAGGACATGGCTTCGGAAATTTATGGAAATTAGGAAAACCACCCTCACTTATCCTTATAATGGCAATACTAAAAGGGCTTGGGCTTTATCTGTCAATCGGGTTGATGCCTTAAAAAAACTGTATGATGCGCGCAATCACTACTTGGATTCGCCTTTAAAATTAGAAATTAGAGATGAAATTTTCACTTTGGTACATTAGTGTTATATGGAATTTGAAATAAAACCGCGCAGTCAATTCACGCTTGGTGTTCGAGAGCTGTGGCAATATCGGGAGCTTTTTTATTTTTTTACTTGGCGCGATATAAAAGTCCGCTACAAACAAGCTGCATTGGGCGTGCTTTGGGCAATCATGCAACCCCTCAGTATGATGCTCATTTTCACCCTCATTTTCAGTCGTGGATTGGATGTAAAATCGGATGGGCTACCATACCCAATTTTCGCATTTTCAGGATTGATGATATGGAATATTTTTTCAAATGGGTTACAAAATGCAGCGAATAGCATGGTCTCAAATGCTAATATTATCAAAAAAATCTACTTTCCACGCCTTATTATACCCATGTCGTCTATTCTGACGGCTTTATTTGATTTTCTATTTGCATTTGTTGTATTTATGGGTCTTATCTTTTATTATCAAATTCCATTTTCCATCTTAAAACTCATCGTTTTCTTACCCCTCAGTATTTTACTCACCGTAATGACGACCTTTGGCTTAGGAACATTTTTAGCAGCACTCAATGTCAAATACCGTGATTTTCAATATGCTTTACCATTCTTCATACAATTTCTTTTGTTCGTTAATCCTATTCTTTATTCTTCAAAAACATTCAGTAATTCATTGATTCAAAAAATAATGCTATACAATCCGATAGCGGGTGCTATAGATTTGGTGAGGAGCATTTTTGATGTGCAGCAAGTTCAAAAAAGTGAGGGAATTGATGCCAGTAATTTATCTCTTCAATTTTTAACAGCCTCCATCATCCTATTATTTGGCATTTATTTTTTTAGAAAAACGGAAAGTTACTTTGCTGATTTAGCTTAAAAAATTAGGAATTAGGAATTAGGAATTAGGAACTTCACTTTTCACTCTTGGTCGCTTGAAAATAGGCACTGTTGAGCATGGTTCGCCATACATAATGCTTTGGGCGAAAGGTTGCAATTTATGAGTCAACTCCACATACGCAGCAGGCGGAACAGGTTTATCTGAGCAACCTTTTATCACTACACGCTTGCCCTCATATTCGGCAGCATTGAATGAGTCTAATTTTTTAGCGTAGAATGCTTTATAAAAATTTTCAATATCTCCTTGAAAAATTTCCTTTGCATAAGGCGATGCATTTACCGTCACGAGCATGTAAGCCCATACAGGAACGATAGCATCTGCAGTGCAATCAATAATAAGATGCTTACCTTCATATTGAATCCAATCATGGACTTTGCAAGCCTCGCGAAAATCCTTTTCTTTAAGAATCAAACCCATGAAAAGGTAATCCTTAATATCAAAAACAGCGATGTCTTCCTTTGGGAAAAAATCTTCCAAATTAAGGGTTATCAAACCGCTTTCAGCTACTCTATTGACCAATGGTTGTTCTGTAATATTCATTTTTAATGTAGCGCGGAACTCCAATTCCGCATTTTATATAAATCGAAACTCCAGTTCCTCATTTAAGCAAACTTTTCAACAAAATACTGAGGGGGTAAGTTTAAAAACAAAAGTTAAAACAATTGAATTAAATCAATTAGACTTTATAAATAATTGATTATCAATATTTTACAAATAATTAAAGTGCTATCCAGCAATAGTTTCCATCGTCGAATTTTCACCGATGGCATTTTCAACATCCTTAAAATCTTTCGGTTTTGGTAAATCCTTTAAGGATTTAATGCCAAAATAATCCATAAATTTTTCGCTCGTTCCATATACGAGTGGGCGACCAGGCGCATCACTCCGCCCTTGAATTTCGACCAATTCTTTTTCCAATAATTTCTGAATAGCATAATCGCAGCTCACGCCTCTTATTTGTTCCAATTCAGTTTTTGAAACAGGCTGTTTATAAGCGACAATAGACAGAGTTTCGAGGGCTGCTTGCGAAAGGCGTTTGCGGATAGTTTGCCTTAAATAAGTACCCACTGAATTATGATAAATCGGCTTCGTCAAAAACTGAAAACCACCAGCAATTTCGACAATTTCGAAAGAAAATTGAGGCTCAATGTATCGGTTTTTCAATTCTTCGATACCCCTCAGTATATCATCATCCGCGAACTCGGTTTCAAATGCAGCATTCAAAACGGACTTCATTTCAGCGATAGTGATGGGATGTTCCGTTGAAAAAATAAGGGCTTCTATATGTTGTATTAAAAATTCCATGCTGCAAAGTTAGAGAAAAAAGCGAAATTTACGCCGCCCAAGTGAAAACGATTTTAAAACCCATATCATCAACGAAATCATGACAAAACAGTGATAAAAAACGAAGGTTTTACCATTCATCTCGATAAATTCGAAGGTCCATTTGACTTGTTGTTGTTCTTTATAGAGCGCGACGAATTGGATATTTATGATATTCCTATTGCTAAAATCACTAATGATTTTTTGCAATTTATTCATCAAGCTGAGCAGATGAATATAGATTTGGCGAGTGAATTTATTGTTGTAGCGGCGACTCTGATGCGGATAAAAGCAAAAATGCTCATACCACGCAAACCGGTGGATGAAGAAGGTAATGAGATAGACCCGCGCGACGAACTCGTCAGTAGGTTGTTGGAGTACAAGCGCTATAAAAGTGTTCTCGACGAACTACGAAAGCTCGAAGAAGACCGCTCTATGCGCGAAGAGCGAGGCAATATCTCTCGTGAATTGAAAGATATTGCCGTCAAAGCTCTTGTAGATAGTGAGTTAGAAGACGTTACATTGTTCAAACTATTGCGTGTTTTTGAACGGCTCGTCCGCAACTTTGAGGAAGAGAAAAACCGACCGATACACCATGTGTACACGTATAGCTTTACCATTGAAGGTCAGCGAGACTATCTATTTTCTAAACTAAAAAGGGGAGTAAAATCAGATTTCATGCTCATATTCGGTGGGTTGGAAAACCGTATTCACGCCATCGTAACTTTTTTAGCTCTACTTGAATTGCTAAATATGCAACAAATAAAAATAATACAGGGTGAAGGCGTGAACAATTTTTGGTTAACGATTCCAGACGATGATGATTTTTCAAAGGAATCCGAAGATTAATCTTTAAAAGAATCAGACCGTAAATCCGAAATATTAACATTTTTTGATGACTGAGGCTTGATAGTTGAAATAATAACAAAAAAGCCTCCTAAGATGAATAGGATAATGTTGAAATGCTGCATGGGTTTTTCTCGTTTTAGATAATGCTGTGTGAATCAGACTCTGGTTATGAAATAATTTTAAATCGTTAATCAAAGATAGAATCAAATTTTATAAAAACAAATATTTTAAAATTTATCTTTAAAATATCTGTGACAATGTAAATCTTTGATTTTCAATTATTTACGCCATTTTTCGACTAAATGAATTGACTAAATGGCTTTTAATAGCGTTTAAACCTAATATTTTAATGACTAATGATAAACTAAAATGACCATTTAAAATAAGATTGTGACAGATTTACTTATGTTTTTCATTAAAAAAAAATAAACTGAATTAATTGAATCAATGGAAAATATTCAAAAAACACTCGTATCTTTGCATCGCCTTAAAAAAGCCCGTGTGGTGAAATTGGTAGACATGCTACTTTGAGGGGGTAGTGCTCGTAAGGGTGTGCTGGTTCGAATCCAGTCGCGGGTACCAAAAAAGCCGAGTGATTTATATCGCTCGGCTTTTGCATTTTAGGGCTGCATAATTTACTACATCTTAAAAGCTTCATAAATTTATTTTAAAAAAAGTTATCAAATTATTAGGAATAGCAGAAAGGCTTACTACCTTTGCGGCACGAAATCGCGGAGTGGAGCAGTTGGTAGCTCGTTGGGCTCATAACCCAAAGGTCGTAGGTTCGAGTCCTGCCTCCGCCACATTAAAACGGCATAATTAATTGAGAATCAATTAGTTGTGCCGTTTTTTTATGGCAATAATTATTAATTACTTCTCAATTTTTGTCAAAATCATATAGCCTTCTACCTCGCCTTTTTTATTATACGTCTCTGTACGAACTATTCCGACACCTTTTGATATCCAAACAGCCGATTTGATGGTCCGTTTGAAAAGTATTTTTATCTCTGATTCTGACGTAATTTTATAGCATTCAAAAGTGCCTGCTGGGGTTGTGATACTCTCTTTTTTCTCTACGGTTCTGTTGATTTCTTTAAACCTCAATGTCATCAATGTCATATTGCCGCTTTTCATTTTTATTTCATTTTCTCCACTCGTTAAATTCTGCCCAACAGCCAAATTTGAAGGATAAGATACGCCCTCGCCACTCACCTCCATTTGCATATCTTTCGCTGAGTTTATTTCTCCACCATAAAAAGACGATAAATCCATTGTAAATACACCATTATTACATTGGACATTGAAGTTTCTATTGTCAACAATGACTTTATCTTTTTTATCTTTCATTACAACCGACATGACGGCTTCAAAACCGCCTGTTGTGCTTTTAAAAGATGTCATCGTTTGGGTCTGAGAGGATTGTAATTTATTTTTATCATCGTAATTTTCAAAGCTTAATAGAGTGCCTTGTTTAGATGTGTAAAAAGATTCTGCACAATTTTGCGCATAAGAAACATGGCTACACATATATATAGCCATCAAAATTAAAAATTTCAAAATTTTCATAGTTGATTGATTTTTGATTTAAAAAAAAGTTGTTAAAGCTTATATGACAAAGTTATAGAAAAAAAAAATGTGATGCACAATCCTTTATTCAAGTTAATTTTAACCATCAAAATTTTGAAATAAAACAGAATGTTTTATTTTTGCCCTCAATGAATAATCTTCTCGATACAGCTATTGAATATCTACATGGCGTCGGTCCCTTGAAAGCCGATATGCTGAAAAAAGAGTTGCGGATTTTTACTTTCCGTGATTTGCTTTATCATTTCCCGTTTCGATACATTGATAAAACGCGTTTTCATAAAATTTCTGATATTACTGAAGAGTCGGATGCGGTTCAACTCAAAGGCATTTTGCGCCGTTTGGAGGTGAAAGGCGAAGGTAGAGCCAAGCGTTTGGTCGGCACTTTTCGAGATGAATCGGGCAGTATTGAATTGGTTTGGTTTCAAATGATTCATTTTTTGGAAAAATCTTTGAGTGTAGGCGGCGAATATATTGCTTATGGTCGGGTGAATTGGTATGGCGGAAGAGTGAGTTTTCCGCATCCTGAAATGGAATTGGCTACGCCTGAAAAATTAGAAAAAGCCCCTACTTTCGACCCTGTTTATCCATCAACTGCCAAGCTCGATGCTAAAAATTTGGACGCCAAAGGGCAGCGAAAAATCATTAAAACGCTGTTAGAGAAGCTCAAACCAACGGATATTACTGAAAATCTACCTGATTATATTACTGAAAAATACAAGCTACCCCCTCAGTATCAAGCACTCATAGCCATCCATACGCCCGAAAGCCAGCGTGAATTGGATTGGGCGCGCAATCGGTTGAAATTTGATGAGTTATTTTTTCTTCAACTCAAATTATTGCAGGCAAAACAAGTTCGCAAAGGCACTATTAGGGGGCATGTTTTTGAAAAGATAGGCGATTATTTTAATACTTTTTTCAAAGACATTTTACCTTTCAGTCTGACAAATGCTCAAAAGCGAGTCATTAAGGAAATTCGGAGCGATTTGGGTGCAGGTGCTCAGATGAATCGTTTGCTGCAAGGTGACGTCGGCTCTGGTAAAACGGTGGTCGCATTTATGTCCATGCTCATTGCCCTCGACAATGGCTACCAAGCGGCTATGATGGCTCCTACCGAAATATTGGCTCGGCAGCACTTCGATGGCATCTCTACTTATTGCGAACAACTGGGTATTGGCATTGGGTTTTTAAGTGGTTCGATTAAAGGTAAAAGTAGAGAAAAATTGCTTAAACAATTGAAAGACAACGAAATACAAATACTCATTGGCACTCATGCCATGTTTGAAGATTGGGTGGTGTTCCATAATTTAGGCTTGGCGATTACAGATGAACAACATCGTTTTGGCGTGGAACAACGGGGTAAATTATGGCATAAATCCAAGCCTTATCCACCTCATGTGCTCGTGATGTCTGCTACGCCCATTCCTCGCACGCTCGCCATGACGCTTTATGGTGACCTCGATGTATCGGTTATTGATGAACTTCCAGCAGGTCGCAAACCCATTCAAACGCAACATAAAACGGACAATCATCGCTTGCGAGTCATCGGTTTTATGCGAGAGGAAATAGCAAAAGGCAGACAAATATATGTCGTATATCCCTTAATTGAAGAGTCTGAAAAATTGGATTTATTGAACCTGATGGAAGGTTTTGAGTCTTTGAGTCGAGACTTTCCGACCCCTCAGTATCAAATATCCATAGTGCATGGAAAAATGCCATCGAAGGATAAAGATTTTGAAATGCAGCGGTTTATCAAGCATGAAACCCAAATAATGGTCGCCACAACGGTCATTGAAGTGGGAGTCAACGTGCCGAACGCCTCTGTCATGGTCATTGAACATGCTGAGAGGTTTGGGCTTTCGCAGCTGCACCAACTGAGGGGTCGCGTGGGGCGTGGCGGCGATCAATCGTATTGTATTTTGATGTCCAGTTTTAAACTATCGGCTGATGCCAAAGAGCGCATCCAAACCATGTGCCGCACGACCGATGGCTTTGAAATAGCAGAAGCAGACTTGAAACTGAGGGGTCCGGGCGATATTGAAGGCACTGCTCAAAGTGGTATTCTTAATCTGCATATTGCCGACTTGGCTAAAGATGGCAAAATCCTGCAAGCTGCTCGCCACACAGCTATAGAAATACTCGATTCTGACCCTAAATTGGAAAAACCCGAGAACGAGCGTTTGAAAAATTATTTAGAATTGGAAGCAAAAGAGCGACGTGTTTGGAGTAGGATTTCATAAAAAAGCGACTCTCTACTGAGGGAGCCATACTTATATTTCATTTTTTTAGAAAAAAAGTTTATTTTTGTAAAAAATAAAATCAATGGTAATTGAATATAATTCTGTCTATGATGAACTTGCCTATTTTCTCGCAAGTCTCTCACCACGTCGGGTATTAGCATATAAAGCGTCGCCTAAAGCCCAAACAAGGGTAAATGAATTATTAGAAAAAAATAAAACCATAGGATTAACTACAGAAGAAAATGCAGAAATGGAAAGATATATGACAGTAGAGCATATTGTTAGAGTAGCTAAAGCTAAAGCACTTCAAAAGTTGAATAACCAATGAGTGTTTATATTTCTCGTACAACAAGAAAATTGATTTAAATAGTTCTTTAATTCCCTTATTTAATCCAAGAACTCAAGATTGGTTTGAGCATTTTGAAACTAAAAATGGTCTATTAATTCCACTCACATTAATAGGCGAAGCCACTATAAAGTTATTAGAACTTAATCAGCCTAATAATGTTGAGGAACGTAATGAAATGATGCTTGCTGGGTTTTATCCATAATATTTCTCTTAAACAATGTTGAATTTTAGTATTTTTCATAAAAAAAGCGACTCCTTACTGAGGGGGTCGCTTTTTGATTTTTAGTTTTAAAACAAAATTTACTCCTCTTGTTCAAAGTACATTTTATAAAACGGCTTGCCTTTTTCTTCATCAAAACCGCGCTCAATCAAGTCGCGCCGCCCGTGTACATAAATGCTAAAATTTGTATCTAATTTGATGACGCTTTTGAACACTTTGCCCGATTTACGCACAGCTTGCTTGCTTATATCGAATTGGTCAGCCAACGGAATATCGGATTCTTTAGCATATTCTTCTTTAAATTCCTTGAAAGCTTCTTGCTGCTCGGCGTCAGGGAAAAGCGTGTTAGCGAAATCATCTATTTCAAAATTATCATTTTCTTTAAAATAATAGGATGAGCGATTGAGCAAATCAATTTTATCCGTCTTGTCCAAACCAAATTTAGGCGCAGCTTTTTGAGTAATAAAATCGCTCGCAACTGCCATATAATGTCTGGTATTGAAATAACCATCTTCTATCGGCTTGATTTGAAGGAATTGATTGATCCAAACAGAAGTCGGGTCGCTCTTTTTAGAGATGGAATCCAACGCCATCACGCGATAGCCTTCCGCTTCATCTACGCCAAAAATCAAGGCAGCCAATGCCAATTTACCTGTCGCGATGCCCTCGCCTACTTGCAGGGCGAAGGATTCGACGGTGCGTTCTACCTTCAAAAATGAATCTTTATGGACGATTTTAAAAATACCAATCGCTGGCACAACTTCGCCTTGCAATTCTACATTTTCAAACAAACCGAGAAAGAATTCGCCGCCTGTGAGTTTTGAATTCGTTGAATAATCGTAGAGGCGTTGGGTCAAAATCGCCGCTTGTTCTGAGAGGGTTTCAGGGTTTTCAAAAATGGTCATGCACGATTGATAAACCGCATTATTGCTCAAATCTTCATCATTAAAGAAATAAAAAAATTCTTCAATCTTTTCAAAAGGCTTGAAAAATGTAGAAAGTAAGACCTGATGTGCATAATCATTCACCGTTATCAAAGTGGATTTCGGCACGACTATGCCTTCGTTCAGTTCTTTATTGCCCGACCACGTGATGGCAAGGCGCACTATATTGGTTTGAGAAAAATCTAACATAATTTGAATGAATTTTAAACAGATTTGTATGAATTTAGACGACAAATGTACATTAAAAAGAAACTCTATCTTCAAAATAAGCATTTATTATGAACGTTTTTTGAATTTTACTGAGGGGGGTAACAACAAAGCGGTTTATTGTAAAAACAAAAAAAAATCCAAAAGCTTTAGGCTCTCGGATTCTAAAAAGGAAATCTAATTGTAATTTGTTGTAGTTGTTTGTTTTTAATAGTGTTAAGGATAAATTAAATCATAATTCACCTTATTTGATGATAAATCCTTGATTGTTACCATTGTTAACGGCTGCGGTTGATCTAACACCGCCGAAATAATATTGTAGACCGACTGAAAAATCCACAGCGTTAGTCCATGTTTTTGAAATTCTTTTGATGCTTTGTACATCGATTTCGCTTTGGCTTCTGGCAAAATTATATTTTGCTATAGCTTCAAGTGCCAAACCATTTTTTGAATAAATGGTAAAACCAGGACCTACCGATATTGATAACAAATTATTATTAATAGATTGAGTTTTGCCATCAGCAATATATTGATTTTTTGAATTACCAAATCCGACAGATGAACCAATAAAAAAAGCTTTGTCATCTTCAACTGGAATAAAAAAGCGAACAAATGGTCCGAAAAGGAGATTATTATTATTCGTTTCCTGCGGGTTTGTGTTACCTCCGTTTAAATCTACGCCTGTGCTGCTATTTGTAGTGAGCCAATCCATGCTGATACCCAGCACGAAATTATCCAAAAAGAAATAACCGATGCCTGGCGATAAATTGAATTGAACAGAACTACCGCCGTCGCCTTTAATTGAGCCTGTTGTAGATTGAACATCTACAGAGGATTTGGCTGTTGAAAAACCTACGCGCGAACCAATAACGAAATTGCCACGCTGTGTATGTGAAGAATAATTAAGTTGCGCCATCGCTGTAAAAACGATTAAAGTGAAGGTCAGTGAAGTGATTACTTTTTTCATTGCAAATGGTTTTTATTCTATTATTTGATTAAAAATTTATATTTATTAGATATTTGTAAGACAATTATATTTAATAAAAAAGCATTCCTGAAATTTATATTCATTTTTTTATCAAAATGTTAACCCCTCAGTATTTCTAATATTTTTCTTATAAACATTTGATTATCAATGTTTTATATAAAATTATTAACAAATTACAATCATTATTATGAATAATTTGTTTAAATTAAATCTCAAAAAATACCTCATAATGAAAACTGTGAAATGTTGAGATATTTGTTTGGGGAAATATGGGGATTTTTGTACACATTAAACTTTTGTGAAGTTCTCGCTCTTTGGATTCTTTACTTTTGTAGCAGGAAGGAACTTGAAATTAGGTAATAAATTGCGGCTAAAAGTCAAAGGACGGTGTTTGAAATCCTTTTCTTCTCCCATTAAAAATCCGTAAGGTTGCAAACAAGGAATATTATCAAAAACTACTTTCAACATACCTGCTAAAGGCATCGCTAAAATCATCCCTGCCGTACCCCATATCAATGATCCAATCAACAACGCCACTGTAGAAACCAATGGATTGATGCTTACACTGGCGCCAATGACTTTGGGTCCAATAAAATTATTATCTAAAAATTGAACAATTACACATACGCCCAATGCTCCCATGGCATACCATACGCTATCTTTTGTAATCAAAGCCATTGCTATTGGAAAAATACTTCCCACAAGTACACCTATATAAGGTACTATATTTAAAATGGCTGCTATGACAGCAAATAAAATGGCATATTGTAAGCCTAACATCCAAAATCCGATAGCATTTAACACAGCTAAAATAAAAATATCAATTCCGACGCCCCTCAAATATTGCTGCGATACTTTACTCGCTTGCGAAATAATATAGCAAGTTTTTGAATGACATTTTTCATCTGCAAGTTTGACAAATGTTTTAAATCTATCTCTATAAATTAATAGGAAAAAAGCCAAAATAGGAATGAGAACCAAATTTGTAATAAAATTGGTTGTGCTGGCGAAGAAACCCATCAAATATTCGCCCGCTGAATTGTTGGTTTCTTTTAATTGTTTATCGAGCCAAGTATTTTGCTCGCGAATAGTTATACCAAAACTTTCTCTAATATATTTTTGACCATCTAAGAATTTAACGGATAGTTTTGCTTTCATAGCAGGCAAATCATCTGCTAAACTGGAGATTTCGTAGCTCAAAAAAGCAATCACACCACCTAATATGATAGAAAAAAACAAAATTCCCATAAACGCTCCCAACCAACGAGGAGAGCCAATGTCTTCCATTTTATTATTGATGGGCAATACTATAAATGCCATTAAAAACGCAAAAGTCAAAGGGATTAAAACTGAGGCTGCGAAACCCAGTACGATGCCTAATAAAACTAAGAAAAGTAAAAAATAAGATGCTCTACTAAAAAAGAGACGATTTGTCATAGCTAACTTTTTATGTTTAGTAAGTGAAAAGTTTCATTTCTATTCAGCCATCCATAAAATAAGCGTTCCACCCCCTTTTTTTTAGTGAAAAGTGAAGAGTGAAAAGTGAAAAATACTGAAGGGTACAAGTTTTCACTTTTCACTTTTCACTTGTTCACTTTTCACTCTTCACTCTTCACTCTTCACTAAAAAGGTGGCATACATGTTTTATTGATTGATTTGTATAAACTCATCATTTCATTACAAACTATTAAAAAATAAGAATGAGATTGAAAATTAAAACCTATTTACAGAACTCTGGACATGTTCTTCTTAATACTTTTAAAGGGTTTATGGACGATAATGCCTTCAAAATGGCAGCATCTCTATCGTATTATACCTTGTTTTCTATTGCGCCAATGCTCATCATTGTTATTGCATTGGGCAGTTTTTTCTTTGGGCAAGATGCCATTAGAGGGCGAGTATATGGTCAAATCAATGATTTTGTAGGCGATGTGGCGGCTGCTCAAATTCAAAACATGATTGAAAATGTGCATCTCTCAGGCGAGACCTATTTTTCAACGGCAGTGGCGATAGTCACTTTCTTTTTTGGCGCAACGAGTGTCTTTGCTGAGATTCAAGATTCTATCAATCGCATATGGTCATTGAGGGTGAGACCCGAGCGGGGTTTTCAAAAATTCATATTCACTCGGTTGATTTCCTTCTCTATGGTGGTCACTATTGGGTTTCTACTTTTAGTCTCTTTACTCATAAATGCCGCCTTGGTTTTGATGACTCAACCACTTGAAAAATACATAGGTGCCTACGCTTTACTGCTTAAAATAGTCAATATTATCATCGTATTTTGTTCAATTACAAGCCTTTTCGCTATCGTTTTCAAGGTTTTACCCGATGCTCAACTCAAATGGCGAGACACTTGGGTGGGTGCACTTTTCACTGCTTTTTTATTTATAGGAGGCGAGTGGTTAGTGAGTCTTTATCTGCAATCATCGGCTTCTTTATCAGTTTATGGAGCTGCTGGTTCGGTGGTGGTGATTTTGCTTTGGGTCTATTATTCATCTATTATTTTGTTTTTCGGAGCAGAATTCACTAAGGCATATGTGAAGCAATATAATTCATCCATAAAGCCTAATAAGTACGCATATTTTATAGTTGAAAAAGAATTTTTTGAAGACACTCAGATAGAAACACCTGAGAGTGAAGCCAAATGTGCAGATGCCCAATAATTGATTTAAGAATAGAAAAATATACACATTGGGGAAAAATATACACAGTGTGAGTTTTTAAGCGACTATTTAAATTCCCCACTTTTCATTTAAAGCAAGTGATTAACTATAAAAAAGCTATTAAAAATGGGCTAAATACTGAGGGGGTACAGTTATTTAACATCAGTTGATATTCAAAACTATAACTCAATGAAATCCATAATTTATAACAAACTAAAAAATGAGAATTATTATGAAAAAGGTATTTTTTTCTATCATGATGTTAGGGGCTTTACTTATGGGCTGTAAGAGCTCAAAAAGTGGTCAAACGGCTGAAAAAAGCACGAAAACCGAGAAGAAAGATAAGATGAATAAAACTGAAAAAGGTGCTGTAATCGGTGCTTCATCAGGAGCTGTAATCGGCGGCATTATCGGCAACAAAAGTAAAAACACTGCTTTGGGTGCTATTTTAGGTGCAGCAGTTGGCGGTACAGTTGGTGCTGTAATCGGCAACAAAATGGACAAGCAAGCTAAAAAATTGGAAGACGAATTAGGTAAAACTGCTACGGTAGAACGCGTTGGTGAAGGTATTAAAGTGACTTTCAATAGCCAATTGTTGTTTGATTTCGGTAAAACAGACTTGAAAGAATCTAACAAAACAGACCTTCAAAAGTTTGCTGAAACTTTGAATCAATATCCTGATACAGATGTATTGATTGTAGGTCATACTGATAATGTCGGTTCTGAATCTTTTAATCAAAATTTATCAGACAATCGGGCAGGAGCAGTTACTTCTTACCTAAAATCTTTGGGTATCAGTAGTGCTCGACTAAAAGCAGAAGGTAAAGGCGAAACTCAACCTGCTGCTTCTAATGAAACGGAAGATAGTCGCGCTCAAAATCGCCGGGTAGAAATCGCGATTTATGCCAACGATAAAATGAAAACAGAAGCGAAAAAGGAAGTAGGACAGTGAGTTGAAAGTTGAGAGTTTTGAGTTGATAGTTGAACTCTCAATTCAAAACTCTCAACTCTCAACTCTCAACTCTCAATTAAATGTTTAACAATCTAAATTTTAAATTCTTATGAAAACTAAATATTTCAGCTTTACAGCTTTGATGGTTTTAACCATTATGATTTTAACTCCCTCAGTATCTCAAGCCCAAACCAAATTTGGTATTCGCGGTGGCTTAAATGCTTCAAATATATCTTTTGATAATTTACCGAATAGAGGTGAGCGTTATGGATTTCACTTGGGTATATTTACCGAAGTACCACTCGTAACAGATTTTATGTCTCTTCAACCTGAATTAAGTTATTCAGTGCAGGGTACAAATTACAAACCAGCCTCAGTGAATCAAAAATTGAACTTGAACTATGTTGATTTATTATTGCCTGTGGCATTCAAATTAAGTTCAATTGATGTTCAAGTAGGTCCATTTGCATCTTATTTGATTTCTACTCCTGATTATACTTACTATAAGGATAACACAATAGTTGTAGATGCTTTTAAGAAATTTGATGCAGGATTAACAGCTGGTTTGAGTTATAATTTTAGCAGAATGATGATTGGTTTGAGGTACAACCAAGGCTTTATGAATGTGACGAAAGATAATGCGAAAGTGTTATTAGGCAGTGGAAAAAATGCCGTTGGTCAGGTATCATTAGGTTATAAGTTTTAATGTTTTGTAGTGAAATTTATGATCGCTTTTACCGCTTGTCGTGTAAAAGCGATTTTTTTATGTCAATCTATATCTTAGATTTGCATAAAAAATTATGAAAAAATTAGAAGATTTATTGCTTTTAGGTGACCCGCTATTGTATGAAGTAGCCGATCCAGTTTTAGAATCAGAGCTGCCTTTAGTATCAGAATGGGTGGCTGATTTGCACAATGTTATGCAAGAGATTAGAGCCAAATATAATTTTGGACGGGCGATAGCAGCCCCTCAGTTGGGCATTATGAAGCGGCTAATTTATATGAATATAGATAAACCTGTGGTTTTTATCAATCCAGAATTCACTTTCCTAAGCGATGAAAAGTTTGAACTTTGGGATGATTGCATGAGTTTTCCTAATCTATTAGTCAAAGTAAAAAGACATAAAGCATTGACTATCAAATATTTAGATGAAAATTGGCAACCTCAAAATTGGGAAATGCAAGACGACCTCTCTGAATTATTGCAACATGAATATGATCATTTGGACGGCATCCTTTGCACAATGAGAGCCGTGAGTGATAAAGCATTTAAATGGAGAAATTAGACAGTTATGAGATATGAGTGATGAGTTATGAGTGATGAGATGTTATAACTCTCAACTCATAACTCTCAACTATCTCATCGCTTTTATCCATTCTTTTATCAAATGTACCCCCTCAGTATGTTGTAGACGGCGGCTCATTTCGGGCATCATCACGCCTGGGTCGAGCGACTGCATGCGATATACGAGGATACTTTCTTGAGGTCTGCCGGGCACAATATCAAAGAGCAAATTGCCTGAGCCACGACCCGCTGCCACAGGCGTTTTGTAGAATCCGTAAGCCGTGCTATCGGTCGTTTTCCAATCCAAAAACAAGCCTGATGTTTGAGCTGGACCTTGCAGATTGTGGCAATGAGCGCAATTAATATCCAAATATGCTTTGGCTCTTGAATCAAGAGTTGCAGAGGTATTTTCATAATTCGGCAATTGAGGTATAACTTTTAAATCATCAGGCGCCCCCCTCAGTATATTTGCCTTTTTCCACCTAATGAGTTGATTATCAACGCCATCGGCATATTGAAAATCACCATTTAATTGACGTGCCGATGGTCCAATTGGGGTCATCACGCCGCTGCGTTCATGGCAACCTTTGCATTGATTCATATTTGGAACAGCATATTCTAAGGTCTTTTTCCCACCTTTTTCATCGCGCCAAATGACGGTTGTGATGCCGCCAGCTACTTCCAAAAATGCGTCTGTTTGTTCGTCGTTCCAAATATAGGGGAGCGAAATCCAACCACTTTTTTCATCATTCAAAAGCAAGCGCGTTTCTATGAGCCTACGCCCTTTTTTATCGTTGCGTTCATCATTTTTATAGTAAAAAGTTTTGATGATAGCCGTCCCTTTTGGAAATTGAAATACAGAGTCTGTATTGTACACAACTGATTGATTATCAGGCAATTGAATAAACCTAAGCTTATAGGCATAATCTGAAAACAGGGGTGCATTCAGCGCATAAGGCATCACTTTATTGGTCGGTTTTTGGTCGCTAATTTTCCCTTCAAAAAAATTATATTCGGATAGTTTTTCTTTATAATTCGGCGGGATTGATGCGCCTAAATGGCTCATAAAAGCATCTTTTACTGCCATGCCTAAGCGTGGTGAAGCCGAAGGCATCAAGGAGGTAGCACTCGAGAGGATGATTAAAAAAAGGGTAATGAATATAGGAAAAATGACTATTTTTTTCATATTTAAGAGTTTAGTAAAAGTTTTAAAAATAAGCCCATAAAAAGTGATAACCAAATCCAATCATCCATATTAACAAAATACTGAGGGGGGCGTTTTATTTATTTAAACAAAATGACAAATATTTTTTCTATAAATAATACCCAATTTCATAACAAAATTATTGTTTTTACGTAATTCCATCATGTATTCCGAGAAAAAAATTTAAAACTGAAAAACTCAATTCCATCAATTTTCAAACTTCGTTACTTGCTCATGAATCAGAAAACCGGTTTATTCACTCTCCTTTTTCTTTCTTTTTTTTCCATCCAATCTTTTGCTCAAATCGACAAGGCATGGGAGGCATTCGCTAAAAATGATTTTCAAGCTGCTGAAAAAGCCTTTCAGCAAGCGATGGCTAATCCTCAAACCAAGCCAGATGCCTGTTTGGGTATGTCGTTGGTAGAAGCAGCGAGTGGTTCAAAGGAAAAAACGTTCGATTATTTCTACAATTTTGTCAAAAGCAGCCCCAATCCATACCCATTTTGCCAAGCTCTTTGGTTGGGTTTTGGCGGCTCTACCAAATTATCGAAACCGCAAGTGGAGTATTTGGAAACACTCATCAAAGACCCTCGCGCGGATGTATCGCTCAAAACATGGGCGTATGATTTGATTGGCGATCATTATCAATTGGCTGATAATCTTAAAAAAGCTAAAGAATATTACAAACTCATTGGCGGCATTACTGAGTGGTCGTCTGTTGGTGGTTTTGAAAATATTTCAGCAGGCGGTTTTGATAAAAATTTTCCGCCTGTAGCGCATCCTGAAGCCACTCAAGCCTTCATGGACAAGCAAAATGCAGACGTGAAATGGTTTAAAGTGCCGTATATCCGCTACGATTATTGGGTGGATTTGAGCTACCATTATTATACATCAAGTGCTCTTTTTTATAGCCAATCTTTTATAGAATCGCCTGCTGCTACGGCTGCTCAATTGCGTTTGGGCGTGAATGGCTCTTTGAAAGTTTGGATTAATGACCAACTTATTTTCAGTAGAGATAAAGAAAATGTGACTAAAGCGGATGCTTTTGTACTACCCATTCAGCTCAATAAAGGGGCGAATCGCATCTTATTACAGATTGGCGATAGCCGAGGTCGGGGCGTTTCTTTCATCTGCCGATTGACGGATAAAGACGGTAAAGTTTTGGAATATCCAAGCAGTGCAGATTTAAAACCTTATCAAAAAGCCAGTGAGCCAGTGAGAATGGTGACGGAGTTGCCAATGGCTGCTGAAGAGTATATTAAGGGAAAAATGAAGCAAAATCCTAAGGATTTGGCGAATTACATGGCTCTTGTGCAGTCTTATCTTCAAAATAATAAGCTATATGAAGCTCGTAAATTGTTGAAAGAGGCACTTAAAATTGCCCCTGATTGCGCTTATATTTTGTATCAACAAATTACCGTTTTTTCAAGAGATGGTAATGATGCAGGCGTGGGTGAGACGGTGGAACGCATCAAAACTTTAGTGCCTGATCAACCAATGGCACTCAATATGATTTTTGATGAGCATATGCGTTCAGAGGCTTACGACAAAGCGGAGGTCTGTTTGAAAAAAATTGAGCAATATAAAGGCTCTGACCCTGAGGATATTTTATTCAAAAGAATGAGACTTTACAGTGCTAAAAAAGAAGTTGATAAATTGTTAGAGTTGATTGAATCGGCTTATAAAACTTTTCCAGATAATACTGAAATTGTGGATGTGAAATACCGCATTGAATATGAAGTTAAAAATAATAAGAGTGAAGCGTTGAAGATTTTGAATCGATATTTGAAAAATAATTATAATGCCGCTACTTATGAAAAAATAGCTTATCACCATTTCAAATCGGGCAATGCATCACAGGGTTTTGATATTTTTAAAGACCTCATTTCGCGCTATCCGTATGCCATTGGCTATTATTCTAAGCTGGCAGCCAATTATTCTAATGCTGAAATGTATAATGATGCCATTGAATATTATAAAAAATGTACAGAGCTTGCCCCCTCAGTAGGTGACTACTATGAGAAGCTCGGCAACACTTATGAATTGGTGAAAAAGCCCGTTTTAGCTAAAAAAGCCTACGAAACTTGCTTAAAATACTCGCCTACTGAGTTTGATGTACGCAGTAAATTGCGTTTATTGGATAATAAAAAAGACATTTATGACTATTTCAAAACGGAAGATATTGCGACCATTATTAAGAATGCACCCAATCGGGATAAATATCCGAATGACCATGCTTTAGTGCTTTTCGATGACATCAAACAGGTGGTTTACCCTGGTGGCGTAACGGAAAGTAAATATGAAATGGCAGCTAAAATGTTCGATGCCACGGCTGTGGATAGTTGGAAAGAATACAGTATTGGCTCGTCGTCGAGTGAGTCGGTGGTGATTGAAAAAGCGGAAGTCGTGAAGCCTAATAATCGTAAAATCACGGCTGAAACCAATGGCGACAATATCGTTTTCACTAATTTAGAACCTGGCGACGCCATATATATTAGCTACAAAAAGAAAAGCTATTATCGGGGCACTTTGGCTTCGCATTTCTGGACGAAGCAATATTTTTCATACAGCATTCCTTATTTGACTACGCGCTATAGTTTGTTAATTTCGCCTGAAGTTAAATTTGAATATAAAATGCTCAACTCGGATTTGAAACCGACCATTTCGCCCGTTGAAGATTTTAAATTATATACTTGGGAAATGAAAAATAAGGCGGCAATTATGAGCGAGCAAATAGCCCCTTCTTTGGATGATATTGGAGAAGTGTTGCATATTTCATCGTTGCCGAATTGGGATTATGTTTCAAATTGGTACGCCGATTTGACGCGTACAAAAGCGAAAGATGATTTTGAAGTGCAAGAGACAACCAACGATTTACTGAGGGGTAAGGAAAAAGCGACAACAAGTGAAAAAATCAAGGATATTTATGAATTTATTGTTAAAAATATCCGCTATAGTTCCATCTCTTTCCGTCAAAGTGGCTTGATTCCGCAGAAGGCTTCGGAAGTGTTGAATACCCGCATCGGCGACTGCAAAGACATGAGTACGCTCTTCGTTTCGATGTGTAAAGTGGCGGGTATTGATGCTAATTTGGTGCTTGTGAGTACGCGCGACAATGGTCGTCAAAACATGGTTTTACCTAATATTGACTTCAATCATTGCATTGCAAGCGTGAATATAGACGGTAAAAAACAGTATTTGGAATTGACCAACGACAACCTCAGCATGGGCGTTTTGCCAGACAACGATAAAGATGCATTTGCCTTGAATATTGATGAAAAAACCAAGAGCAATCAACCTTTTTACTTAGAATCTAACCCTAAAAAATTGAGTAAATTGCTTAGAAAAGCATCGGTTCAAATTATGGATGACGATATTTCTGTCAAAAATAGCACCATTCGCACAGGCTCGGCGGCTATGGCTTTTAGAAGTTGGTATCGTGATTTGGGCGTGGAAGAGCAGCGTAAAAATATGGAAAAATCAGTTGCTGGAGATTACGCCAATGCTCGCTTGGGTGAGTTCAATATTGTCTCTAATTTGAAAGAGTTGACCGATAGCGTTACTTATAGTTATGACTATAAAGTAGCAGACGTTTTCACCGAAGTGGGTAATATGCGCATCTTCAAATTGCCCTGGTCGGATGCCATTACGAGCATTGAAATGTTGGGTGCATCTAAGCGGGATTTGCCGATAGATTTGACCAAATTTAACCTTGATGATTTGGAAGAAGAGGAAATGGCTGTTCAATTGCCCTTGAAATATACGGCTGATGTGCCTGAAAACGTCACGCTTTCCAATGATTTTGCTCAATATAAAATGACCTATCGCATGGAAGGCTCTAAGGTGATTGTGAATCGCTCTATTTCATTGAAGCAAACCATTTTACCAGCCAATCGTTTTGACGATTTTAAAAGTTTCTTTTTGAAAGTCATCAAAACTGATACACGTCAGATGGCGATTAAGAAGGGGATTTAACACATGATTTTTTTAACACAATAGGCACATACAACACATAGAAAAAACTATGTGACCTATGTGCCTATTGTGTTAAAAAAATTATGTGTTGAAAAATCAATTAAAAAGTTTAATTCCAATCAAAAACTTAGGTTTACTATTAAAAACCCCATCTTTTACCTGCCAACTTAAATCCGTCCGTATAAATCGGAAAAGACTCCAGCCGATATTGTCGATACCGAATCCAAATTCAGCATAGTGATGCAAATCCTCTGTTTCTAAATAAGCTGCACGAAAAACTTCTTTGAAGCCCAATTTTCGGATAAGAGGGATTTTATCAAAAAAGAAGCCTTCAAAATGGTGCTGCCAATGAGCCATCAAATAACCGTTGGGTGTAGAATATTGATAATAAGGCAATTGTACAAAACCACGCATATAGTTGAGAGGCGTTGATAGCAAAATTTCACTGTCGTTAAAGTGTTGATAATCAATGAAATGTACATTTTTTTGTTTGATAAATGAGCCGAACTCTGCATTAATTTCAGAATAGCCCATCAAGCCCATCGTGAAAGCATCTTTAGATATTTTAAAATGCCATTTTGAATAATCCACAGCATTTTTACTGAGGGGTATCGCTTTTTGAAACTTGAAAGTGAATGTAGGATACTCAGAATCTTCAATGCTTTTAAAATTGGGATAGGTCGAATATTTCTGATTAGGCGTCCAAGTCAAGCCGAGGGTTGCCATATGAATGTCTTGATTTTTATTCCAAATAATACCCAAAGGCTGATTTTCATTAACGGGTATATTGCTATTATAAATGGCATTTTTCTTTTTAATGCTAAACTGAGTGTTGATACTGAGGGGTGCTCGATGTGCTGATTCAAAACCGCCACTCAAGGTCAATCCGTTCATAACTTCTTGATTATAAGTGATTTTTGCATAAGTTTTATCGTAAATATAATAAATATGCTTTTTAAAATACAAGGAGTGCAATTCAGCAGCTAAATGTGACACAGGGTTCTGTTCATTGTATTGAGAGACATTTTGCCCACCTTCAATGGTCAATTGAGCATAATTAAAACGGTTGAATAAATAGGTGCTTGAGATATTCGCTCGCAGTTTTTTCTCCGCAAAACCATAATTTACTGAGGGGGTCAATGAAAAAGATTTTTGATAAGGTTTAAAGCGTTCGCCATATCGCTTGTCGTAGGTCATCAATAAATTAATATTGCCTCCTTGCACGGCATTAAATGAAAAAGTTGTCAGCGGTGAAGCCAATGTAAATGACCGCCGATTCCACAAATCATTGTAAGTATAGCCAGTAAACATATTCAGCACTCGAAATTTATTTCGCTGTCTCGATACAGAATCTTGATAGGGTTTAGATTGACGAATGGTCTGAATGGAATCTTTTTTTATGTAATCTTTACCCTCTTCGAGCGTGAGTGGGATGGGGCGCAAAGTATCCCATTTATTCAGTGAATTATCATCTTTTCCTTTCGATGCTTTGAATATTTCATTGTTGAAAAAACCCTTTTCATACTGAGGGGTCAAGTTATAATTGCTATAAACGCCTGTAAAATCCCCTTTAATTTTAAGCCCTAAAATGCCCAATTTGAACGATACATTTTGAGAGAATAACCGCCATGATTTATCAATGGGTACAAAAGATTGCCTTAAATAAAGCGTATCCAAAACAGGTTGCTGAATGCTTTTACCAGTCACATACAAATCAGTAGAGTATATATTCCATTGATTATCAACAATATAGATAAAACCGGCGAAAGTTGGGTCTTCCTTTCTTTTGGGAATCACTTCTATTTTATACACGTCATTTCCCTGCTTATCTTTAAGAGTGCCTATCAATCTGTATTTATAATAACCAAGTGCATTTTCTGCAATCGGCGATAGAATTTGACGAGCAATCTGAATATTATTTTCATAAAAACTAAAATCAAAAAGTGTGGCTCGATTGAAGCCAAAACCGTTGTCATTGCCACTCACTTTTGAAGAAACAAGTTCCTCTTTTTTGTTTTTACCATCTACAAATAATTTGGAAATCGTCTCAGAAAGATACACGATGCCTGAGCGTGTAACAGTGTCGAGCGAGCCACCCATATCGCCGAGGTCACGTCCCATAAATTTCTTTGGCGCATCCACTATTTTTTGTACACCTTTTATATATACATCGCAGGCGTAAGCGGGTACTTGATCGCGGAAAGTCGTCCGTATCTCTATCGCTTTGCGAATAATCGGGTAAGCAGGATCTTCAGCATTGGATTTTACAACGAATTCGGATAACTCCATATTTGAGTTTTCGAGTTGAATATCCAATGTCATTTTACCATTAAAATTAATGGATTCAACTTTTTTAATATACCCAATGTATTGAAATACAAGGCGGTAGCTACCATTTTTCAAATCCAAAGAATAATACCCCTCAGTATTAGCGGAAGTCCCGCGCGTAGTGCCTTCGATATAAACGTTGGCAAAAGGCAAAGGCTCACCTTTAGCATCAGTAATGCGACCTGAGAGTTGAGCGAATAGATTTCCAAAAGGGGAAATGAGGAGAATGATTAAAAAGAGAGTATAAATTTTCAAATTAAGAACTTTATAGTTGTAAAGGCGTTGAATATTTTTCATATTTGAATAAATGCTTTGATAAAATATAACGGAATTATGTACTTTGTGGTACAGTGCTACGTTCGGGAAACTTTTAAAGTTTCCCGAACGTTGATAGCCAATGAGTTATGAACTTTGTACCACAAAGTATATAATTCCGAAATATAAATACCTAACGTTCAATTGTCATAAAATGTGATTGATAAAATCTCAACAAAATTAGTAAAATAGTATTTCCCATTTTTTTAAAAATGAAATTATCTTTGCACACTCTTTTGGAAAGTGTTAAAGAAAATTCCTTTTTAATTTAAAAATATAAAACTCATATACATGTTTGAAAGTTTAAATGAACGACTCGACTCCGCCTTTAAATTAATAAAAGGTGAGAATAAACTGACGGAACTCAACATCGCTCAAGCCATCAAAGACATTCGCCGCGCCCTCGTAGAAGCGGATGTTAACTATAAAATCGCTAAAGAATTTACGGATAAAATCAAAGACCGCGCTTTGGGCACTGAAAACGTCTTGAAAAACGTGCGACCAGGCGAATTGATGATTAAAATCGTGAACGATGAATTGACCCAACTCATGGGCGGGCAGACCGCGGGCATTAATCTGAAAGGCAACCCCTCAGTCATTTTGGTTGCAGGCTTGCAAGGTTCAGGTAAAACCACCTTTACTGGAAAATTAGCGCATTATTTGAAGACAAAACGCGGTAAACGCCCAATGGTAGTCGCGTGTGATGTCTATCGTCCAGCGGCTATTGATCAGTTGACAGTGTTAGCAGGGCAAGTAGATGTGCCGATTTATAAAGAAATTGAGAATAAAAACCCTGTTCAGATTGCTTTGAATGCTATTGTTGAAGCGAAAAAGCAAAATTGTGATGTGGTGATTGTGGATACGGCAGGTCGTTTGGCTGTGGATGAGGAGATGATGAATGAAATCACGAAGGTCAGAGATGCTATTTCACCCAACGAAACGCTTTTCGTCGTGGACTCCATGACTGGTCAAGACGCGGTGAATACAGCCAAAGCGTTCAACGATCGCTTGAATTTCGATGGTGTGGTGTTGACTAAATTGGACGGTGATACGCGCGGTGGTGCGGCACTTTCCATCAAATATACCGTTGGCAAGCCCATTAAATTCGTTTCGATGGGTGAAAAACTCGATACACTCGATGTTTTTTATCCTGAACGGATGGCGCAACGCATTCTCGGCATGGGTGATATTGTATCCCTCGTGGAGCGCGCCCAAGAGCAATTCGACGAGGTAGAAGCGAAGCGCATTGAAGCTAAAATCAAAAAAAACAAATTCGATTACAACGATTTTATTAGCCAAATGGAGCAAATCAAGAAAATGGGCGATATAAAATCGTTGCTGAATATGATTCCAGGCTTAGGCAAAGCCATGAAAGACGTTGATATTGATAATTCTGCTTATACCAAAATAGAATGTATCATCCAATCCATGACACCGAAAGAGCGGGCAAATCCTGAACTCATGAACCTCAGCCGTAAAAAACGCATCGCCAAAGGGGCGGGCAAAACGATTGACGACATCAACCAATTTGTCAAGCAATTTGAGCAGATGAGTAAAATGATGCATCAGTTTTCAACAGGTAAAATGCCGATGATGCCGCAGCAAAAAGGTGGATTTAGACGATAAAAATCACCATTTTACTGAGGGGGTATTCATGAAAAAGAGGCTTCATTCTGAATAATCAGAATGAAGCCTCTTTTTTTAACTAAAAATTAATAATATATTTTAGATAAAAATAACTCTATAAAGTATTCATTAACAATTGATTACAGTTTATAAAAAAAAAGCATATTTATTTTACGATACAAAAAATACTTAAATTATATACAATCAGCGAGCGTTTTGCGTTTTCATGGCGTCTTAATTGCACTTACTTAAAATATTTACTCATATTTTTAAATCAAATTTTATTAGAATGAAAAAACTTTTTTTTGTATTCCTAACCATTTCTTCACTCACTATTTTTTCATGTGGCAAAGATGCTACTAACGACACACAAGCCACTTTAGAGTTGCGCTTGACTGATGGACCAGCCAGTTTTCAAGCAGTTTTGGTTGACGTTATTGGCGCAGAAGTGCACGTCAATAAAGACACTGGAAGCGCAAGCGGTTGGCAGTCACTCACTATTAAAAAAGGTGTTTATGATGTTTTGAAACTCAATAATGGCATTGACACTGTTTTAGGTGCTACAAAGTTGCCTTTGGGTGATATTTCAGAAATCCGCTTGTTGTTGGGTGATAACAATTCTGTAAAAGTGGACGGCAAAACGTTTCCACTCGTTATCGGTAGCTCAGACAAATCTGGTTTGAAATTAAAATTTGAAAAGAAACTCGTCGCAGGAGTTTCATACAAAGTAACGATGGATTTCGACGCTGCTAAATCAGTCAGAGAAGTTAAAAAAGGCATTGAATACCGTATGAAACCCGTATTGCGCCTATTCACAGACGCTGAAAACGGCAGCATTCGCGGTGAAATAGCCGCTGGCACTTGCAAAACGGTCGTGTATGCTATTCAAGGTACTGACACTTTGACTTCCGCTTTCCCTTCATCTTTAGGCAATTTCGTCTTGCAAGGTCTTAACGCTGGTACTTATAAAGTTTCAGTTGTTGGAGAATCTCCATGCGGAACTAAAGTCGTTGAAAATGTGAAAGTAGAAACGGGCAAAGCGACAAGCGTTAGCAAAATCCAATTCTAAGCGTTGTATCTTAGCAACAATAGAAAACCCCTCAGTATCAACATGATTTACTGAGGGGTTTCTTTTTATTTGAGCGAATAAAAAGACTAAATTATTTAATCTGTTTTCTTCTTTTTTGAAGGAACAAGTTGCATTTCTTCGCGAATGGCTTTCACAACAGACTTCTCTGTTTCTAATTCTTTAGCGATTTGGGCATCTGTTAAAGAGGTTGTACGCAATAAAACAGCAATGGCTTTATTTAAAATCTCTTTAGACATAGCTTCACCAATGGCGATGCCTTTTTGCTCACCAATGGCGATGCCTTTTTGCTCACCAATGGCGATACCTTTTTGTTCACCTATGGCGATGCCTTTTTGCTCACCTCTTTTTTCTGCCCTCTCTTCGGCATTTTCAAAAATAGTTTTAAAATTTGTTGCCATGTCAGGTTCTAATTTCTGTTGAACAATTTTGTTAAATTCGGCATCTTCTAAGTCAGAACGCCTTTGCATATACTCCAATAGCATTTTGAAAAAAGATTGGAATACGTATTGAATAGGTAATGTTTCCACAAATTTAAGTACTTTTTCCATATCTTTCTTAAAAAAAATCTTTTCATGTCCATGCTTTAATGCAATGAAAGCACTTCTTAAAACGCCTAAATCTACCATTTTTTCAATCTCGTCTTCGCTTGTTGCTTCTATATCTATTACAATATACCTTGACATTGTTAAATTAGGAAAAAAGCTACTATGGTTTAAAAATTGTTGAATAAAGAATGAAACAGGACAAAACTATTGGGGTCTAAGTGTAA
>JAYTUY010000311.1:0-39838 GCA_043744275.1 Saprospiraceae bacterium
TTATTTAAAAGGGCTAAAGCAACTCAATCTAAACATAAATTAAATTCATCTTGAATTACCAATATTTAATTTATTCCTAATTTAACAAAGTCAAGCTAAACCGCCCATGCTGAAACTTATCATCATGTTTTTCTCAACACTATTGACATTTGACAAACGCTTTAGTCTGTTAATTTCTGTAATGACAGCTTCCAATAAATAAGCATTGCGCTGTACATAATCACGCCCTTTTGCCGCATCAAGTTTATTGAAATCCACAAATATTAGATCATAGCCTTCAGCTTTTAAATCTTCTCCTAATTTTCTTGGATTTGCTTGAGTTGAATTAGGTGTTTTATCGTACTCTAAAATTCTTAAAACTTCACTTGCTTTTAAAGAATTAAATTTCAAAGGCTCAAACCCATCCACAATAAACAAAGGTTTGCGAATTAGCCCATCATCACAAGCAAGAAATACATCTACTACGGTGCTATTGGCAATGCCTAAAAATGATTTTGTAGCTGTAACAGGTATAGGAATATGGTGTAAAGGATCATCAATATATCCATCATTTGGTCCGCGCGTATTTAATTTCGTAAAATTGGAAATAGGTGATTTGATTTCGATATCCATACGCGTTTTCAAAACTTTACCATTCGGTGCTGTGCAACTAAGAATGATATTTTTTATACCAATGGAAGGATAATTTATGGTCACTGTAGAACCCACTGAATAACTGCGATTGCCCAGACCATCGCCCCAATCTACTGTAAGTGTACTAATAGTTGTACCCCAATTATTGAAAATTTTATCAGTTG
Organism: Saprospiraceae bacterium; assembly: GCA_043744275.1. Taxonomy (GTDB): domain Bacteria; phylum Bacteroidota; class Bacteroidia; order Chitinophagales; family Saprospiraceae; genus JAAFJT01. Next base: position 798 of record JAYTUY010000311.1, read on the forward strand.
GTAATTGAAAAGTAGCAGACGTGCCAAAATTAATAGACCTTTCAAGTGTAGCAGCAAACAAGGTATCTTCTTCGTAAAGGTTGCTACTACCTGATGTATAGTATTGATTGTTTGAAACATAAACCAACCCTTGCGAAATAGCCGTTGGGCTAAACCAATTATACTTTTGAGCCAAAAGATATAATCGGTTGGTTGTACCTGCTGTCGAGTTATTATTGTAAGCCAATAAAGGGTCTGGCAGTTGATAAGTTGAAGATAGAGCAGCACTATATGTCATAGCATAAAGCGCAGAAAACTTATCCATCGTCATTGCCAAACTATCCGCCATTAGACTACCATCATAGACGCCAATATTGATAAAATCAGGGGCGCGATTCATTAATTTACCCGTTGTTACCCCAGCAGTATTCACATTTGCAAAGGTAGTTTGTACAAAAGCGTCAAAATTGACTGAGCCAGAATCTTGCACAGTATAAGTTTGAGCAATAGAAATGGCTGTTAACAGCAAAGCAATTGCTGTTAGAATGAGTATTTTTTTCATTGTTAAAGTTTAAAAATGTTAGATAATAATGTTTTATTAATATCGTACTTCAAATTTCCCCTCCGTAATTTTTAAATTCTTTCCACAAGTGGAACTGACAGTTTCAAACTCAAACTGCCCCTTAACTATTTGTTGAAGAGTATCTAAAGCTAAAACTTTAATAAAATTTGACGCAATAGAATCAGAATAATAGCTACTACAACCATTATTATTCTTTCCGTATTGATAAAAAGTTTTTCCATTTAAAATTTGATTTCTATTAAGTTCAAGGAAAACTCTAAATGCTATACCTTCAAAAATTAAATCATCACCTGTTTTTGAGTCTCTGATTTGTTTAAGGGCATCAATACTGATTGCATTATAATAATATTTACCCACATCAATATTTAGAGATTTAATCCCCCCCGTAGCATTAGACCCGCCTTCGGGTTTCCAATCCACGCCATTGATTTTACAGGAGAAGGAATTTTGAAATACAGGCTCTACCAGTTTTCTTTGATAGTAACAGGCGGAAATGATGCCGAAGCAGGCAAGTAGCCAAAAAGTTTTTTTCATGTTGAATGTGTTTTTTTAAAATGAATAAAATGGTTTTACTTATTGATAATCTAAGACTTATATGATGATGCCAAATGGCAGGATTTTCTGTTTTGTACTGAGGGGGTGCTTTTTTTAGCAGCAAGGCAATTGCTGCCAATAAAAACAATTTTTTCATTTTATTGATGATTTAGAATTGTTAGAAAAATAGGTTTTATGTTAATATTTTAATTCGAATTTACCTTCAGTGATTATTACGGTTTTTCCACAAGATGGACTTCGAGCTTCGAATTCGAAAACGCCTTTAATCATTCTTTGGGATGTATCTAATGCAATGACTTTTGCTATATTTGTTAGAATCGAATCAGAATAGTAATCACTACATCCATTATTATTTTCACCATATTGGTAAAAAGAACTTCTATTGATTATGGTTTTAGAATCTAATTCGAGATTTACAGCAAATTTAATACCTTCAAAAATTATTGATTTTCCAGTTTTTTCGTCTCTGATGTTTTTTAGAGCATCAATGCTAATTGCATTAAAAACGTATTTAAAGACATCAATTCTAGGGCTTTTAATTCCCCCCGTAGCATTAGTTCCCCCTTCGGGTTTCCAATCCACGCCATTGATTTTACAGGAAAAAGAATTTTGAAAAGTAGGCTCTACTTGTTTTTTTTTGCAGGAGCAAGCGGAAAGGATGCCGAAGCAGGCGAGAAGCCAAAAAGTTTTTTTCATGTTAAATGTGTTTTTCAAAATTTATAAAAATGGTTTAAATAGTTGAGTATCATTTGGTTATATATTGACGCTCGATAGCGGATTTTTCTGCTTTTTACTGAGGGGTATTAAGGATTATATTCTATAAACAAACCTAATTGTTTAATAGATATAAAACAAACTGCCAATATTAATTATATGATAATAGATTTGGAAGAGAAGACAATAAAGGTGCGTAAGCGTGTACGTGAGCTAATAGTGATAGTCGTTTTGGATTCATAGTTTAGGTTTTATTAGTTAGGTGAAATTTTCATACTTTCAACAAAAAGCTATATTTGAAAATACATATTATTTGTTATATACAAATATAAGTTGGTTTACCCACCATGTCAAGTACCAAAGAAAATAAAAATGTTGTCCAATGTTAATAAAGTGCTATGTATTGTATAGACGGTTTGTTTGATTGTACAAACGGTCAGAAAATTATTCAAACATCACCCATTAACCAACCGACTCTATAAGTTGCGTCAATTTCACATAATCTTCCAAGCTGAGAGTTTCGGGGCGTTTGGTATAAAAAACATCGGTTAATACTGAGGGGTCTTTTTCAAAGAAAGGTTTGAGGGTATTGCGGAGCATTTTACGGCGTTGTGAAAAGGCTTGTTTGACCACTTTTTTAAACAATTTTTCATCACAACCCAAATCTTGATTCTCCTTACGCACCAAGCGAATGACCGAAGATTGCACTTTTGGTGGTGGCGTAAAACAGCTTTTATCGACTTCAATAATGGTTTTGCCTTCATAAAATGCTTGAATCAACACGCTGATAATGCCATAAACCTTACTGCCCGGTTTTGAAACCACTCTATCTGCTACTTCTTTTTGAAACATACCGACCATTTCTGGAATGAGCGTTCGATTGTCAATCATTTTAAATAAAATCTGAGACGATATATTATAAGGGAAATTGCCTATCAAACAAAATTGTTCACCATTGAAAGTTTTCTGCAAATCTAATTTCATGAAATCTTCAAATATGAGTCTTGTATCCGTTTTTTTACTTGTTTTACTGAGGGGGTGTAAAGTTTTCTCCAAATGCGCTACCATATCTTTATCAGCTTCAACGAGCACCAATTCAAATGGCTCAGTCTTTTGTCTATCCAGCAAAAATTTTGTCAACATGCCTTGACCGGGACCTATTTCGAGGACGCGGGGTACACTATATATATGTGTCAAACTTTGAGCGATGCTTTCGGCAATGTCGGGGCGATTAAGAAAATGCTGACCGAAGGATTTTTTTGCTTGCATAAATTAAGGTGAGATTGAATATTCTAAATAAAATGTAATGAGATAAGTGCTTTCAATATTTCATTTTGAAGGCTCAAAGGTGAGAAGAAAAAGAGGTATTTTGCAACAAATAATTAATTTTTTAAGTAAAACGTGTATATTTGCAACCTCAAATCAAGCTGATTCTGAAAAAGTTCAAATTAGATAAAGTTTTTTCTGAAAAAACATCAAAATTGATACAAAATTAAAGTTTAGGAATATAAAAAAATTTACAACCAAAAGCCGCTTATTTGGTTCCGATCTAAAATAGGGAATACTGAGGGGGCTGATTTAACATCAAATTTTTATAAAATGCAAGGTAAAGGTATTATCAAGTTTTTTCTCGTTTTGCTATTGCTGATTTGTGCAGGGCAGTTCATTTACTACATCCCGACTTTGCGCGTGGAGAGAGATGCAGAGGCATATGCTAAAAAAGCAGGAGAGGCTGCAACCGGTGATAAATCAGTAGCTGAGAAATTAGCACGCATTCAATTCCTCGATTCAATGTCGAGTGAGAAGGTGTTTTCTAACCGTTTTTTAGGTAACTACACTTATCAAGATTTGAAATCTAAGCAATTGGCTTTGGGTCTTGACTTGAAAGGCGGCATGAGTGTATTGTTGCAAGTGGATTTGAAGGATTTCCTTCGGGCATTGAGCGGCAATAATGAGGATGCAAATTTCAAGAAGGCTATTGAAGAAGCTCAAAAATTGCAAACGCAATCTCAGGGCGATTTCATCAGCCTCTTTGTACAGGAATATAAAAAATTGGCTGGCGATGGCAAATTAGCCAGTATTTTTGCTCGCAATGAATCATTGAAAGGTCAACTCAATGTTGAATCAACGGATGCTCAAGTCCAAGAGTTGATTCGTAGAAAAGGCAACGAAACGGTCAAGGAAACTTTTGAACGTTTGAAAAGCCGTATTGACAAATTAGGTGTTGTTCAACCAAATGTTTCGTTGGATGCCAATCGCGATATTATTGTAGTTGAATTGCCAGGTATTGACAACCCTGAGCGCGCTCGTAATTTCCTACAAAAAGCAGCTAAATTAGAGTTTTGGGAAGTCTATCGCATCAACGACCCGCAATTGGGCAATGCTTTGGTAGATGCTGACAAAACTTTGAAGGCTTTGCAAGAAGGTAAAACTGATAGTTTAGCAGCAAAAGATACAACAAAATCTTTAGTAGCTGGTCCATTATTTTCAGTTTTAAGCCCTAATGGTGGCAATTTATCGCCTGCAGTAGTTGGTATAACTGAAAAAAATAAGCGCGACCTTGTGATGAAATATTTGCAGCAACCTGAAATTGCTTCAAAATTCCCTCGTGATATGGTCTTTACATGGTCAAAAGATCCAATTAAGGATGCCACTGGTAAATCATCAGGTGCTTACGAATTGTATGCTTTGAAAAAATCAGCAAGTAAAGATGGTCCTGCTTTAGATGGCGAGCGTGTAACAGATGCTCGGGCGCAAAGTTCTGATAGCAAAGGCGGCGGTGGAGTAGAGGTGTCGCTTCAAATGGATAATGCAGGTGCAGCACAATGGGCAGCTTTGACGGCTCTGTGCGCAAGAGATAATAATCGTGAAGTCGCTATAGTTTTGGATGATGAAGTGGTATCTGCTCCACGTGTCATCAACCCCATAAATGAAGGGCGTTCGTCTATAACGGGCAGCTATACAGTGCAAGAAGCGCAAGATTTAGCGAGCATTCTTCAAGTAGGTAAATTGCCTGCTAAAGCAGAGATTGTTCAAGAGAACACAATCGGGCCCTCTTTGGGTGCTGAAAATATTCGTTCTTCGATTTTAGCGATGGCGATTGCTTTTTTAGCGATTATGGCGTTTATGACTATTTACTACTCAACGGGTGGTATTATTTCAGTGATTGCCCTTTTCGCCAACTTGTTTTTCATTATCGGTATGTTGACATCGAAAGGTACGGTTTTAACTTTGCCAGGCATTGCTGGTATCGTTTTAACAATGGGTATGGCAGTAGATGCGAATGTCATTATTTATGAACGGATTCGAGAAGAGCTCAATGATGGGAAAGGGATGCTTCAAGCCATTTCCGAAGGTTTTAAAAACTCTTATAGTGCCATTATTGACGGTAACGTCACGACTTTAATTACTGCATTGATATTGTGGTATTTCGGTTTGGGACCTATCAAGGGTTTTGGTATCGTACTCGCAATCGGTATTCTTTTCACATTATTTACAGCGGTTTTGTTAAGCCATTTATTAGTAGATTGGTGGACTGGTCGTGGAAAAGAAATCAAATTCTTCGCACCTTTTAGTGAAAGAGCCTTTAAAAATATCAATTTCGACTGGATGAGCTTCCGTTTTAAAGCGTATGCCATTTCAGGAGCTATTATTTTGGCAGGTGTAGTTTCTATGTTTGTGAGAGGTTTTGAATTAGGTGTTGACTTTAAAGGTGGTTATTCTTTCAACGTTGAATTTGATAAAAGTAAAGCAGTCAATGCAGACCAATTGCGCGATGGTTTGACTAAAGCTTTTGAAGGTCAATCAACTATCGTGAAAGCGGTGAATACTGAAAATACTTTTAATGTTACAACGTCTTATCTCATCAATGAAACAGGTGATGCTGCTCAAGATAAAGTAACAGCTAAATTGTTTGAAGGCGTAAACGCTGTAGCAGGTGGTGGTTTGAAAATTGAAGATTTTAAAAAATCTGATGCTTCGACGACACATATTACAAGCCAAGCGAAAGTAGGACCGACTGTAGCGGACGATATTAAGAAAAGTGCTTGGTGGTCAGCTATTTTGGGTATCTTAGGCATTGGTATTTATATCTTATTGCGTTTCAACCGTTGGCAATATTCATTGGGTGGTATCGTCGCTTTGTTCCACGACGTGTTAATTACTTTGGCATTTTTCACTATTTTCCATGGTGTTTTCCCATTCACAATGGAGGTTGACCAAACATTGATTGCAGCCTTGTTGACTATTATCGGTTATTCTATCAACGATACGGTAATTGTATATGACCGTATTCGTGAATATATGCGTAAATATTCGCAAAAGCCGATGGGCGATGTCATCAATGATGCTATCAACTCTACTTTAAGCCGCACCATTATCACATCATCAACTGTATTATTGGTGGTTTTGATTTTGTTCGTCTTCGGTGGTTCAAGTATTAAAGGTTTCTCATTTGCCATGTTAATTGGTGTTTTAGCGGGTACATATTCTTCAGTATTCATTGCATCACCAATTATGATGGACTTCTCTAAAAATCTCGAACTTTCGGAGTATAAAGCCGAAACGACTGAGGGGGGGAGCAAAAAGAAATCGTTGAAGGAAAAAGTATAAAATTTAAATTTAAAGGTAAAAATTACTTGATACTGCATCAAAATTTTTACTCAACATATAGCCCCTTTCAAGCATTTTGTTTGAAAGGGGCTTTTTGCTTAAATAGTCTATCATCTCCCGAAGGGATGCCTTTGGCATAATGTCTATTAATCTAATGTCTCATCAAAGGAAAGTGTTAAAAAAATTTATCGAATATGTTTTTTATAATAATCAAATCAATAAAGTCGTTCCATTTATAAAGGACACCAATTTTTTCATCGAACAGTCACTACAATGGAAGCCAATCTTAATCTATCGACAAGCCGAAGCTTGCCCGAATCAATCTCGACACTCAATTTTAATTTGGAATCAACCGAAGACAATCAGTTGAGACTCCATTCATCATTCATTCCCGATTTTTCGGGACAAGCTATTCATCATTCATCATTACTAAAGTTTTTATTGTTTTTAATCATACCCCTCAGTATTTTCACCCCTTTTAATAGTTTAAACGCTCAAAAAGTTGCCCTAATCAATGGGCAATCGTCCATTTGTCAAGGTGATTCTGCTACTTTGACCGCTAATGATGGTTATTCAACTTATACATGGTCAACAGGTTCTACTTTAAAAAATATTCGAGTAGGAGCAAGCGGGCGTTATTCAGTAACTGTTACCGATGCTCAAAGCAAAACTTTGGCTGACACTATTAATTTAACAGTCAATTCTTTACCCAATGCCAATATTATGGGCGTGCCTTATGTTTGCAACGGGCGTTCGACAGCCATATTTGTTGAAGGCAATTTTAAGTCAGTTCAATGGTCAACGAATGAGAGTACTAAGCAAATATCTGTTAATACGCCAGGCACTTATGCCGTAACTGTCATTGACTCAAATTCATGCTCAAGCTCCAGTAATATGATTATCAGAGATGGTTCAAAACCCTATAATTCATTGCCTGATACGGTCAAAATATGTCAAGGAGATAGCTCATTTCTTAATGCTTCAACGCCCTCAGCTTTATCTTATTATTGGAATACTGATGATACCACCGCAACGCTTACTGTCCGAGATTCAGGCAGATATAATGTCATCGTTTCAACAGGGCAATGCGTGAATTACGATACTGTTTATGTCCTTACGTTATCGCCGCCGATTGTCAATTTAGGGGCTGATACAGCCATTTGCAAAGGCGACACTTTGAAATTACAAGCAGAATTATCCCCTTTGTACAGCTATAAATGGTCAGATGGCTCTACAAAACCGATCCTCAATGTAGTGAATGAAGGCATTTATGGCGTCGAAGTCAATTTTGGAAAATGTATGGCTGGTGATACGATTGACATCGCTATATTTGATAAAACGCAAGGGAAGATTTTAGACACTGTGATATGTACCCCTCAGTATAGAATCAGTGGAAAGCTCCGAGGGGCGAAGTTTTATAAATGGAGTACAGGCGTTGCTGATTCAGTGCTAACTGTTTCAAAATCAGGTAGTTATAATCTTTTAGCTAATAATGGCAAGTGCTATGTGAGCCATGATTTCGACTTGCGTTTTAAAATAATACCCATTGTTGAATTAGGAAAAGATACTATTATTTGTCAAGATTTAGGTCGAAAATCTTTATTACTGAGTGGTGGCGTCAAGGGTGAAGCCACTTATCAATGGCAGGATAATTCGGATAAAAATACATTTCAAGTAAAGGAAACAGGCATTTATACCGTCAAAGCCAGCAATGAATGTGGAGAGACGTCGGATGCCCTCAGAGTGGATATTAAAAACTGTTACGAGGTGTTTGTTCCCAACGCATTTTCTCCGAATGGTGATACTTTTAATGAAACGCTCTCCGTTTTTCCTTCTGAAAATATAGCCAAAGTCAATCAATTTAGCATCTTCGACCGTTGGGGCAATATGGTTTTTAGTGCTACCAATTTTATGCAAACCGAAGTGTCGAAATATGCTTGGGATGGACGTTTCAACAACAAATCACTCTCCCCTGATGTTTTTGTTTATTTCATCGAATTTGTAACCACCGATGGTCATGTTTTGATGCAGAAAGGGGATGTGACTTTGATGAAATAAAATTTTAAGAAGCAATTTCCATTATGAAAATTACAGTACTATTTAAAGAATTTTTTGAGAGTGAAAAGACAGCGGGATTTATTCTAATATTTTGTACAGCCGTCTCATTACTGCTCTCCAATTCAAGTTTTAGCGAACAATATTTGCATTTTTGGCATACTGATATTGCCAATAGACCCCTTGAATTTTGGATAAATGATGGTTTAATGACCATCTTTTTTCTGTTAGTCGGTCTTGAAATTGAAAGAGAAATTTACATTGGCGAGCTTTCAACTTTTAAAAATGCGTTGTTACCTTTCATCGCAGCCATCGGAGGCATGATAGCACCTGCTTTGATTCATACTTTTTTCAACTATAATACAGCCACTCAAGCAGGTGTCGGCATTCCAACTGCTACCGATATTGCATTTTCATTAGGTATTTTGTCGCTTTTAGGCAATAAAGTACCCGTTTCTCTTAAAATACTGCTGACGGCTATCGCTATTATTGACGATTTAGGTGCTATTGTCGTCATTGCCCTTTTCTATTCAAAAGGTTTTTATTTCTCTTATTTTTTAGGGGCTATGGGCATATTTGCTATCATGTTGGTCATGAATCGGCTCAAAATTTATAGGATTTGGATGTACTTGATTTTAGGCGTAGGCATGTGGTATTGTATGCTTCATTCAGGTATTCATGCGACTATTACGGGCGTTTTGTTGGCATTTGCCATTCCTTTTGGCAACGGCGATGAAAAATCACCTTCTTTCAATCTTCAACATTATTTGCATTATCCCGTTGCTTTTATCATCCTGCCCATCTTTGCGCTCGCCAATACAGGCATTGTATTCTCTACCGATTGGACTCAAAATTTGTGGAGTAGCAACAGTTTAGGTATTTTTTTAGGACTCGTTCTGGGCAAACCTTTAGGCATTGTGGTATTTAGTTTAGCCGCTATTTATTGGGGTATTTGTACGTTGCCCGAAGATATTTCCAAAAAACACTTGGTAGGCGTTGGATTTTTAGCAGGTATTGGGTTTACCATGTCCATTTTCATCACTTTATTAGCCTTTACGGATAATAATGCAGTCATTGTAAATTCAAAAATAGCTGTATTATTGGCATCTATGACGGCTGGAATTGTCGGGTATGTTATTTTAAAAACATGTAAAAATAGCCAGATACCATAAATGCAGTCCAAATACTGAGGGGGTATTATTTTTCAAAGAAAAAGCCTAATTTTGTGAAGACAATTAAAAAGGAATTGATAAATGACTATAGAAGCCTTAAAATATGAAATATTCGCTAAAATAGTGGGTATTCAAAACGAAGCTGTTTTGCAACGGGTGAAAGAAATCCTTGAAAGTATTTCTAAAGATAATGATTTATTATATCGTGTCGTAAAACCTGTTAGAGAAAAAATAACTGTTGAAGACTTGATAAGTGAGCAAAACTATAAAGGTTTTGACCGTATCGCGTTTGATAAACTTGTTGTTGAATTAGATATTCAAGACCCAATTGAAGAACTTTTAGCCCTTTAAAAACTGCTAAAATACTGAGGGGTATCGGTATCAAACCCCTACCTTCCTCAACCTTTCCACAATTTCAAAAACAGCAGGACACACCTTTGTATTGGCTAAAGTCAATTTTAAAATACCAGTCATATTTTTACGATTTGTGTGAGGATACTCTCTACAGGCGCGCGGGCGGGCTTCATAAATAGTGCAATAATTGTCGGCATCAAGGAAAATGCAGGGTGAAGAGTTTAAAACATAGTCGTTTTCATCATCTAAATGCAGGTATTTTTCAATCAAATCGGCAGGTCGCATTCGGAGGTGTTTGGCAATGCGTTCAATATCATTATCAGTAAAAATGGGGCTGGTTGTTTTGCAACAATTGGCGCATTGGAGGCAATCCGTTTCTTCAAAAACAGCTTCATGCAAGGCGTGGAAAGCCTCATCTACCGTTTTTCCCTTCTTTATTTTCAATCGTTCTAAGGTTTTTTTATTTTCAGCAAATTTATTGGAGGCGGCTTGCGCGAATTCGCTGATATTATCTTGAGTATAAATCATCCTTTTTTTTTGAAAGCGAAAGTAGGGAGAAACATAAAATAATCAGATTATTTTTTTCTTAAATTAAGTTTAATGATTACTTTTACAAGATATAAAATTTAGAACCGGCAGTATAACCAAACGATAGTTATGTCAACAACTTTAGAATATACCCTTGTAGAAACACCTGATGCGCTCCAAGATTTTTATGAAACCAATAAGCATGTCGAATGGATAGCTTTAGATACAGAGTTCATAGGAGAACGCCGTTTTGAGACCCTTTTGTGCTTGATTCAAGTGGCTTCTCCAAATGGTTTTTATCTGATAGACCCGATAAAAATAGAGGATTTGAGTTTTTTCTTACAACTTGTTGAAGATGAAAATATACTTAAATTGACCCATGCAGGAGAAAACGACTACCGCCTTTTGAATCAAAACTGGGGTACTATCCCTCGAAATGTGTTTGATACGCAGATAGCAGCTGGTTTTATTGGTCATGGCTACCCGACGTCGTATGGCAAATTGGTCGAAAAAGAGCTGAATGTTGCCCTCGATAAAGGCTATGCCGCTACGGATTGGGAAGCCCGCCCGTTGAAGAAAAAGCAGTTGGAATATGCCTTGAGCGATGTTTTACATTTGCATGATTTGTATAAAAATTTCACTCGCCGTTTGAATAAAACCAAGCGTACGACTTGGGTAGAATCTGAAATACAAAGGTGGGAGACCCCTCAGTATTACGCTCGAGATCCGCACCGCGAGGCTTTGATGAATACAATGATGCAAAGTGTGAAGCAGCATAAACAGCTTTTTTTATTGCGCTTATATGAATGGCGGCGGACGGAAGCGCAACGCCTTAATTATTCAAAGGAAATGATACTGCCTGCTAAATTTATTGCTCCGATACTGAGGGGTATAGACGCGGGCAAACAAGCACTATTGGATAGCCGAATTATACCTGATAGGATTGTCGAGCAGCATTGGACTAATTTCTTGAGTCTTTATCAAAAGAAAGCGACCGAAGAAGAATTGGTGATTTTGCAACGCTTGCCGCCGCTTGGCAAGGAAGATCCTAAAAAAGATATTTCGCTCGAGTTGTTGCATGTGTTGGTGAAGTTCAAATGTATGGAAAGTGGCGTTGCGCCTTCGCTTGTTTTGAACAAATCTGATTTGACCTATGCACAGCCTGGTGAAAATCTTTTTAGCCAAGCATCATCGGATTGGCGGCGTGAGTTTTTGGGCGATGCCATGATAAAATGGCTGAATGAAAGAGGAGAGTTGGCTATTTTGATGAACGATAATAAAGTGTTGGTCACTATGAAAGAGTGATTAATTAGATATATGGCGCAACCAATTGCGTTAATTTATACGTATAAACATAATAGAGTTAACTAATAAATAGCAATTAGCACAAACCTATAAGGTTTTTTGAAAACCTTATAGGTTTATTAAATGATGATTATTTCATAATGAAACAGGAGAAATCAGTCATCGGATTAAGTATTTTAACAGCGTTAGCGAGTTCGCTTTGTTGTATTACTCCGATATTAACTTTATTAGCAGGAACAAGTGGATTAGTCTCCAATTTTTCATGGATAGAACCGATAAGACCCTATTTAATAGGCTCAACTGTTTTATTATTAAGCTTTGCATGGTATCAAAAATTGAAGCCACAACCTAAAATGGCTGATTGTTGTCAAATTGAAGCCAGTAAAAAAAGCAGTTTTATGCAAAGCAAATTGTTTTTAGGTATAGTCACTACATTAGCCATCTTATTGACTGCTTTTCCTTACTATTCAAACAATTTTGTAGCAGCAAATCAAAATAATGAAGTAAAATATAGCCATGTTGAATCAGTTGAATTTAAAGTTGATGGCATGACTTGTGAGAGTTGCGAGCACCATATAACAAGCGAGGTCAATAAATTAGTTGGGATACAAAGTGTCAAAGCTTCATATGCCAATAATAATACAATCGTAGAATTTGACCCGAAACAAGTCAATATTAATCAAATTCAGCAAGCTATAGGCAATACTGGCTATCAAGTAGAAGAATTTAAAACGATAAAATAATGGAGACTGTAATGCTTCAATCCGTTTTGACTTGTCCAAGTTGCGGATTTAAAAAAGAAGAAACAATGCCCACAGATGCCTGTCAATACTTTTATGAATGTGAAAATTGTAAAAAAGTATTGAAGCCAAAAGAAGGTGATTGTTGCGTTTATTGTAGTTATGGAACAGTGAAATGCCCTCCAATTCAGCAGCATAAAAGTTGTTGTCATTGAGTGATTTAAGAGTGACCCCTCAGTATAAAAGCTATTTTGACGTAAATAATAATAAATTAATATCAATCCTATTAATATGTTTTTACAAACACATTTTTACCGTATAAAACTCATTTTTGTCGTCCTTATTTCCTTTTCATTCGCTCATTTGGCTGTTGCGCAAGCACCTCCAAATGATGCATGTGCAGGAGCTATACCCCTCAGTATCAATGCATTAAGCGATGCTTGCCCAGGTGATGTTTACACTAACATAGGTGCAAGAGATGCGAGTGGACTACCTAATTCCCCCAACCCGACTTGTTTTAATGGACTACGCGCTTTCAAAGATGTTTGGTTTACATTTAAAACACCTACTACGGGGGCTCAAAATTTCCGAATCGAAATTGCCGGTGTCAATGCATTCGATAGCATCAAAAACCCGCAAGTGGCTTTATATATTGGCGATTGCTCGGTTGGGCTTTTTGAAGAATATTGCCAAACGCAAGTATCGGGCGCGAACACTCGGACGCTACGCATAGATGCTGGCAATATGAGAGCGAACACGACCTATTATTTGCAAGTGGCTAATTTTCAAAATACAGATAATGGCGGCAAATTTACGGCTTGTATCAAACCTTTTGAGCCAGTTTATATCCTCCAAACGACCCCTCAGTCTTCGACAGCTTCACAGGGGGTACTCTATGATAGTGGTGGACCAAATGGCAATTATCAAGATGATGAAAATAATGGGTCAACTAATCCACCCAATCCTGATAACTATACTTTTGATATAAAGCCCACTGCAACAGGCTGTATAGAAATAACAATAGATAGCTTAGGCACCGAGCCTAATTATGATACATTGAATATTTATGATGGTAGAACAGGGCTTTTATTGGATCGAATCAGTGGAACTTCTAACCAACCTATCGTTTTTCAAGCACCGACCAATTGGATACGTGTACAATTCCGTTCGGATGAATCTACTACGAGTCGTGGTTTTAAATTATCATGGAAATCATTATCCACTTGCAATGCTCCAAAAGCAACGTTGTGCAGTGCAGCAGAATTAGTGCCTTCATTGCCTTTTAGAAAACAAACGACTACTTGTAATGATAAATTAGAAGGTGTCAATGGCAGTACATGCCCAAGTGATAATTTTTTGGAAGGCAAAGACCATATATTTAAATTTACTTCTAATGGTGGTCAATGTGTAAAAGTAACTTTGACCAATTATTTGATTTCTTCAACAGTTGGTTTATTCGGCAGACCTACAGGTATAAATGTAGGCATTTATAGAGGTTGCCCAAGCGAAACAAGCGGTGAATGTATCGGAACTGGCAAAGTCAATATTTTAAGAGATACCATCACAATTGCCAACGCTCGTTTGGAATTACCAGGCGATTATTACATCGTTGTAACTCGTCGTGAAGCATGTACACCATTCACTATTCGAGTTGACACAGTGCCTTGCTTGAATAGATTGCCGAATGCTGGTTTTTGTTCAAAAGCATTGCCTTTGAATGATTGCTCTTCATCGACTTCATCAGATATTGTTTTAGACTTGACAAGTCAAGGCGATTCTTCATTTATTAAAGTCGATCCCGCTTCTGTCAATGCAGGTTGTATCGGTAATTTAGGTTTTACGCAAGGCATTGATACACCGCGTTACAATTTTGTATTTATGTATTTCCTCGCCAATAAAGATGGCAAATTTGGTTTTACAGTATCGCCAATTATTCCTGATGCGACTTCAGATATTGACTTCAATGTTTATGGTCCCATTAATAATATCAACGATATTTGCACTTTTGCTAAAACAAATGCCCCTGTGCGAAGCAGTTTTGGCGTGGAAAGAACATCGCCCGGCAGAACAACTGGTTTGATGGATTCATACGTCAATACTTTAGGAAACAATATCATCGTCACTGATACTTGCGAACAGGGTTTTGGTGATGGCGTCGTGAGAAGAATGGATGTTCAAAAAGGAAAATATTATTTGATTTGGCTCAATGACTATAAAGGTTCGATTGGTACGAACGGCGTTCGCTTGAACTTTAGCGGCACTACGCCTGGCGTTTTGGATTCACTCGGCGACCCCCTCAGTAATTTTGCCGCTGGGAGAGATACCATTTTATTTCCTGGTAGATCAACACAATTATCATCGAAAGGTGGTGTTTCTTATACATGGTCACCTGCGAGTAGTTTGAACAATTCAACGTCGGCTACGCCTATTGCATCGCCAACTCAATCGACTGTTTATAATGTATTGATTCAAGGTACTTGTCGTGTTGTTCCAAAAACCGTTAGAGTAGGGGTTTTTAATGTCAATCAATTACCTGATTTGACGGTTTGTAAAGGTGAAGAATTGACATTCAATGCAGGTGAAAATTACCCTCCAAGCTCAGGAGCTGTATGGATATGGACTTCTCCATCGGGTCATTTATCTGAATTAAGTTGTACAAATTGTAATATTGCTCAATTTAAAGCAACTAATACTACGAATTTAATTGAAATACATAGATTTACGGTAACGCTTACAACTCCAAGTGGTACGTTGACTAAATCGTTTAATATTACAGTCACGCCAGGAACGGTGGCAAAATATGATGTCATAACTTCTCTAAATCCAAATCGGGATACCAATGTTTGTATCGGCGGAACATTTAATTTATTGAAAACAGGCTTTGATGCAACCGCTATTTATACTTGGTCTTCAACACCTCCAAGCGTTTTGACAGGCAGCAACCCCTCAGTATCTCCGACCTTAAACACTAAATATTATGTGACAGTGACGGGTGGTGCAGGAGGTTGTACGGCAACTTCAGTAGATAGTGTTATTGTGAATGTCTATCAGCCGCCTGTTTTAAATGGCATTAATGATGCGACATTATGCGTCGGCACTCAACTTGCATTGGGGAATAGTGCACTCGAAGAAGCGACGACTTACAATTGGACCCCCTCAGTAGGTTTGGATAAACCGAATGTGCCGAACCCTATTTTAACTGTTCAAGCCAATGCGAATACCTATATTTTAACAGCTACTAATTTAGGTAAATGCATTTCAAAAGATACAGTCATCATAACAGGCATCAATTTAACAATGAGGATTGATACGGTTGATTCCATCCGCATTTGTAGAGGTACACCTTTGAGATTGAAAGCTGCAACAACCCCTGTCGGATTGGCTGTGAAATGGAGTTCCGACCGTGATTTTTCAGTGTCAGATTCAGCAGTGAGTGTAGCGGTTAATCCGCAACGGATTACGCGTTATTTTGCATCAATTACTCAATCGGGTTGTACGCGCAAAGACACGGCGGTGGTTTATGTGGATTCATTGCCTTTCAATACGACCATTTTACCAAAAGATACAATGGTTTGTAAGGGGACGGAGGTTGTATTCAAATCATTCTCTTACGAACCTATTTTATTTCCAAATATTACTTTTAAATGGACGCCTAAAGCGACCCAATTGACCAGCGACACGCTCTATAATTTGGTTATTCAAGCGGATACTGCACCTAAACGGTATTATCGTGAAATGAATAATGGCGTGTGTAAACGCATTGATTCTGTCAATATTATCGTCAATCCGATACCCATTGTCACACTCCTTCCAAGGGATACGACCATTTGTAGCGATAATGCCACGCCGATAGTTTTAACTGCGAAAGCCGATAATCCATTGGCAGGCGATTGGAAATGGACAGGTCCTGATGGTCAAGAAATCACAAGCGGAAAAGGGAAAACGACTATCACTGTGACTCCTCAGCAAAGCGGCGATAATGTATATAAAGTGACTGCTAAAATAGGCGATTGCCCAGGCTCAGCTTCTACTAATATTCGTTTGCTACAAGCACCAGGTGTTGTTTTTCCAACAAATGATGTCTTGTGTCTGGGTGAATCAGTGGTTTTAAATAGTGCTCCGAATAGCAGTGTTACATATTTGTGGACATCAACGCCAGCCGGTTTTACAAGTAATTCGCCTAATCCAACCGTTACTCCAACTGTCACGACAACCTACACAGTGTCTTTGACGTCTGCAAACGGTTGTAAACGAACCCAATCAAAAGAGATTAGAGTAGCAACAGGTACTCTAACCGTTTCGCCTGACGCCCAAGCCTGTACAGGTAATCCTGTGACACTCACAGCTACTGGTACAACAAATATTGGTGGCACATATCGTTGGAATACTGGTCAAACAACTGCTACGATTTCACCGATTGTTACAGCTACAGGTGCTTATACAGTCACTTTTACTTACGGTAATAATTGTACTTTAACAAAAAGTATTAATGTAACAGCCATTCCCGGTTTCTCAATTCGTATCACGCCCGATACGTTTAGTGCAGCGAGATTGATTGATCAAGGAACAAATATTGCGCTCACCACTACTTTGACAGGCAATGTAACGAATCCAACTTTTGCTTGGAAAAATAATGATAAAGATGCAGTAACGACTCAAAATTACTCTTTCCAAGCCTTAGAATCTACTCATACAGTTGTCGTGAAAGCGACTGCCGCGTCGGGTTGTACCTCTACGGCTCAAGTGGTTGTGACCGTTCGTTTTCCGAATTACGATATTCCAAATGCCTTCACGCCGAACGGTGATTTGGTGAACCCATATTTCAATATTGAATTTGACCCTGAAAATAAATCAGGAACATTCAACGTGGGCAATCAAAGACCTAAATTTTGGAAAGGCAATATCGTCATCCAATCGTTCCAAATATTCAATCGTTGGGGACAACCAGTTTATGAAGAAACCAGCGAAGCGAAACTCAATGATAAAACCTACAAAGGTTGGGATGGTAAAAAAGGTCAAACAGATATGCCATCAGATGTGTATGCCTACGTTATCAAGTTAAAAATGCCTGATGGCACTATCAAATCGGTAGGCGGTGAGTTGAATTTGATTCGATAAATCTAAATTTCTAAATATAAAAAAAGCTCATCGGGTCGTTCGATGGGCTTTTTTTATGGAAAATATGATGCGTTTCGCTTCATCACGCTTTGCGTTGACTGAGGGGGGTAATATTTTGAAAAGCGAATATTTATATTTAAATTTGACAAAAATTATAAAAAATGAAAGGAGAAGATTTATTAAAACGCATTACTTCCAACCCTGATATTTGTCATGGAAAACCCGTTGTACGTGGTTTGCGTTATCCAGTTCAAAATATACTTGAATTATTAGCTTCGGGTATGACTCATCAAGAGATTTTGGATGACTATGAGGATTTGGAAGAAGATGACCTTTTGGCTTGTTTGTTCTTTGCTGCTCGATTGACTGAAGTTAAAAATATAGGTAAATTATTAGCAGCATGAAATTTATAGTTGATTACTGGTAATATTGTAGAAATGAACGAGATAAGCATTATTACATTGAAATAATAAAGAAATGCAATTATGGTTGATAAACAATCTCGTAAAACAGCCTTAAAAATAGTAGAACACTATTTGGCTGATTTGAAAAAAGCAGGTGTTCAAATTAAAATAGCCATATTATTTGGTTCTTATGCAAAGGGTAAGCAGCATAAGTGGTCTGATATTGACCTTGCTTTGGTGGCTGATAATTTTACAGGTTTGTCCTTTATTGACAAAGAACCTTTTCGTTTTGTTCAACTAAAAAAAGAATATACGCCTATTGAAACTCATACTTTTGCTACTGATTACTTCGAAAAAGGCGACGCTTTTATTGATGAAATCAAGCAAACAGGCATTCGGATTTTATAAATAATAATTTGACTCCATCTCAACCCTAAAAGAAGTATCGTTAAAGCGTATCATTATTGCCCTGATCGCTCAAAATTTTTCGCAATAAGGGTTCCACACCTTCGCTAACGGTTTGTTTGCGGATATTGTGCGTTAATTCATCATAAACTTTTTGTTGAGGAATAAATTCAATTTGAGTAGTCAAAACCCTGATAAGTTTAAGATATTTTCTTTGTTGATAACCGATATATCCGATAATAGCGAAGGCAAGAGCACCCAAAGATATGAGTAATTTAGTCGCTTGTTTTTGAATAAAAGGAATGTCTTTTTGGGTTATTTTATCCGTTTTGAGCATAATTGAATCAATAGAAGGTTGTAAAATTCCGCTTAAAAATGCGCCAATTCTTTGTTTACTGGATTCATTGAGCAAACTATCAATCACTGAATTCAATCGTTTTTTTGAAGCTTCCGATTCGAGTGTATCCAAAGCATTTTTAATCATATTACTTAAAAGGTTTTTAGTGTCGTTGTTTAACCTACCTGTTACACCTTCCACGATAGAAAACAGAAAATTTTTCAAAGAATCGTCTTTGATATTACCTTTTATAACAGACATTTGTTCTGTAATTCTATGTCCAATTAATACCAATTGAGAATCTGTTAATTGTCCAATGAGGGACATCAGTTTTTTGATGTCAGGATTTAATGTATCAGTAATTCCTTTGAGTCCATTGATGAATTGAATGCTAATAGAGTCCGCTTTATGGCTCATGCCGATGGCTGCATTTTGCCCTGCACTCTTCGCCAAAGTATCTAATATTGATCTGAGAGTAATAGAATTTGAAGTCGCGCTATCTAATTTTCGGGTCAAATTCTTTAAATCTTTGCTTACTCCTGTAGTATTTTTCAATAATTCACAAGCAGGAATAGCGTATAAACCGATTATAATAATCAGCAAAGCGAGCGTTTTATAAGCTGTTTTCATTTTGAGTAAATTAAAGATTTAAAGAATAATATTTTAAAATTCAACTTTTTTATTTTTTTAAACATGAAATAATAAATAATCCTTTACTTTCTCATATTTACGTTTTTATTAAAAGTTTAGATTGACAAACAAAATTCAGATTATAACTACCTTATAACTACCCCCCTCAGTATTTCAGCAAAAAAAACACTTATCACACCGCATTAGCCAATATCTTCTCTATATTTGCTCAAAATCAAACAATATAAAATGAATAAATATCTCCTTTCCTTATGCGCTTTAGCGGCGTTTGTGATGTGTCACACCCCGGGCGTAGAGTCCTCAATGAATGGTAAAAGTGCTGGCACTGCGGTGGCTACTTTTAAACAATATTGCTCTGGTTGTCATGGGGCTGATGCGAATGTCTTCGTGGATAGAACTTGGAAACATGGCAATACCAAAGCGGACATTATCAAAAGCATCACCACAGGTTATCCCGACCTCAGTATGCCTGCTTGGGGTGTGGTATTGAAACCTGAGCAGATTAATGACCTTTCGGATTACATTTTAGCGTCTATCGTAAATCGAAAATCGTTTGATTATAAAGATACGCCTAAATCTAATTTGTTCACGGGAGCATCTATCAATATCAAATTGGATACAGTGGCTAAAGGCATTAAAAATCCTTGGGGCATGGCATTTCTGCCCGATGGCGATATGCTTTTCACAGATAGAGGCGGCGACTTTTTTAGAATAGATAAAATGGGGAATAAAGCTCTTATTCAAGGCACCCCCTCAGTATTATCGGAAGGTCAAGGTGGTTTGTTGGATGTAGAACTCCATCCTAAATTTGCAGAAAATAAAATTATTTATTTGTCTTATTCAAAATCAGTGGATTCAGCTGGTGGAAAATGGTCAACAACGGCGGTGATGCAAGCCAAATTAGAGGGCATTCAATTGTCTAATCAAAAAGATATTTTCATCGCGCAACCGTATTTGAAAACGCGCCACCACTACGGTAGCCGCCTTGAATTTGATAAAAATGGCTACCTATTTATATCAGTTGGTGATAGAGGACAACATGAGCCTAAATTTCCACAACTTTTTAACAATGATTGTGGTAAAATCCACCGCATCATGGATGATGGAAGCATCCCGAAAGACAATCCTTTCGTAGGTAAAGGTGATGCACATGGCTCAATATGGTCGTATGGGCATCGCAATCCGCAAGGGATGGCTATGAATCCAGCGTCGGGTGAGATGTGGGCAGATGAACATGGTCCTCGCGGAGGTGATGAAGTGAATATTTCGCAAAAAGGTAAAAACTACGGCTGGCCCATCATCAGCTACGGCATTAATTATGATGGAACCATCTTGACGCCTTTGACTAAACAAGATGGCATGGAACAACCGCTCACTTATTGGGTGCCTTCCATCGGACCTTGCGGCGCGACCTTCGTGACGGGCGATAAATACAAAGCTTGGAAAGGCGATTTGATGGTGACGTCGTTGCGGTTTATGTATCTTAATCGGTGCAAATTGAGTGGCAATAAAATAGTTTCGCAAGAGAATCTCTTGAAAAATATAGGTCGTTTGAGGTTTGTAGAAATGGGTCGCGATGGCTATATGTATGTGGGCGTTGAAGAACCTGGCTATATTTTCAGATTGATGCCTTTGGAAAATAAGTAAGTGCGTGTAAAATGGCTTTAAAAATTCCACCTCATGAAGAAGTATATTTTCACACTTTTATTGGGTTCGGCAATGTGTTCGCTTTCAGCACAACATATTGCCGATTCTAATTTTGTTCAAGCTATCAAATGGCAATGCCCTACTTGTATCGACACATCCAATAATTTGACTTCTGCTGCACAAGGTGTGAGAACCATCACTCTTTCAAATAATATTACTGATTTGACTGGCATCAGTGGCTTTTCTGCTTTGACAGCCTTGAATTGCGCTGATAATAATCTGAAAAATTTACCCACGCTGCCCGCTAATTTGAGAACGTTTCATTGCTCTAATAATAAATTGACGCAATTACCGACTTTACCCATATCGTTGACAGCCCTTTATTGCAGAGGCAATCAACTTACTACTTTACCGACCTTGCCGCCCAATTTACTTTTGTTGGATTGCACTAATAATAAATTGAGTAAAATACCTGCCTTGCCTTTTACTTTAAAAAATTTCTATTGCTCCTATAATGAAATATTCACGCTGCCATATTTGCCTGGCTCAATAACGGATATGGGCTGTTCAAACAATTTTATAAGCAAATTGCCTGAATTACCCCCTTTTTTAATTTTTTTAAGCTGTTTTAATAATACAGCCTTGACCTGTTTGCCCACTTTACCCGATTCATTACTTTATATTGAAGTGTCGCCGACCATCACTTGTTTGCCAAATGCTATTAAAAAATTAAGCATTTTTCAATACGATGGTCAATCATTTAAACTCGCCACATTGCCCATTTGCTCAGCTATCAAACCCAATCCATGCGCTACAACGGCTATTCAATCAGTCGATTTAGACAATCGAATTCGCATTTTTCCCTCCATTACTGAGGGGGTCGTATTCATTGAAAGCGATGGTTTAATTGTTGAACAAACCCTTATTTTTAATCGAATGGGTCAAATAATAAGGCAATCTAAATCCTCAGAATTGGATTTATCTGCTTTTCCTTCGGGGCTTTATTTTATTCAAATGATGGTGGGAGGGAGTAGGGTAGTGAGGAAGGTGGTGAAAAAATGAAAATGATAAGCACTTCAACAAATTGAAACGAAAGCCCCTTTTTGAAGTTGAGATTTTAACTTTTGATGAGTTTGAAAAAGTGTATAAAAATATTTAAAATGTGGGTAACATCCCCTCAGTATTTCCCCAAAAAAAAGACGGTCTCGCAGGGTGAGCCGTCTTTTTTATCCTAATCACTATTTATAACTTATTGAATATTGAATAGGTAGATTTCAGCAAGGAAGCGGACGAGCAAGACCCGCAGCGAGCTGGGCAAAGATACTAATTAGAAATACTCCATTGCTTTAGCTCCTCTTTCTCATCGGTAAAAAAATCTAAAAAATCAATGTAATGCTCAATTTCCTTAGCGTCTTTGCCAGTTAGTTTCATTTCTTTGATTGCAATTTTTATAGATCTTAATTTGATTTTATTTAAGTTTCGTCTTTTTGTTTCATGTTCTATTATTTTCAATAATTCTTTTTTATTGTAAATAAATTCATTGACTATTTTTCCAGATTTGTCAATGTAACCCCATTTTCCTTTTCTTTGTGCAATAAATTTCTCTTTCCATAATTCAATCTTATCAAATTCACCACAAGATACCAATATATTACCCAGTTTATCAATTACGCCCCATTTACCATCTTTCTTAATTTTTGTTTCATCATTATTAAAATCTTCAATTTCTTCAAACTCACAAGGTACAAATATAGTTCCTTGTAAATTTATTAAACCGAATTTACTATCTTTCTTAATTTTGGCTATATCTTTTACAAAATCTTCAATTTCTTCAAACTCACAAGAGAGCAACAGATTACCCACTTTATCTATTATGCCCCACTTATTATTCATTTGAACTTTAAAAAGTTGATGTTGCAGAATTCTTCTATTAAAAAGACCTAAATTAAGCTCATTGCAAATATCAAATTGAAAAGGTGTTATTACTTTTCCTTGTTCATCTATAAACCCCCATTTACCATTTTTCATGGCTTTCATTTTTCCATTTTTACAATTTTCAATTTTTTCAAATTCAAAAGGTATTATAATATTTCCTTGTTCATCTATAATTCCCCACTTACTATTTTTTATGGCTTTCATTTTTCCATTTTTACAATTTTCAATTTCTTCAAATTCAAAAAGTGTTATAATATTATCGTGTTCATCTATAAAACCCCACTTACCATCTTTCATAGCTTTCATTTTGCCATTTCCACAATTTTTAATTTCATCAAATTCAAAAGGTATTATAATATTTCCTTGTTCATCTATAATTCCCCACTTACCATTTTTCATGGCTTTCATTTTTTCTTCCTCACAATCTTCAATTTCTTGAATTTCAAAAGGTACTATTACATTTCCTTGTTCATCTATAAACCCCCATTTACCTTCTTTTTGGGCTCTTGATTTGTTACCTTTAAAATTTTTAATTTCATCAAATTCAAAAGGTATAAGTATATTTCCTCGTTCATCTATAATCCCCCATTTACCTCCTTTTTGAGATATTGCTTTAAAATTGGAAAAATCTTTAATGTAGTCATATTCTAAAGCGATAACGATTTCACCTTTCATATTTATTATTCCATATAAGCCACGATAGCCAATTCTATATCTATTACCATGATAACTAATACCTTCTATTATTTTATAATAATTCCCCTCTTGTCTTCTATCATTCACGTATTCAGAAGTCGTATTTTTAATTACTCGAGCAAAGCCTTCTTTAAATTCACAAATGTAATCAAACATACAATGACTTAAAACTCCGTCTATAATATGTATTAATCCCCATTTATCATTACCGAACTCATTAGTTAAACCCCTTTTTTGCCCTCTAACAAAGCCGTTTCCCAAATGTTTTAATTCAGAATACTCACATGGTATCAAAATTCGTTCATTGTATTTCCAACCAACTCTTCTACCTTCTTTAAATTCGGTATGAGGTAATTGACCTGTTTTATAGAGTTCTAAAATAGTCTCGTTCGCAGAATTGGTTTTTTCATTTAAACTTTGTTGAGCAATTAAAAAATCAGCATCGCTATCGTAATAATATACTTTGTGATTGGCATAATCATACTTTAGCTCATCAAGTGTGATGAGCTTTTTGTTCCATAAGGTTGTTATTTTTTCATCTTCAATTACAGGTTGTTGCCAGTAACAATGAAAAAACAATCTATTGTTCTCTTTTGAAATCTCAATCGCTTCATTATCTAAAACAAAAGCATTTCTTTTATTAGCATAGTAAATATCTTTTTCCATTACTCTTTGCCATTCCTGTTCTTCATTTAACAAGTTGAATATCCAAATAATAAAAATATTATGTTCGGCATAAAATTTATCGCGACCAATAATAATATCAAGGAATATAGTTGAAAGTTGAACTTCAAAAGCTATAGATATATTATTGTAAGTTGCAAAAATGTCAGGACGTTTATATTGATCAAGAGTAGAATGAAAGTGTGTTTGTTCCAAAAACGCATCTTTCACCCCATCAGTAGCACGCTTATTTATTAATAACATTTCATAAATAAAATGCTTTAGCTCTTTATGACGTTTACTTTCACGTCTAACTGCATATCTACGCTCTTGTTTTTCTGCTTCGTTAAATCCTTCAACTAATTTAATATCGCAATATTCACTATTTGAAAGATGAGAGAAATAAAAATTTTTTTTCCCTGCACCGCTACCTTTTCCATTAATGCGTATTAATTGGTCACAATAGATACATTTGAATTTGGGTGTCTCGAAACCTTCTGCTGCTTCCTGTTGTTGGCGGCGGAAGTTAAATATTATACCTTCCTCTTGATTGAAGAATGAGTCGGCATCTATAATTTCGCCAGTTTCAATTTCAAAAACCTCAATAATCGTTCTTTGCGTATTATTCATTTTCTAATTCGTTATTTTGTAATAATTGAAATATATAGGCGAGTATATTGGTTGTATTTCTGCATATAAACCATAGATAGTATTATGAAAATTCAAATATAAAATAAAGAATTTGTATTTGAATATATGTATCGTCTTTATTAACAGAATTGTTATAACTTATAAAGCATTTATTTCACCCCCTCAGTATTTCCCCAAAAAATCCAACACCGCCTTTAAACTCTCCTTCGGATTTTCTTCCATCGGCACATGACCCATATTTTTCAAAATGACTAATGTATCATTGGGCAAATCAGTGTGAAAATGGTAAGCATTTTCTAAAGGAATGAGCCCGTCTTGCTCACCCCACAATATCAGTGTCGGTTGTTGAATAGTTTTGATTCGAGGAACATTGTCAGTATCATAAAGCATTGTCATTCTATCCACAAATGCTTGGCGATTGCCTTCGCGCAGAGTGAGTTCAAAATATCTATCTACTAATGCATCTGTAACTTTCGTTTTATCAGCATAAACATTTTCGACACTCGACCTGACCAATGAACGTGGTGTTATAAACGTCATTATTTTGTTTAATATAGGCTTACGAGCGAGTGTGAAAGCGATTGGGGTACTTTTAGAAACGATGGGATAGCCCGCTGCATCTATCAAAATCAACTTGTCCACCCTGTCAGAATTTTTCAAAGTGAATTGCCAAGCGATTTGACCACCCAACGAATTGCCACCGAGAATGCAGCGTTTGATACCACGTGCTGTTAGAAATTTTTCTATAAAATCCACATAATGGCTAATCGCATAATCTCGATTAGGGAAGGGACCAGTCAATCCAAACGCTGGAATATCCATGCGAACGACCCGATGCTGACCCCTCAGTATGGAAGCCCATTCATCGAAAGTATGCAGGCTTGAGCCTGTGCCGTGTATCAAAACAATGGGCAACGAATCGGCAGCACTTCCTTCATCCCGATAATGCACATCCATGCCATCTATGTTCACGAAAGCGGAAGGCGAGGGGGCATATTCAGCTTTTAATTCTGAAACAGGTTTGTCGCGATAGCCAAATAAAATGCAGACTACGATTGTTAAAGCCGCTGCCATAAAAACAACGATTTTAAGTATTTTATTAAAAGTTTTCATAGATAGAAGTTAAAATAAAGTAAAAAAAAACCATAAAAACAAAGTTAACATATTGCCGTTAAATTATAATTGTAAACTTAGTTTTATCCACAATTAAATTATTGACTGAATATGAAACAAATATTACTCTTTTTATTTTGCTGTATTTCATTGACAAATTTAAAAAGCCAATGTGCGGCAGGTTTTTATTTTGACGGTGTAACCTGTCAACCATGTCCTCCAGGTAGCTACTGCCCTGATGGTACTAATAAAATTAATTGCCCCACTGGCAAGTTTGCTGCGAGTACAGGACAAGCCGTTTGCGATGATTGCCCAACTGGTAAATTTGCTGCGAGTACAGGACAGGCGATATGCAATGATTGCCCGACTGGCAAGTTTGCAGCGAGTACAGGACAAGCCTTTTGCAATGATTGTCCGACTGGCAAGTTTGCAGCGAGTACAGGACAAGCCGTTTGCGATGATTGCCCCACTGGCAAGTTTGCTGCAATTACAGGACAAGCGATATGCAATGATTGCCCGACTGGCAAGTTTGCTGCAAGTACAGGACAAGCGATATGCAATGATTGCCCGACTGGCAAATTTGCTGCAAGTACAGGACAGGCGATATGCAATGATTGCCCGACTGGCAAATTTGCTGCGAGTACAGGACAAGCGACATGTGATGATTGTCTGCCGGGTACTTATGCACAAAATATAGGTCAAATTGCCTGCGACAATTGCATGCCAGGTACTTATGCCCGCAATTCTGGACAATCCAGTTGTGATAATTGCATCGTGGGTGCTTATCAACCTGCTCAAGCCAGTATTAATTGCATTGCATGCCCCGTGGGTACATATGCTCAGAATCAAGGACAAGCCCTTTGCGATAATTGCCCAAGTGGTTTTACGACAAGTACTACAGGGTCAACAAGCCCTGCTGATTGCAATGTTGTTTTAGGTATCACGCTTTTTGAGTTTTCTGCTGCTGTGGATAAAAATATTGTCCGCTTAAAATGGACGACAACTGAAGAGAAAAATACCAGTTTTTATGTGCTACAAAAAAGCACTAATTTAGAAGGGTGGACGACTATTGCCCGCATTAATGGTAAAGGGACTACTCAAAATACTACCTATTATACTGCTACCGACCCTTTTCCTATCAAAGGCGTCACTTATTATCGCTTGAAAGAAGTTGAATTTGATGGAGTGACGCATTACTCTAAAATTATATCTGCTGAATCATTTTCTAAAGCTTCATTGAAAGTATATCCGAATCCTGCTACTGCTGAATTGAATGTGGCGCACTCAGAAGAGTCTATCAAAACTGTATTTATTTATAATTTGGTAGGTCAAAAAGTGGCTCAGTATAATTTTGAAAAAACCAATATCGGTACCTTGGATTTAAGCGATTTGATAAGTGGGCAGTATATTTTGAGCGTTTATACTGAGGGGGGTGCTTATGCAGAGCGGATTGTTGTGAGTCATCGTTAATTTGTTATTGAGTGATTGAGTGATTGATGAATCACCCAATCACTCAATCACCCAATCACTCAACAAGTCTCAAACCGATAGCCCCTGCTATGCACATTGGTAATTTTTAAAGCTGCATCATTTTTAAGCACCTTCCTCAATCGAGAAACAAAAACATCGACACTTCGACCCACCAAAACGCCTTCATCTTCCCAAACGGCTTTCAAAATAACATCACGATCTATTAATTCATTTTGATGATTGCAAAATAATTGAAGCAGTTTGGACTCTCGGAAAGTCAATTTTTGTAGGTCATTATCAATAGAAATTATTTGATTGCGTGTATCGAAAATGGTTTTGCCGATAAAAATAAGGTGAGTAATATCTGTTGGATTTTCAATAATAGGCGTTGCGATAGTCTCTTTTTTATTTGAATTAAAATAAAAATAATAAGCTATCGCTCCAATAGAGGATGCCATAAAACCGCCTAAAAGAAACCAAATCCAAGGCGATTGAGCAGAATTTGAAGGAAATTCTGTAAAAGTAACGGTGAAATTATAACAATTGAGTCCTTGATCGCGACCGCTACATGACACACCTGAACCTTTTAGAAATTCAAAAGATGTATAACCCAAGACCAATTCTTGATTTTGACAATCCCAAACGGCTACATCGTATTTACCTTTTATTTCAAAAGCATCAAAACTTTTTTGAAGAATAGAAGGCAAGCTATCATAATTAAAATGGTGTTCTAATTTGACTAAATATACATTGTCTCCTGTTTTTTTAACGGGTGCAATGGTAGAAGTAGAATCGCCAGAGAGTATCAGCAACCGATGGGCTGTTTGCCTCAATGCAAGGTTAATTTTCTCAGAAAACGGCTCTTTTACTGAGGGGGTGTCTGTCCGTATAAGGGAAGGCAAAGTACCGAATCCAATAAAGATGAGGACAGACGGCAGAATGAAATAAGGTATTAATTTTTTATTCATAAATACAAAATTAAGGGTTTCATTCTATAAAAAATAGGTTTTACATTTGCTTTACATAGTTTTACACAGTTTTAACCCTTTTTTTCTAATTTGCCTTTAGCTTTGTTTCATATTATTTTTCAAAAATTATTCATCATTAAATTTTTTATCATGAAAGAAAAAATGAAATGCCTATTGATTATTTTAGCCATCGCTTTTAACCACAATGTTGGCTCAGCCCAAGGCGGCAACTCGTACATCTCTAACTTGACGCGGCTCAGTTGGAACAATGTTTACAATAATTCGTCTATCAAAAAAGCCAGAGAGGTGATGCAATGCAATGAGTTTGAGAGCAACGAAGCCGGTCTGGAATCCAATATTTTCGCCAACCCGTTACTCATCAACGGAAAACTTTTGGATTATGGCAATTTCGATTTAAATAGCAAAGGTCAATTGACAGTTGTGAAAGGCAATCCTGAAACCGCTGAAGCTATGCCCATCCCATTTCAAGTGTATATCCGTCGAGAAGGCAAAGTGGTTGAAGATAAAAAGATGCTGTTTTTGAATAAAACCTTGCTCAGAATTGACTTATCTGATATTTTTTCTTTCTGCAAAAACGGTGATTTATTGATTATAAAACCTGTGCGGTCAGAGGATTGGAAAGCCAAAAGAGTTTTGAAATTAATTGGACAGGGTTGTTAAAATGAAAAAAATACTGAGGGGGTGCGTAAAGTACCCCCTCAGTATTTTTAGTATAAAACCACTACATTTTCTCCTTTCATCGAATACTTCCTCTATCCAAACAGACTCTCCAAAAGAATATCTAATTTTGCCTTTCATCAATAAAAAGCCAACGATATTTATGAGAGGAATGACCATTTTGCTGATTTTAAGCATCGCCACCCTGAGTTTAAAAGCGCAAAAGAAAAACGAAAATTACCAATATCCTATACGACCTGCTACTTCTGCTATCAAAATTGATGGTATAATGGACGAAACGGCTTGGCAAAGTGCAGACGAAGTTGCAGACTTTTTCATGGTGTTGCCGATGGATACGAGCCGCGCTCAGGTGAAAACAGCCGTGCGGATGACGTATGACAATGATAATATGTATATCGTAGCCGTTTGTTACAATAGTATGCAAGGTGAACCAGTTGTGGAGTCATTGCGGCGAGATTTTGCTTTCGGTAAAAATGATAATTTCATCGTTTTTATTGAGCCATTTAATGATCAAACCAATGGTTTTGCTTTCGGTTCTAACGCTGTTGGTGCGCAATGGGATGGCACGATGTTCAACGGCGGTTCTGTGGATTTGAGTTGGGATAATAAATGGACTTCGGAAGTGAAAAGCTATGCAGATAGATGGGTTTTTGAAGCGTCTATACCATTTAAATCCATTCGATTTAAGGAAGGTGTAACGAATTGGGGCATTAATTTTAGCAGAAATGACTTAAAATCAACTGAAAAATCCTCTTGGGCGCCTGTACCCCGTCAGTTTCCAACTGCTTCATTTGCCTACAATGGCTCGCTGATTTGGGATAAAGCACCGCCTGCCCCCTCAGTCAATATATCCGCTATTCCCTATGTTTTAGGTGGCTTGACAAAGGATTATGCTAATAAAAAACCAACCGATTATAAAAATGCTTTTGGGGGTGATGCTAAAATTGCCCTGTCTTCTTCATTGAATTTGGATGTGACGATCAACCCTGATTTTTCGCAAGTAGAAGTGGATAGGCAGGTGACAAATTTGGATAGATTTGAGTTATTTTTCCCTGAAAGACGTCAGTTTTTCCTTGAAAATGGTGATTTATTCTCCAATTTCGGCTATTCTAATATACGTCCTTTCTTTTCAAGGCGCATTGGTTTGAATGTGCCTATTAAATTTGGAGCCCGATTGAGTGGAAAGATTAATGAAAATTGGCGCGTCGGTTTGATGAATATGCAGACTGGCAAAACCGATGATGACCCTGCTTTGCCCTCTCAAAATTTTACCGTTGTAGCCGCTCAACGCAAGGTGTTTTCTCGCTCAAATATTGGTGTCATGATCATCAACAAAGAGTCAATGGATTATAAAGCGGATGTGAATGGTAAATATTCAAAGTACAATCGGAACATTGGTTTTGAATACAACCTCGCGTCTTCAAATAATTTTTGGAATGGTAAAACATTCCTTTTGAAATCTTTTAGCCCTAATAAATCAAGTAAAGATTGGGTTCATGCCGCTAATTTGCAATACAATAATAAAATATGGAGCATCAGTTGGCAACAGCAATATGTCGGCAGCAATTATAATGCGGAAGTCGGATATGTGCCGCGCAAGGGCATTATTAGCCTTTCGCCACAAGTTGGGCGGCTATTTTTTCCAAAGGCTGGTTCAGTTTTAACGCATTCCCTTTCAACTTTTACTAACTATAATTTAGATGAATCTTTCCGCAAAACAGACTATGTGGGAGTCTTAATTTATAACGCTATTTTTCGAAATAGAACGAGTTTTACGGTTTGGACAGCCCATGATTATGTCAAACTTTTTACTCCTTTCGACCCTACCAATTTTAATAGCGATACCTTAGCTCGTGGCACAGAGCATTCATGGAATTCATTCGGCACTGAGTTTTTATCGAAGCCTCAAAGTCTCCTAACTTATTCATTTACAACACGTTATGGCGGTTATTATGCCAACGGAACACGTTTAGCAGTGACCACTGAAGTCGGTTATCGCTTTCAACCCTATGTGAGTTTAGCCTTGAGTTCTACTTATAATGATATTCGATTGCCGCAGCCCTGGGGTAAAAAAACGTTTTGGCTCGTCGGTCCGCGTTTAGATGTGACGGTGAGTAGAAAGTTATTTTTCACCACTTTCGCTCAATACAATGAGCAACAAAAAAACGTGAATTTGAACACCCGTTTGCAATGGCGTTACAAGCCTGCTTCTGATTTATTCATCGTCTATACCGACAATTATTTGCCTTCGCCTTTCTTAATTAAAAATAGGGCTTTGGTTTTGAAACTGACTTATTGGTGGAATATTTAAACTTTATTTCTTACTCATCTTAAAAGTCCCATTCGGTTGAATAGAATAGGCAGCCGTTGCCTTACCTTCTTTCACATCAAAACGAACGGCATAACCCTCTAAGCCTTTGAGCTTAAATTCATCCGTTTTGCTGGGCGTGAGTTCATATTCAGGTTGACCTGAGACTGTCATGTGAAGAGCATCACTTTTTTCAAAAATTTTCACTGTAGCCCCACTGATGGTATATTCGCCTTCATATTTTTTCAAATCTGCAGCCATGAGTTTTATTTCAGGGGCATCTTTTGAAAAAATAATTTCGCTTTTGAGAGCTTGTTCAAGTTTGCTATCCAAACTGGTGATGTCGCCATCGTAGTTCAGATTGAAGCGGATTTTCATACCGTCTTCATCCAAATCTTCCAATTTTGTACTGACTAATTTGAAAACATCGTAGTGAAAATGCTGCAAACGGGCTGTATCTTTTCCTAAAATGGTGAATAATGCGGTATCATTTTTAAAAATGGTAATCGTACCATAGCCATCGTTTTTATAATTGCCTACATATTCTTCCATTTTGTGGGAAGGTTGAGTGCCTTTCTTTTGGCTCAAATCTGCTTGTTTTTCATCTTTCTTTTCATCTTTTTTATCATCCTTTTTAGGTTTATTGAGCGATACCCAGTCTGTTTTTTCAAGGTTCAGAAGGCGGTCAGAGATCCAATTTCGAATCAGACCTTGCACCGCTGAACCATTTTGATTGACCGAAACAAATATGCTGATACTATCATTCGGGAAAAAAGAAGTGGTAGTTGAAAAGCCATCAATATTGCCACCATGCTCTACTTGATGATGCCCTTTGTAGGTCTTAATCATCCAACCCAAACCGTAGCCATGAATGAACATATTCAACTCTCGTTTATCGGGTGAGCCTGCCATAGCCATTTGAGGCTTTATGGCTTGATTGTAAAAAGATGCTGAAAACATTTCTTTGCCGTTATATTTTCCTACATTAATCCATGTTTTGAGCCATTCGCTCATATCTTTTGCATTGGAGGCAATGCTGCCCGCAGGCTCCATACCACTGAAATGATAGTAGTCTAATTTCTTAATTTTTTTCTTTTCATCATCGTAATTATAAGGCAAAGAGTAGTCGTCCGCCTTCAACATATCCGCTGTACTGTATTTTGAGCCGTTCATACTGAGGGGGGTGAAGATGCGCTCTTGAAGGAGTTTTTCCCAAGATTTATTGGTCAATTTTTCAGCCAAAGCCCCTTGAGCCATGAACATAAAATTATTGTATTGCCATGTCTCACGCAAGCCTGCTGAGGCTTCAAATTGACTAATCGCTTTGAGTAATTCTGCCCGTGTCGTTTTAGGGCGAATATACCAAGCCAAGTCGTGGCGAGGCAAGCCCGTGCGGTGCGTCATCATATCGCGAGTGGTGACATTTTTAGTCAAATTATCGTCTTTAAATACCAATTCGGGCAGATAATCATGGACGGGTTTGTCAAAATCCAAGAGTTTTTCATCCATCAACATGCCCAGCAAAGTAGTCGTAAAAGCCTTCGTACAAGACCCAATTTGAAAGAGCGTTTGAGAAGTGACACTTTTTTTATTGTCCAAATCTTTATAACCGTAACCTTTAGCCAACAGTACATTATTTTTTTCAACAACAGCGACAGTCACACCCACAGCATTAAATTCTGTCAAGATGCGTTGGATAGCCGTGTCGATACCAGCCAATCTTTTATCTTGAGCATGGGTAAAATGGTTAACTATTAAGATTAAAAATAGTACAGGAAATGACTTTTTCATTTTGATTTTATTTAAAGTGATTTAAATTAAATTGATGGCGAAATGATTTTATTGATTCAACATTTTTATTACCTCTTCAGGGTTTTCAACTTCAATAATTAATTGATTGTAATCAGCGTCTTTGAGTTCTATGATAATGCAATTATCCGTATTCGCAACATCCCAAAATATTTTTTTACCGCTTTTATAAAATGTCCCAGCTGTGATGACAAAGGGAATATGCGTACCTGGAATTCTAAATCCCTTCCAATTACTGATTGTATCAAAATTTTGATGAGCATTTATAACACTGTCAACAGGGATGATTATTTGACTTTTAAATGCCCATAGTTTGTGCATACCGTTTATTTCAAAAATGAAATTGTTGTCTTCTTTTTTAATCGTGACCATGATGAATTTTATTTTAATGATGTTAGTATCAAAATTGATGTTACAAAGGTGTCGTCTTTTGTAAATATCGCCAATAATAGGTGATAAAGGGCTAAAAGATTGGACAAACGCAGTTCATAATCGGACAAACGCAGTTCATCATTTCATACTGAGGGGTATGGAAAAAGGGCTATATATTTGAGCTATGAAAAAGGAAATCATATTCGATATTAAGTACGATGAAACACCTTGAAGATGACCTACCTGAAAACCTTTTCACCCGCGTACACAAGTCATACATCGTCAATATCCAAAAAGTGAATAAAATAGAAGGCAACCTTGTTTTTATAGATAAAGCAACTATTCCAGTTGGGGCTGTCTATAAAATGGCTTTGGATAAAAAGATTAGAAGTTGACATCAGATACCCCCTCAGTAAAAGCACTATCGCTCACCATAATAAATTGAGATATTTTCTTATTTTTGTGAAAAAATAAAAGATATGTTAGACCACATCCACATACAAAATTATCGTCTTTTCAAAGACTTAAAAATAGACAAACTCGCTCAGGTGAATCTGATTGCAGGGAAAAATAATACGGGGAAAACGGCTTTGTTGGAGGCGTTGAGGATTTCTGAAAGTGATAGTGAGGGAGTAGGTACGGTAATAAATAATATAATTTATAATAGAGGTGGTTGGCAATATGAAAATAGAGACCGCGAAGCATTCCTTTCATTATTTTATGAAAAAGAAAATAACAAGAAGTTACCAATAAGGATTAATTACAAGCAGTTAGAAATAAATAAAAATGCTGATGGTGGAGTAATAATGTATGTTATTCACTACATTCCTGATAAAGAATCTTATAGAATCAGATTTGGTAAAGCTGTTGGTTATATGAATCCTAAAGACAATGTTTTTTATATAGCATTTAATGCAGATACAGGTAGGTTTATTGATTATTTTGATAAAATTGTCTTAAATAATTTAGAATCTGAAGTAATTAAAATTTTACAAATAATCAATCCTAAAATTACGAGCTATAAGATTTTAGCAGCAAATAAAGAAATTCAAGTAGAGTATTCTGGAGCTTTTCGCCCAATAAAAGAGGAAGGAGATGGATTGAAGCGATTACTTATTATTGCTGCGAGCCTTGTTTTATCGAAAAACAATATTCTTCTTATAGACGAATTTGAAGTCGGTTTACACCACAGCGTTCAAGAACAACTCTGGGAAATCATTTTCAAATATGCTAAAGAGTGGAATATTCAAGTATTTGCTACGACTCATAGTCAAGATACTGTCGAAAACTTTTACTATGTAGCCAATAAACCTCAAAACAAGGGGCAAGGACAATATTTTACATTGAATAGGAAAGGTGAGGATATAGTAGCAGTTGATTATGATATGGAAGAAATGAAATTAGCATTAGAAAGCAATATTGAAATCAGATAAAATAATGGCTCAAAAATTATTGGTTGAAGGCGATACAGACGTACATTTCATCACGCACTTGTGTATGAGAAGAGGGTTGAGTGCACCAAAAGGGTATGAAAATGAGACGGCTTACAAAGAAAAATTTGTAACAATAGCAGGCAATAAATCAAAATTGAAAGCAGAATTGAAATTATTACTCAAAAAGCCCGATTCTGATATTCAAAATATGGGTATCGTCTTAGATGCTGATTCTGAAACAGAGCAATCTGTTTTAGCTACTTGGATGTCAATTAAAAATATTTTGATAGCGAATGGCTATGAAAATATTCAAAATACCCCTGAAAAGAAAGGTACAATTATCTCTCAAAATGGTAAGCCTAAAATTGGTGTTTGGATAATGCCAAATAATTTTGACAATGGCTATTTAGAAGACTTTTATGCTCAAATGATAACAAAAGAAGATACTTTTTGGCAAAATGCAGTGCAAATTACTGAGGGGTATATCGAAAATAAAGAAAATCGTTTTCGAGAAATTGCCCTTTCAAAAGCAAAGGTTCATACATGGCTTGCTTGGCAAGAGAAACCTGAATTGCCGATAGGGCTTTCAGTATCAGCCTATTCTAATTTGTTGAATTTAAATCAACCTTTAGTTGATGATTTTATAGAATGGTTTAAAAATACATTTGAACTTTAGATACCTTAACTTCCCTTCAACTTTGCACTTTATTTATCTTAAAATCTCTCATTTTTACATTTCTCAATAACATCCAATCCCTCTCAAATATTTAACTACTTTTACGCTCACAATAATAAGTGTCAATTATACAATTAAAAATATTAACCAATTAATTTTAATAAAATGAAAACTGACACAGCCCTTTTTCTAAGCATTTTCCTAATAGTTTCTAACGTTTTTGCTCAATCTAATCAATCGCTGATGAATGAAACAGTGGATTTGAGTAAGGATTTTAAAGACTACCTCAATACCTATTTTTTAGCGGATAGTTTGGCGGAGTTTAATCCTCAAACGGGCAGTGGGGCAGTAAAATGGCGACGCGCCCGCTATTCGCCTGCTCATGCGTTCGATTATACGCAACACGCTTTGCAACGAACTGCTCAAAATGAATTTCCAGCGGCTGAATATGCTGCTGATCCTGTTTTGCCTTTCTCTCTTGAATTTGTTTCGGCTAAAACAGTGCGTTTAAAAATGCAAACGGGTACTGTGGTTCAAGCGCCAGAGCCTTCATTAATGCTGGTGAAAGACCCCCTCAGTAATCAGGCAGGATGGCAATATTCTAAGGTTAAAAATGGGCATTTATATAAAAGTGCTTACGGCTCTGTAACGGTTATGGAAAACCCTTGGGCGGTTGAATTTAGAGATGCAAAGGGCAATTTATTGACTAAAACCCGCCATAGTTCTGATAATAAAGGCTTTTGTGCGAATATGCCTTTCTGTTTTGTCCGTCGAGCGGCGGATTATTCACGCAGTGTAGGAGCTGTTTTTGAAATATCGCCCGATGAAAAAATATTTGGCTGCGGCGAATCTTTTACGAGCCTGAATAAATATGGTCAAAAAGTGAACCTCTATACTTGCGACCCGAATGGTGTAGAAACGCCTGGCATGTACAAACCGATTCCGTTTTTTATGAGCAGTCGCGGCTATGGTATGTTTATGCATACTTCCACGCCCATTACCTGCGATTTTGGCAATACTTACGGCGCGTCGAATGCCTTGATGATTGGCGATGAAGCCCTCGATTTGTTCGTTTTTTTAGGAGAACCGAAAGATATTTTAGATGAATATACCAATTTGACAGGCAAGGCACCCATGCCACCACTATGGTCTTTTGGCTTGTGGATGAGCCGAATTACGTATTTTTCAGAAGCCGATGGGCGCAATATTGCTGCAAAATTAAGGGCGAATAATATCCCATCGGATGTGTTGCATTTCGATACAGGCTGGTTTGAAACTGATTGGCGATGCGATTATGAGTTTGCAAAAAGTCGTTTTCCAGATGCTCAAAAGATGATTGCCGACCTCAAACGCGATGGTTTTCGCACTTGTTTATGGCAATTGCCTTATTTTGTTCCTAAAAACAAGCTTTTTAAGGAAATTACTGAGGGGGGGCTTCATGTCAAAAATTCAAAGGGAAATGTCCCATTTGAAGATGCTGTTTTGGATTTTACGAATCCTAAAACAGTGGCTTGGTATCAAGATAAAATTGGTAATTTATTGAAAATGGGTGTTTCGGCGATTAAAGTAGATTTTGGCGAAGCAGCCCCTTATAATGGTATTTATGCCAACGGGCGCACGGGTTTTTATGAGCACAATCTCTACCCATTGCGCTACAATAAAACGGTTGCCGACTTGACGAAAAATATCACAGGCGACAATATCATTTGGGCGCGGAGCACTTGGGCGGGCAGTCAACGCTACCCCTTGCATTGGGGCGGAGATGCCGAAACCTCGGACATGGGTATGCAAGCGGAGTTGCGCGGTGGACTGTCGCTGGGCTTGTCTGGCTTTACATTTTGGAGCCACGATATTGGCGGATTTACTAAGCGCACACCTGAGAATTTATACCGCCGTTGGTTGCCATTTGGGTCCATGTCGTCTCATACGCGCTGTCATGGTCAGCCGCCGAAAGAACCTTGGGATTATGGCGATAATTTTCAAAATTACTTCCGTGAAGTCATTGATTTGAAGTATAAACTCATGCCTTATGTGTATGCGCAATCCAAGCAATCGGCTGAAAAAGGCTTGCCGATGGTGAGAGCTTTATTCGTCGAATTTCCGCAAGACAAAGGGGCTTGGCAAATAGATAATGAATACTTATTTGGCTCTGATATATTGGTCGCACCGCTTTTTGAAGAAGGTAAAAAGGAAAGAGATGTCTATTTGCCACAAGGAGAATGGATTGATTATCAAACAGGTAAAACATACACAAGTGGTTGGCATTCAATTAGTTGCGATAAAATAGAAGCCATCATTATGGTTCGTGAAGGAGCCATAATTCCACATATCAAAAAAGCGCAATCTACCAAAGATCTCGATTGGTCGAACATAGAATTGGTGGCATATACCAACGGTACCGAAGCCAAAGGCATGATTTGCCTTCCAAGCGATAATATACTGAGGGGGGTGTCTGTATCGAAAAAAGGGAAGACTTTTATGCTGAATAATGCAGGTTTGCCGAGTGGCATTAATTTCAAAGTAACCCCATTTAAGTAGGCGTTTATTTTAATTATTCTTAAAAAATTTATGTTTTGACAATTGTCTTACATGAGGTTTTTAGTATTAAGTTTGCACAAAATTCATACTAAATAAACTATGAGAAAACGGAGAACACGGCAACATATCATTGAAGATTTGGGTTTTAACCATGTTGAAAGGCAGGTTTAAAAAATAAAAAATGAAATGGAAAGATTCAGAATATATAAAGATATGGAGGTGACCTACAAAGAGGTAGAAGATGCTCTTATCCAATTAGGCTTCAAAAATATTTCTACTACAAAGCAGTTTTATTTTGTAGAAGATAAACATAAAGCCATATTTAAAATGCCTTTGAAAAAAGCCACTGAGATAGTTTTAAAAGCACATTTTGCAGCGAATTCTTATGGATTATGGGCAACTGGCGTCATTAAAGATATACATGATTTTGCAAAAATTATTGAAAAAAATCGAGTAATTAATTCAAGTTGCTAGTTAATAAATTGATCTACCAAATGAGCAAAGAGCATCATGACGACCTTCAAAATGAAACCTTTTTGAGATACCGCATGA
>JAYTUY010000312.1:0-10124 GCA_043744275.1 Saprospiraceae bacterium
ACTCTTTAAAGACTTTAATATAGAGTCCAGAGGACTCTCACGTTTGTAGAAATATTATTATTCACGCAGTATATGAGTCCAGCGGACTCGCACATTTTAGAACCAATCAACCCTGCCCCATTGGGGGTTAGGGGGCTGAGTATTAAACTATTTTTTCAAATATACAATTCTATAAGTTTGATTAGGATCACTATTAAATTTTAAACGCATAATTAAACCTGCCGCCTGACCTTCTGCATTAAGACAAACCTCTCCTTCAACTAATTTAAAATTAGATCTGCCAGTGGGACCTTGACTTGGCACTTTAATATGGTCGCCATCAACATCGCCATAAAAATTGCCGACATAGTCAAAATAAAAATTGAAATTTTTGAAATAAACCCTTTTCAATAATGTTGTAGAATCTAAAACAGTCATGACAATCGTATCAGAAGCAGAAAAACCTTCCAATTTGTATTTACCCAAAAACTTTTCAGTCACTCTCGTTTTACAATTATCGCCTTCATAACCATCTTTACAATTGCAATCGTTGTAAGGACTGAGACAACCAGCGTTTTTATTACACGCTAAAAGTATCGAGAATAAAGCAAGGATGATAGCATATTTTATATTTTTCATGATAATATTTTTAAAGGATTTTATAAGATAAATAGAGTTGAAAAGAAATTTTTGGCTTTGGTTGAGCAGTTGTTGCGGGTAAAACATCAGAAATCGGTGTAGCACTGCCCATTTTAAAAGGCTGCATGGCTCTCAATCCTACGCTCAATCCATGGCTATAATTGCCGAAAGCAATATCGCCAAAAATACCATAATCAATGTCCGTTTTAGTGATGCTACTGAGTTGTTTACGCCCGTACTGACATTTTTCGGTAAGGATTATAGGCGTTTGAGTTGAATTATCCCTGCGATATTTGATAGTAGAAGGTGTTTGAAAACGCTGAACTGTTGAGAAACTCACATCCGCATTTAAGCCTAAACCAACGCTCACAAACTTTGAAAAATCATATCTAAAATGGACAGGTACTAAACGAATTGAATTTGTGCGCCTATATTTTTCTGCAAAAACAAAGGAATCTGCTTGAATATAGCCCAATCGAGTATCGGGTTGTAATTTTGTAATATAGCTTGTAGCCGTATCGCGTTCAACGATTCGTTTTGTCAAATCTATCATCGCTTCCATTTGCAAATAAATACCAGCAGGGCGATAGCCTGAATATGTTGCCCCAATAAAATAATTAGACCCCTCAGTATTT
The DNA here is from genome assembly GCA_043744275.1 of Saprospiraceae bacterium. Lineage (GTDB taxonomy): Bacteria > Bacteroidota > Bacteroidia > Chitinophagales > Saprospiraceae > JAAFJT01. The sequence continues at coordinate 1,254 of JAYTUY010000312.1, forward strand.
GGCTGATAATTCATGCCTGCTTTAACGCCCAATGAAATACCTGTACGAAAATCAGTTTTATCTTTATCAGCAATAATAGGAGTATTATTATCAAAAATGATTTCCGCATTTGAATCAAAACCGCGTTTGCGAATGTCTTTTTTAGGTTTCAATTCATACTCGATATAACCTTGCGATGCTTCTTTCTTAGGTTTCCAATCTTCTTTAATGCCGCTGATGTCAATATTTGAAAAAGCGAATTCGATGAATTTTCCATCGGGACTGATGGTGTATTTCATCGCGCTATCCCTTGCATTATTAGTTTTAAAGGCAGGTATCATTTTGATATTTTGAATCGAAGTAGCTTCTAAAATATCAGGAACAGATGCTTTCACTTTCACAGAAGTAGCTGGATTATTACCGATATTTTCAAAATTAATACGGAATTTGAAAGGCTTATTTTCTACAAATCTGAAACTCATCGTGCCTGGTGCTTTGATATTATTAGGGTCGAATGATGAAGCTGTTTTAAATGACAGCGTATTTTGCTCCACATTCGGCGAGCCATCCACGACCATTGCTGCTACAATATCTAAGTCTTTAATTTTTTCAAAACCTGCTTTTTCCATCACTTCAAAAGTCATGAAGACATTGCGGGCAGTTTTATCTAACTCATTGACTTTGAACACTTTAACATCGTAATAGTCTTTGTTCAGTTTTTCAATAATGCCAGATTCTTGACCATATACCCCCTCAGTAGTTCGGTAAATTCGAGTGTCTTTGAGCAACAATATTTTTTTTACTTCTTTGACTTGGTCTTTTTTATTGTAAAAAATATACAACTTCGCATTGCGCGTATCGCTCAAAGGATTGCGCAATGAAGCGATGCCGACAAAGACATCGTTGGAGCGAACGGCTTTAATATTGTGCAATGATAGGTTGCTCGTCATGCGAATAATACCACTCCATGATTCATTCGGCGATTTGTAAGCGATTGAACTTTTGCTGGTTTGTACAATTTGTAAAGCTGGTTTGATTTTATCCAAAGTATAGCAAGGCGTCATAAAAAGTTGTACTTTTTGACTGCCCTCTATTTTATAAGGATGCAAGGGTCGCTCATCGGTACTAAAATTACCATCGCCAAATTCCCAAAAGTACTTGATAAATGGCTGCGAGGCTTTATCACTCGCACCACTTCGCGGCTTTAATTGAGACTTTAAAACGCTGCCATTCGATTGCAAGGCGACTTCTCGACTGACGGATTGGGTGGTAACATTGACGGTAGCTTGATGAATCGTTTGAGCGGACACTGATGAAACAACGCCGATAGCTATCAGCGCGGATAAAAGCATTTGGTTCATGATTATTTTGAGGTGAAAATTAAGAAATAAAGTTTGATTAAAAATTATAGACAAATATATAGCAATTTTTTTTAAATAGCAAAGCAAACTATGTATGTATTTAAGCCACGAATTGACGAATTTTACGAATTCGTGGCTTCAAAACACCCAACGTGTAGAGTTATAGCGTTTATTTGCAGTCAAATTAAAAAAAACGCCTTGAATTTTTCATTTTTTATAGCCCAAAGAGTCGCGGCAAGTGGTCAAAAATCCTTTGCGCGCTTAATTATTCGCATTGCCATAGCAGCAGTAGCGTTGAGTATTGCCGTGATGATTATCGCTGTTTCGTTGATAAAAGGGTTTAAATCTGAAATCAGTGAAAAAATGTTCGGCTTTTGGGGGCATATCCATATCACATCTACGCAGCAAACCACGAGTTTTGAACCGGCTCCTATTTCCGCTTATCCGCCGTTCATGCAGCAATTGAAACAACTGAAAAGTTTTAATTATGTAGATGAAAAAGGCAATAACAAAACCGCCTATTCAGGCATCAATCATGTACAATCTTACGCTACAAAAGCAGGCATTATTAAAACCAAAGATAATTTTGAAGGCATCATATTAAAAGGTGTGGGTCAAGATTATGATTGGCGTTTTGTTTCTCAAAATTTAGTGGAAGGGCGCATTATCAGCAACTGCGATACTTGCCGAGATATACTCATTTCAAAATCAACGGCTGATCGGCTGAAATTAAAAGTTGGGAATAAATTCATCGTTCATTTTGTTCAAAACAATCAGCAAGAGAGACGCTTGTTTCAGATTTGTGGCATTTATAAAACAGGGATTGAAGAGTATGATAAAAAATTCGCTTTGGTAGATATGGCGCAAGTGCAAAACTTGTTGGGTTGGTCAAGCAGCCAAGTAGCAGGTTTTGAAGTGTTTATCAATAATGTAAAAGAATTGAAACCTACAAGCGATTATATTTATAACGAATTGATTACCAATGATTTATATGCCCAAACTGTAAAAGAAGAGCAACCCGCTATTTTCGATTGGCTCGATTTGCAAGATGTGAATGAAGAGGTTATTTTAACATTAATGCTCATCGTGAGCATCATTAATATGGTGACGGCTTTGTTGATTTTAATTTTAGAACGCACCAATATGATAGGCACTCTGAAATCGTTGGGTTCTACAAATTGGAGTATTCAGCAAATATTTCTGTATTATGGTGTTATTATTATTGGCACAGGTTTGTTCCTCGGCAATTTAGTTGGCTTAGGTTTTTGTTGGTTAGAGCAGAAATTTCAATTCATCAAACTCTCTGAAGCGGATTATTACCTCTCATATGCCCCCATCAAATTTGATTTTGTTACTATCCTTGCTTTGAATATCGGCACTCTGATAATCACAACGCTCTTTTTATTGCTGCCGACTTTCATCGTTTTATCTATCACACCTGTAAAAGCCTTGAGATTTAAATGAAAACGGCGTGGGTTATTCGGCGATTGTTGTTCATTATTCGCATATATCCTAAGCGAGTAGCTCGACTTTTTACCTATTATTTCCATCCATTTTATGTAAAACCAAAGTTTCGAGCATTGCCTTTTATGCTCGCCGAATGCCTTTTAGTTTTTGATATTTATGAAATCCTCTCTAATATTTTCAAAAAAAATATCAGACCACTTACAGAAGCCGAAATACTGAGGGGGTCTCAAATATTTGGCAATAGCATTGATTTTCAATTAGTTATGATTGACGATAAAGCGCATTATGTGGTTAGAGATAAAATCATTGCCTACGTAAGTTTCAATACTATTAATTCTCATGGGGCATTGCCATCTGATATTTTTATACATGAATTGGTGCATATTTGGCAATATCAAAATTTTGGTGCGGGTTATATCATGCAGGCTTTATGGGCACAACGCACAAAGGCTTGCTATAATTACGCCTATACCGAGGGGTGGTCGGATTTAAAATCCATTCATCAATTCAATGCCGAGCAGCAAGGCGATTTGGTTCAGGATTATTATCGTTTGAAAACAGGATTGAGGGCGCAGTGGATTTATTATTTTACTATGAAAGATTTAGGAAAATATGAGAGATTTATAGATGAAATTAGGGGTACAATGGGACGTTGATGGACTGATGCGACTGATTTTGTTGATTTAGATGTAGAAATCAGAAAAATCAGTCGCATTAACCCAATCAGTGTCCCATCACAATTATTCCCCAAATTCCCACCTCAAACCGTTTGTCCATGAATAAATAAGGTCGGGTACTGAGGGGGGTAGGCGAGCGTCTCTATCCAGCACTAAATTAGCAGAGACTTTGAAGACCAGCCTTTTAGAGATTTGAAAAAGGAAATTCGCTTGAGATGCCATCCTATAATTGTTCAAATATGTCAATACAGGTTGAATATATGTCGTGTTGTTGAATTTAACTTTATCAGAAATAGCTATATTCATGGATAAATAATTGCTCAAACGCACATCATATTGTCGCGGCGTGGCATCGCTGAATTGATTGTGTTCAAACATCACGGCAGTACCCAAATAAAACCGTTGTTTATCCGACAATCGAAATTTGAAACGCGCACCTGCACCCACTAATCCCCTGAACTGTGAGCGCGTTCGTTGATTGTATTGCGCTTGTGTAAATGCCTCAAACACGATTTTTTTAGAAACATCATAATTGTATCTGAAATGTCCGTAGCCATCGTTGAGAAAATTGCTGCTGCCTGCTTTTACAAAATTAAAACCGCCAATTAAGAGAAATAAATGCTTCAAATGCACTTTTTCCAATTGAGAATTGGCATTAAAAGCCAAAAGGGATTTATCATTTTTATACACATTCAAAGCAATATCCGCATAACCTTTGAAGGCAATACTATCTTTCAAACGCACCCGTTTATCCTCGACGTTGATAATTTGACCATTTAAATGATTGTATAAAACAAGCAAAACGATGGCTATAGAAAAGCGATTCATTTAAAAAGATTGAATGATTGAATGGTAATGATACGCAGGGCGAAGGTATTGGTTTAATTTTTATGTTTATCTTTATCTTTGAGTTAAACACATTTAATTGATGCTACTACAACTTAAAATTTAGATAATTATTTACTTTAAAATTTACAAAAAATGATGATTTTCAATGTAAAAGTTATCAAAACTGAGGCTGAATATGATGCCGCCATGCGGCGTCTTGAACTTATATTTGACGCTAAATACAATACACCTGAAGGAGATGAATTAGAACTTTTATCTTTAGTAATTGATAATTATGAAAAAGAGCATTTTCCAATAGATTAACATTTGAAAGAGTATTAAAATCTAAAAATGAAATTCATAAAAAAAAACGAGTGGGTAGGGGAGATAATAGCCGTATTGCGCTCAGAAACCAAAGATTCATTGCATAGTACAAGTTACGAAACTTTAGAATTTGCTGACGGTGGCGTTGTAGGCGATAAGCATTTTGGTTTCACGATGAAATCATCGGTTAGAGAATTGAGCCTATATCCTCGTGGAACTGTCATCAGAAACAACCGGCAATGGTCTGCCATCAGTGAAGAAGAATTAGTAGATATTGCTACAAAAATGGGCGTTTCTGCTATAAAACCTGAGTGGATAGGTGCTAATTTATTGATAAAAGGCATTCCCAATTTGACGAAACTACCTCCCCTCAGTATGTTGACCATTCGACCTGATTCAAAAGATAGGGTCGTCTTAATAGTTTATGGAGAGAATAAACCTTGCAAAATAGCCCATCAAAAGATAGTTGAATATTTGGGTTTTGAACCGACAGTCGGCTTTGTTCAAGCGGCTTTTGGGCAACGTGGTATAGTGGGTTGGATTGAAAAATCGGGAAATATTGCGGTCGGTGATAAGGTGGTGGTTTCTGTAGCTCAGATTTAAACATTACTCCCCACTCCAAACATTCTGCCCTGTGTAAGGCATACACCCAATATACTCGCCCGGTATCGGATCATAAACCAATACCTCTTTCCCGATTTTTTCGGAAGTAAAATAGGCTGAAATGGTCAAGGCTTTCATGCGTCTGTAAAACATAACTGGGTCGGGTTTTTCAATCAAAGTGATGCCCCATACTGAGGGGGGTAACTTAGCGGCATCTCTGTCCATTTTCAAGAGAATTTGCTCTTTCTGTTCCTTTGTGCAGGCTTCAAAATAATTGCCATAATTGCCCATGCAAATATCGTCCAAAGATTGAAGCCCTTTCATAAAGTCTTGTTGTTCAGCTTCTGAAAGCAGGTCTTTGAGGACTTTGTCTATGAATTGCGGCACGCCTATTTCTTTAGCCCCAGGTGTCGCCGTTTTAGGCAAAATGGTTTCAGTCATTTCGCTCAAAGTATTGGCTTGAAATTTATTCAAAAACACAGGCTGCCAATTCAAATTGACTACTCTTTCAGTTTTGCAAGCCATAAATGTCTCCGATAAGGCACTCGCTGATACAGCATATCCAACCAATAAGGCTGTATTTTTAAGATATTCTCTTCTATTCATTTACCGATATTTAGCACCTCTGGTGCATTTTTATTTTAAATCATTTTTTTCTACCGACATTTAGCACCTCTGGTGCACTTTTCACTTTTCATTTTTCACTTTTCACTATCAAAGGTTTCTCTTCTTTAATTCATTTACCGCAAAATGCGCCGCCCGCGCCGTCAACGCCATATAAGTAATAGATGGATTGACGCACGAAGACGATGTCATACATGACCCATCGGTTATGAACAAATTCGGCACTGCGTGGACTTGATTATTGCCATTTAAAACGGAGGTTTTAGGGTCTTTACCCATACGGGCAGTGCCCATTTCATGCACACCCACGCCTAATCCACCTGCATTATCAAACGTTTTTACGTTTTTAAAGCCTGCACTTTCGAGCATTTCAGCAGCATCTTTTTTGATTTGTTCGCGCATTTTACGCTCATTATCCTTGATTTCAGCATCAAATACAAGGAGCGGAATGCCCCATTGGTCTTTTTTCTCAGCGTCGAGTTCTACTTTATTGTCATGATAGGAAAGCACTTCACCGAAGCCCATCAATGCCATGCCCCAACCGCCCGGTTTGAAAAGTGAATCTTTGAAAGCTGCACCGACCCCCTCAGTATCGACGCCGTTGCCCCAATCTCCACGACCTGCGCCAGCTCCTTGAAAATCGTAGCCACGAATGAAATTAGAGTTCTTTGTTTTTTCATCCAAATTGACATAGCGAGGAATAAATAGCCCATTTGGTCGCCGACCTTTATAATATTGGTCTTCAAAACCATCGTGCGAACCCATTGCGCCGACTCGATAATGATGATCCATGATGTTATGCCCCAATTCACCACTGTCATTGCCCAAACCATTTGGAAAACGTTGGGACTTTGAATTGAGCAGAATTTGCGTTGTGCCTAAGGTAGAGGCGCAACAAAATATCACTTTTGCATAAAATTCAACCTCTTGTTTAGTTTCGCTATCTATAATTTTGACGCCTTTAGCTCGCTTTTTCTTATCATCTAACAAAATGGAATGCACAACAGAATTGGGTCTGATAGAAAAATTGCCCGTTTTATTCGCTGCTGGTAAAGTCGCTGAATTGCTGCTGAAATATGCACCATACGGACAACCTCTTGAACAACGGTTGCGATTTTGACATTGTCCTCTGCCCAACGCCAAATGCCACGGCTTCGGTTCTGTCAAATGTGCTACACGACCCACCGTTACTGGGCGTTTAAATTTTTCCTCCATTTCTTTAAGGAAATGCTTTTCAAGGCAATTCAGCTCCATTGGTGGTAGAAAATAGCCATCGGGCAAGTGCGAAAGCCCTAATTTTTCACCGCTCACGCCTACAAATTTCTCTACATACGTGTACCACGACTCCAAATCCTTGTAGCGAATGGGCCAATCAATGGCAATTCCGTCCTTCGCATTGGCTTCAAAATCCAAATCACTCCAACGATATACCTGTCTGCCCCACGTAATGGAGCGTCCGCCCGTATGATTGCCGCGAATCCAATCGAAGCGTTTTTTCTCAAGATAGGGGTCATTCACGTCTTTTGTAAAAAAATGCTTGGTGGATTCTCCTACAAAACCACTTCTAATTTGCACATAATAATCTTTTTTATCTTGATCCGTCAAAGCACCCCGATGTGGCATATCCCAAGTATCTTGTAGCATCGTCGGGTAATCCTCCAAGTGGTTGACCATGCGACCTTTTTCAAGCACCAAAACTTTTAAGCCTTTTTCTGCAAATTCTTTAGCAGCCCAACCGCCGCTGATGCCCGAGCCAATGACTATCACATCGTAAGTATGCGATTTATTGATTTCGGTATTCAGATTAGCCATATTTTATATTTTGTAGTTTAAATAAAAATCTCCATATGTATTAAAATGCCTAAATAACAAGGCATCACAATAATACAATGGCTTTTTGAAAAAAACGCTTTTTCCATAAAAATTGTATCTCTAAATATTTTAAAATTTTACAAAACAAACGTTTGGTAAAGTAAAAATAATGCTTACCTTTGTTTTAATTAATGAAAATAAAAACATGCCTGTACAAAAAATAACGCGAGAGGAAATACTGCTGAAAGCGCAAGGCGTTTTTAGAAAGCAAGGATATTATCACACCTCCATGAATGAGTTGGCGGAGGCTTGCAGTTTGCAAAAAGGGAGCTTCTACCATTATTTTCCAAGCAAGGAATCTTTAATGAAAGAGATACTCGAATCCGTGCAAAGCTATCTCAAAAATGATGTGTTCAGCATCGCCTATGATGACTCTTTGACGCTGAGTGAACGCCTCAATAAAATGCTCATGAAGCTCGGTAAATTTTTGTTATCGCAAGAAGGCGGCTGTTTTGTAGGCAATATGACCTTAGAAACGGCTTTTCATATTCCCGAATATGCCCAAATACTGAGGGGTATCTTCGATGAATGGATTCAAGCTACGCAACATCTTTTTGCTACAAAATACCCTGCGGACACGGCTTTTCGCATGGCTCAACAAACGGTTATGGAGTTTGAAGGCGCGGTTATGTTGACTCAAATCTATAAAAATCAGCAATTGCTTTTGGACGTTTATACACGTACAATGGGGAAATTATAATTTAGTGAAAAGTGAAAAGTGAAGCACTGGAGGTGCATAATTTCGGTAGAAATTTTATTAACCAAACGTTTGGTAAAAAAGAAATAAGCAAAAATCAGTCGCATCAGTCTCATCTGTGTTCCATTTAAACAACTCTATTCATCTTAAATTAAAAATACCATGATTTTAAATCATTCAACCATTGCACAACGCTTGACAGAAGTTGTTGCCATCTGCAAACAAACGACTTTGACGGCTGGTGAAACCCTATTTTTCGCCAACTTCAACAACAAATGGAGCATTGCTGAAAACTTGATTCACTTGATTATATCCGTCAAAGGAATGAACAAAGCTATGCAATTTGTGGTGCGACATAAAGTTATGTACTACTATACGGACATAAAGTTGAAACCGCCTTAACTTAGTTCATTGAAATAACTGTAAAATTTAGAACAAT
>JAYTUY010000313.1:0-10036 GCA_043744275.1 Saprospiraceae bacterium
TTTTACAGTTATTTCAATGAACTAAGTTAAGGCGGTTTCAACTTTATGTCCGTATAGTAGTACATAACTTTATGTCGCACCACAGATTTCGTAAATCTGCCTTCAAAACCGAATAATATTTGGACATTAAAATAGCCCAAACCCTTTTTACACAACCCCGATACAAAATAAAAAAATCACGTGTTAAAAGACCTTCTATCCTTCAATTTTAAAAACCAATCCTCAAAATATCGTTTAGATAAAGACGCTATTCCTATCACGCTCACACTCGTCAAAATATAAAAAAAGACGAAAGATACTGAGGGGGTCATCGTCAACATTATTTTTTTAAAAATTAATACTGTTGCAAAAATAACCAGCATTTGATACATATAAATGCCGTAAGAAATGTTGCCTAATTTTTCTAAAATCGGATGCGTCAATTTGAAAAATGCTTTAGGATTGAGAGAGACATTGAGTATTAACCAAAGGAAAAGCACCCCCTCAGTATAAGCACCTAAAATTGTCGTTTCAAAAATGAATTGATAGATAACTATTTGATTTTCAATACAATAGTTATGTAAAAATAAACGAATAAATAGTAAACTTAAAAATAAAACCTGAGCAATAGGCTTAAAATACCAGCCTTGAATGACCTTTTCTTTATTCTGAAAAACGGCATAAGCTCCCAATCCACCGATAGCCATTAATTCAAATTTCAAGGTCGTTAAAATGTCTTTGATAAGTTTAAATATAAAATTATCAACATCATAAATTTGATAAAAAAGTAAAATAAAGGTTTTGAAAATTAAAACGCCGAGTATGATTTTAAGCGCATGATTTTTAAAAAATTTAAACAAAGGTGCCCAAATCAAGTAAAAATATTCCTCCACACCGATTGACCACAACGGCTCCAAAAGATGGCTGCCATAGAGCGAATTGACGACAAAACTCAGAAAAAATGTGAACAAAACGCCCGCTGAAATCGTGTCGTAAGGCATTTTATAATCGTAGTGAATCAAGTTTAAAAACAACGGAATCAAAGCTAAACCAATGAAAACCAATAGATAATACAGGGGCCAAATTCGTAATACACGTCGAATGTAGAATTTTTTAATGCTCACATCATGCGTCCGTTGTATTTCATCCAAAAGCAAATAAGTGATGAGGAAACCACTCAAAACGAAAAAAAATGAAACCGCTATCGTCCCATTTCTAAAAAAAGAATAGGCTTCAAAATTGGGCAGACCGAACTTTGCGCGGATTGTTTCGCCATGATGCAGTAAAACAAAATATGCCGCAAAAAATCGCAAAGCATTCAGTCCAGGAAAGTAAATTTTATGAGAATTAGACACTAAATTAAATGATGAATGATAAATGGTGAATGATAAATTTAGATTTTACGCATTATTTCCCAGTAAATGACCTTTAAATTTTAATAATTTGATACATTTGGCAAAATTATCGAAATTAAAACAATAGCCAATATTAAAATGAATACTCCTATTCTTAAAAAACTTTTACCGCACGGCATCGCGATTATCGTTTGCATCGCCTTGTCTTTTATGTTCTTCTCACCTTACGTTTTCGACGGCAAAGTGTTGCAGCAGGGTGATAATCAAAAAGCCTCGGCGAGCCAAGTCGAGATGAATAAATTCAAGGAGCAAACGGGCGTTTATCCACTTTGGACGAATGCTTATTTCTCAGGAATGCCGACCGTGCAAATCCATCAAGAAATTCATGGCAATTTGACGCAGCCCGTTTTCAGAGCTTCACTTTTAGGGCAACCGATGACTGCACCACATGCTGAGGTTTTATTAGCGATGTTGTGTATGTATATCTTATTGATTGTCTTGAAGTTAGATTGGCGAATTGCTTTGATGGGGGCAGTAGGATTTGGTTTATCCTCATTCAATATGGACATTATTGAAGCTGGTCACTCTACAAAAATGGTGGCTTTGGCTTATACGCCTTTGATTTTGGCAGGGGCAATTTTGACTTTCAGAAAAGAATATTTGCTCGGTGGAGGCATATTTGCATTGGCAACAGCTTTGCAATTGTATGCCAATCACTACCAAATCACATATTATACGTTTATTATTTTATTGGTTTATGGCATCGTTGAATTGGTTTCAGCCATTAAAAATAAATCATATTTAGGGTTTGGAAAATCAGCGGCTACATTGGTCGCAGGTTTGGTTTTAGGCATTTTGAGCAACTTGGCTGCCTTGTGGACAACGCAGGAATACCAAACCGAATCACAACGTGGCGTACCCAATTTATCCAAAAGCGAACGACCAAAAGAAGGTGGTGTAGATAAAAAATATGCGACCGATTGGAGTTACGGCATCGCCGAATCATTCACTTTATTGGCTCAAAATGCTGCTGGTGGAGGTGCTTCTCAAAGCCATGCAGATACAAAAACGTTTGAAAACCTTCGCGGTCAAATCATTCCAAGATTGACAGAGCAAGGTATGACGCTCGAAAAAGCGAATAAAGAAGCCGATAAACAGATTTCAAGCCTTTTTTATACAGGCGACCAACCGTTTGTAGGTGTTTCGATTTATTGGGGAGCTATATTTATTTTTCTTTTTACTTTGGGTTTAGTGCTGATTGAAGACCGTAAAAAATGGTGGCTCGGCATTGCATCATTAGTCATGTTGATGATAGCTTGGGGCAGAAACTTCTTCTTTTTTGACATCATGTACGAGTTTTTTCCACTTTTCAACAAATTTCGTTCGGTTACGCAAGCGTTGGGATTGGGGCAATTGCTCGTGATTGTCTTAGCAGGCATGAGTTTGCAAGCCATATTCGACCCCTCAGTACCGCGCGAAAAAAAACTCAGAGGCTTGTATATTGCAGGTGGAATCACTGCTGCTTTGGCTTTTTTGAGCACTATGTGTGGGGGTGCAGGCAAGCAAGATGCACAAATGCAGAAAGAATTAGTGGCTATGTTAGAAGAAGATAGGATAGCATTATTGAGAGCCGATATTTTTAGAGCCATAGTTTTGGTGGGTTTATCAGCCGCATTGATTTGGATGTATTTGAATAATCGCATCAAATCGAGCATCGTCGTAGCAGGTATCGGCATTTTAACAGTATTAGATATTTGGTCAGTAGCCAAACGCATTTTGCCTACTTCTAAATTTGAAACCCCACAGGAAGCCAAAGCTGATTTTCAAGCTCAAACGGCTGATAAAATAGTGATGCGCGACCCTGATCCTGATTTTAGAGTTTTAGATTTGAGAGGTGGTTCGCCATTTACCAATGCTCAAACTTCTATGTTTCATAAGTCGGTAGGTGGTTATCATGCGGCTAAAATGATGATTTATCAAGAGATGATTGAAAATTATCTAAGCAATTTTGAAAAAGGTGTGCCTATTTTACAGCAAAAACTCATGCCTTTATATGGTATGCTGAATGCCAAATACATTCTTTTGAGCGATGATTCTTTGGGTGTTCAGCAAAATCCACTGGCATTAGGCAATGCTTGGTTTGTCAAAAATGTTCAATTTGTAGAGAATGCAGATGCTGAAATGGCGGCTGTGGGTAAAATAAATCCGCGTTATGATGTCGTCATTCAGAAAAAATTTGAAAGCATCATCGGCACCACACCCCCTCAGTATGATTCGACTGCCAGCATCAAATTGACGTCTTACAATCCTGACAAACTCGAATATGAATACTCAGCTAAAGGTGATCAAGTAGTCGTATTCAGTGAGATTTATTACCCAATGGAAAAAGGTTGGAATATTACGATTGATGGCCAGCCTGCACAATTTGCTAAGGCAAATTATATTTTGAGGGCAGCGAAAGTGCCTTCTGGTTCGCATAAAATTGTGATGACCTTTGCTCCAAAATCATATTACACAGGTGAGACGGTGAGCACAATCGCTTCAGCGGCTTTATTGCTATTGCTGATAGGTGGTTTGTTTTTATATTTCCGTAAAAATGGGATGCCTGATGTGGATAATTTGCCTACTGAAGATTTGGTCGTGGCTGAAAAACCTAAGCCTGTTGCTCAGAAGCCGCCAGTTACTAAAGTTATGAAGAAGAAATAAAATTAAAATTATACAACTTGCAGCAAGTTCAAAAACTTGCTGCAAGTTATTATTCTCACAACACCTCCGCCACTACAAAAATACTCCCACCCACATATACAAAATCATCCGCTTTAGCTACCCTTTTAGCAGCATTCAATGCTCGTTTGACAGACGAATATGCCTTACCTACGAGTCCATGTTCTGCTGCCATACCCTTCAGTATTTGGGCATCCAAACCACGTGGAATATCAGCTTTAGCAAAATAATAGGTCGCATTTTGAGGGAGCAGTTTTAATACTTTTGACAGGTCTTTATCTTTTACAAAACCAATGACAATATGTAAATGGTTGAAAGTCAATTGGTTAAGTTGTTCAGTGACATATTTTAAACCGCCTTCATTGTGCCCTGAATCGCAGAGGACAGTTGGATTTTGACCTATGACTTGCCAGCGTCCGATGAAATTAGTCAGGGGTTTTATATGAGATAAACCTTCACGTAGTTGGTTTTTATTGATTTTAAAATCTGTATAATGATTGAGTATATTGATGGTTTCAATCACAGTTGCCACATTTTTCTCTTGATAATCACCACTCAGATTCACCTTCAAATTATCTAATTTTTTAAAATCAGAAAAGCTATTTTTTAATGCAATATTGAAATTTGAAAACTCAAAATCAGGTGAAATACTGAGGGGGGGTATATTTCTAACTGATTGAATATCAACGTTTTGTGAAGCAAAATAAATCGGCGCATGATTTGAATTTACTTTTTCTAAAAAAACAGGCGTCGTTTCTGATTGCTCTTCACCGATAACGACAGGCACATTTGGCTTAATAATCCCTGCTTTTTCAAAAGCAATTAAGGGCAATGTATCGCCGAGCATATCCGTATGATCGAGGCTGATATTCGTGATGACACTCACAAGCGGCGTGATGACATTTGTTGAATCAAAACGCCCACCCAGCCCCACCTCGATGACTGCAATATCTACACCTTTACCCCCCTCAGTATTTTCGTTTTCAACTTGATGAAAGTAATCAAAAGCCATTGCCACAGTCATTTCAAAAAAAGAGGGCTTTATTTTTTCAAAATGAATTTTATTATTTTCAACAAATTGTTTGACATATTTTTTAGAAATATAATCGCCATTGACTTTAATGCGCTCTCTAAAATCTTTGTAATGAGGGGAAATATACAGTCCCGTTTTATAACCTGCTGCTTGTAAAATAGCCGCAATCATGTGGGCTGTTGAGCCTTTGCCATTCGTTCCTGCAATATGAATAGTTGGAAAAGTATTTTGCGGATTGCCCAAAATATCGCATAAAGCCAATGTATTGGTCAAATCTTTCTTAAAAGCGGCAGCCCCTACGCGATGAAACATAGGCAACTGTTGATAAAGGTAGTCGAGTGTCTGTTGATAAGTCATACAATTTTGATATGGCGGTATTACAATATTGTGATATTTTGATAGTGTGATATTAGATACAAAGAAACAAAAAAGGCTGTCTCAAAAGGTTATTAGTTAATCAGTTATTAGTCCTATTTATTTATAAAATATTGTTAATCAATATTTTACAAGTATAAATAACTTAATAATCAATCATAAATAACTTTTGAAACAGCCTCGTAGGGATAATACCCCTCAGTCATGCCTTTGGCTTGATGAAGCCGAAGGCATCATATTTTTATGTAATTATTGAACTTTAAAATTATAGGTAATCGTTCCGCATTGCTTTTCAGCACTGCCTGGCGCAAATTTATACTGTCGAGCATTGCGTTTAGCAGCATCAATCAAGTCTTCATCAGTTGTTGTAGAACCAACAGCTTTAAAATCTGCTGAAGTCACTCTTCCTTCTGCATTAACACAAACAGTTAAAACAACTTTACCTGCTTTTTGAGAACTTTCCTGCAATTTTGGAGCAGACTGTACATTTCTACTACCAAATCCATTCACTGTACCCGGTCCACGCCCGAATCCTTTATCCAAATTATCGGAGTTAGGGTCACCATCGGGCTTGCCTTGATTGCCTGGCTTGCCTGTGTTGCCGCGTCCATCGCCTGTACCGCCGCCGCCATTTGTGCCGCTGCTTGTACCATTGCCAAACCGCCCTTTGAATTTATCTTTGGCGGCTTGTTCAGCACGTTGTTTCTCAGCAGCTTCGGCAGCTTTTTGATTTTCAGCAGCTTTTACAGCGTCTGCTTGGCGTTTTTTTTCTTTTTCTACTTGCGATTGCTGATATTTCTCTTCTTCTGCTTTTTTCCGTTTTTCCTCTTGTTGCTTGCGGATAGCCACTGCATTGGGGTCTTCTGTGGTTTCCACACGCTTAGTTGGCGGTGGCGTTACAGGTTTTGAAATAACTGGCTTAGGTGCAGGAGCGGGTTTCACTGGCTCAGGTGCTGGCATCGCTGGCTCTGGCTTGCTTGGCTGACTATTACCTGCATTCGGGTCGGGCTTGCCAGGTGCAGGATTGTTGCCTTTGCCTTCATCGGGCAAACCAAGAGATGGTCCGCCACCGAGCAACTCTTGGGGCAATTCAACTTGTATTTTTGAATCAGGTGGCTTGGGCGGTGCTTGTACTGAGGGCATAAAAAATGCGCCGAGTAAAAGCAGAGTATGGATTGTCAGACTCAGCAATGTTGCTTTCTGATCATTTTCCTGTTCTGTCTTTTTTCCTCTATAATCCATTTTTTCAAAATTAAAATGATAAATCAATCGGCACTGGCTTGTAAAATTGAATTAATATCCAATGATTGAGTCATATCTAAAACTTTAACGACCTTTTCAACAGGTGCTTTAGAATCAGGCGACACGGTCACTTTGTAATCCGTTTTCTTTCCTTTATTACGCACTAAATAGCCTTTTATTTTATCCAAAGGTGTTGTCACATTGTTAAATATGAAATTACCGCTGGCAGTGATTCCAATATCATCTAAACGTTCTGTTTTTACAGGCTTTGTTGATGTTTTAGAGTTGCCCGGCAACGAAAGATTCAACGCACTCGGATGCGTCATGGTAGAGACCATCATAAAGAAAATCAACAAAATGAAGATAATATCCGTCATGGATGTCATCCCCATTTCACCACTTAGCTCTTTTTTTTCACGTAATATCATATTTTTATTGACTTTAGATTTTTAGATATTAGACTTTTGGATATTAGACTCTAGATTTTTAGATATTAGACACTATACTTTTAGTCTAAAGTCTAATATCTAAAGTCTAATATTCTAAAGTCTATAAATCTAATATCTCATTATTCAATCGGTGCAGTTGCCAAAATGGTTCTTGCTTTCAATCTATTGGCTACTGCCATCACCTTAGTTACTTGATCAAACGGCACACCTTCTTCAGCAGCAATCGTAATCGTTGGACTGACTTTATCGGAAGATATAGCAATTGAAGCTCGCAATAATGCTTCTAATTGATTGAAATTCACTGTTTTATCATTCACAGTAAATCTGCCGTTTTTTTCAATACCGACTGTGGTTTTTATCTTCGCATTGGTTCTTTGACTTGACTCTGGTAGCTTAAAAGGCAAATATTTAATCAGCGTAGAAGTCAACATAAAGAATATGAGCAACATGAAGATAATGTCAGTCATAGACGACATATTGACCTCAGCCACGTGTTTTTTCTTTTTTCTTAATGACATGGTCGTTCAAATTTATGCCGATGGCTCTTGGAGTAAGTCAATAAATTCAAATGTGCTCGTTTCCATTTTGTTCACGATGCGATCAATCATCGAATTGAGATAACTGAAGGCAATGAATGCAAAAATACCCACAATCAAACCAGTTGCTGATGTAAACATCTTGATATAAATACCACCTGAAATGGTACTAATCGAGAGGTTATCGGCTGTAGAGAGGTCTTTAAACGTTTGAATCATACCTGCAATCGTACCCAAAAATCCAAACATGGGCGCAACACCTGCAATGATTGACAAAACATTAGAGTTTTTCTCCAATTTGAAAATTTCGAGACGACCCACGTTTTCAATAGCATGTTCGATATCGTCAAGGGGTTTGCCAATCCGCATCAAGCCTTTTTCAACCATTCGCGCAACAGGCGAATCCGTACTTTGGCACAAGGCACGCGCAGCTCCAATATTACCATTCTGAACATGCGCTCGAATGTTGTTCATAAAACCTTCATCAATTTGACTTGACTTTTGAATAGTCAAGTAACGACTGATAAAAATAGTGACCGCAATAACGGACATGACCAAAAGGCAAATCATGATGATTAGACCAAATGTACTGTGCGAAAGCAATTCAAACATGCCTTCTTGACCGACTGGTTCAGCTGCATTTGTGGCAGCAGTAGCGCCTTGAAAGAACAATAGTATGTTGTTCATAAAATTTAATAATTATTTTGTTATTGGTTAATATTTCGTTGATGAATTATTTTTTCAACTACCCCTCAGTATATATGTCATATTGAGGTATATATTGGTTGAATTATGGTTTATTAAACTGATAATCGAGAATGAATATTTTCTATTGGCTTTTAATAAAATGCTAAAATAATGCTTTCACTGATAATTTTTAGGTTTATTAAAAATAATTTTATAACAAATATTATATTTGCATTATCAAAATCAATTTATGAAAAAAATAAAAAAACCCAATCCAGGCGAATATCTCGCTTTTTATGATACTTATATCAGTTTATCTCCCGACGATGATAAACCATTAAAGCATTTGAAGAAAAACATGAAACCCACTATCGCTTTTTTCAAATCGCTTCCTAAAAATAAACTCACCTATCGCTATGCTTTAGATAAATGGACTATCAAAGAAATATTGGTGCATTTGATGGACGCCGAACGCATTTTCGTTTATCGAGCTTTGCGTTTTTCAAGAAATGATGCTACTGAGTTACCAGGTTTTGATGAAAACACCTACGCGCCCAACTCTGGTGCAAATGACCGTAAATTGAAAGACATTTTGGCAGAATATACGTTGCTCAGAAAATCAACTGTCGCTTTTTTTGAAGGACTTGATGAAGAAGCTTACCAACGTACAGGCACTGCTTACGGCGGAAAAATGATTGTCAGTGCATTTCCTCATATCCTCGTGGGGCATGAGCAGCATCATTTAAATGTGATTTGTGAAAGGTATTTATAGATTTTCCTAAAACTTAGGACAACCACTATCGCCCTGCTTGAAAAGTCTGTTGGCAGCTCTTTTTCCGCCACCGAATTCCTTGGTTACAGTAAGGGCTGTGATTAAGTAAATATCCTTTCGGTTGGGATTTGCTAATTTAGAAATGCCATCTAAATAGTCCGTAAATACTTTTCTATAACCAGCCTCAAGTGATACATTGAAGTTGTGGTTCAAGGCATATTTTACGCCCAAACCCATTGGTATGGCAGGCGTTATCTTTTTATAGTTAGCTTTAGAATCAACATTAATATCCTGCAAAATGTAGGGATTCGGTTCATTATAATCCGTAGTTGGATTAAAAAATGTAGCACCAGCACCACCAAATGCGAATGCTGTAAATCGTCCTTTGGTGAAAAACTCCCATTCGAGAACGAGTGCCAACTCCGTCATTTTTGATTCGAAGGCGAAGCCCCGTATCCGCCGCCAAGCATCAGGATGATCTTTTTCGGAACCTGCGAGTTTACCCGTAATAACATGACCCCTCAGTAAAAGGCTGTTGGAAAGGCGATATTTGCCCACAAGTCCAATGGCAGGACGTAAAGATTTGCCTACACTTTTTGTGGTCAATCCAATGTCTCCATCGTAGGAGGTAGCACCAACAGTTAACCCAATTTCAAAATTTTGAGCGGCTGCACGCGTGCTGAAAAAAGTAAAGGAGATAGAAATAATAATGGCGAAAACGACTTGTCTTAGCATAGTTCGACCTTGATTTTGTTAGAAAATAATGTGGAAAAATTGCAAAGGTAGAATTAACTTGACTTTGTTAAATTAGGAATAAATTAAATATTGGTAATTCAAGATGAATTTAATTTATGTTTAGATTGAGTTGCTTTAGCCCTTTTAAA
>JAYTUY010000314.1:0-9969 GCA_043744275.1 Saprospiraceae bacterium
TTATTTAAAAGGGCTAAAGCAACTCAATCTAAACATAAATTAAATTCATCTTGAATTACCAATATTTAATTTATTCCTAATTTAACAAAGTCAAGTTATAATTTATATTAGAGGATTATCAATTTGAACGAGATTTATAGGTGTGTGTTACAAACCAGGTGGGTGTTTTTGTTTAAAAATTCCAATAAAAAACATTTTAACAATTAAATAATCTCACCTTAAAATGCATTTCGCAGTGTAAAATCTATACGGCGAATGACATTTTCTTTAAAACAAACTTTAATATTTTCCTCATTGCACCCCCCCTCAGTAATATTGTCAATATTGAGGAATATTAATTTGGAACGCAATAAATATCAGAAGGGATTGTTTATTTGTTGAAGGTATTAACCATATGAAAAATACTAAGGAGTGCTTTTTAAAATTAAAAATTAAAAATCAAAAAAAATGAAAAGAAAACAATTTATTCAAACAGTTTTAGCCACTGCCACTATTCCCACGTTTGCGTTTTCAAAAAATCAAAAGACGATGACCAGATTAGACAAAGGCTTTACCGTAAAAGCTGGTGAAGGCAGAATACATGGTCATCTCAAATTAAAAGGCGTAAACTCCAATGTTTTGGATGTTAAAATTTCAGGCAAAGACACTGACGGTGATTTAGCAATATTTGAACAAACAGGATTGTCGCAAGGGAGAGGCACACCCTTGCATATTCACCCTTTTCAAGACGAAACTTTCATTGTGCGTGAAGGATCGTATTATTTTCAAGTGGGGACGGATAAATATCTCCTCACAGCTGGCGATAGTATTTTTCTCCCCCGCACAGTGCCTCACGCTTGGACGCAAGTAACCGAAAAAGGCAAAATGACTGTCATTTTACAACCCGCAGGAAAGCTTGAAGAGTTTTTTATCAAGATGTCTAACTTAGAGAAAGAACCAACACCTAAAGAAATAGCCCAAATATTTGTTGACCACGATATGAATGTAGTAGGTCCACCTTTAAAATTAGAATAAATTTTTACTGATAAAATATTAGAATATATTAGAACTAAATATGCAATACCTCAAATTTTGATTGATTCAAGATTTGAGGTGTTTTGTTTTTTTATTGTATATTTGTTTTGAACTATTAAAATCCATTTGACAATGAGTAAGAAAAGCCAAGGAAACAAGAAACAAAAAAATGAAGGTCAACCGTATAAACCTGCCGACAATTCATTGCTGATAACTATTGTCGAAACGCCTGTTTCAAAAAGCGAAGCTTCCAACATTGCCATATCTAATATAGAGCCACCCAAACTATTGGATTATGCGGGTATGCTCATTGCCAATATAAAACGACCTGATAATAAAGGAACGATGGGTGGCGTGTTGTGCTCTGACAAAGGTGATATTTATGGGCTCACTTGTTTTCATGTTGTCAAGCAGAATAATACTGATTTTACTCATTTTTTACCTGAAGAATCTGTTGAAGTCATTTTGGAAGATGGCAATTCAATCGGCACTTTCAATGAAGATACAGCTATTTTCAATACAAAATTGGATGTTGCTTTGATAAGACTTACAGGTAAATTTCACAACAAACGCATTGATTCGCCAACTAAATTTATTGACATAACGGAAGAGGATTTAGGCACTGAAGTCTATTTTTTCAATGATAGAAATAAAAAGAAAGTCAAGGGTTTTATTAGAAGAATTAATCAAAAAGGCAACTGGGAATTGGGTAAATATGAAAATGTCACTTTCGTTTCTTCAAGTATGGATGATGATAATTGTAGACGGATTTCTGATAAAGGCGATAGCGGTTCGTGGATGATGCGGGTGTCGGATAATGCACTCATAGGCGTTGTGTTCGCCAATTCTGCTTCAAGTACTTGGGTGATGCCCTTTTCAGAAATCATTCAAGCTTATAAGAAAAAAAATATTACACTAACCTTAAACCTCTTGCCATAATGAAGAAAATTTCCATTTTATGCTTGATTTTTTTATTTTCCATTAAAATATGGGGGCAACAACCAATTGATTTTTCCATCTACAACACAGCACTGACTTTAGCTGATAGTATTAGAGCATATAATAAAATTAAAGAACCAACTGATACACAGCAAAGGAGAATGTATCTAATACTCGGCGAGTATTTACTTGAAACAAAACAATTAAAAACAATTGATAATATCCTGCAAATTCAAAAATCATTTAAAGGCAACTCATTCATTTGGAAGTCATTTAGAGATGAAAATTTTTGGGAATTTGCAGTGCCAATCAGCAGTATGTCAAGAGGACAAATGGGTGTGGAATCGGTGGGCAATTCATCAGTTTTGTCAAAAGTAGGAAATTTTAATGCCACTATTTATGCTGATGCTTTTGCAAAAATCATTGTCAAAAGATTCAAACAAGATATGAACGCTTTGTTTTTTAATAAAATGAAGACTGAAATGGATAGGAGTGTGGAGCTGAAAACGCTGTTTCCGAATACTTATGATGGCTTACGTTTGATAGATGAAGATATTTATGTTTTCAATCAATATATTGAAGGCTTGCGTCAAAAAATGGAGGAAGATTTAGCCAATATATTCGCTAATACCACCGCGCTATTAGAGACTGATAAATATGCGAGAATGTTCAAAGGCAACCAAACTGCTCGAGACTTTTTGACCACTGTCTCTCAATTTACTGACGGGTTAATCCGCAACGAACACCCTGGGCATATTATCGAAAAAATCCACTTTAGCGATGCTTATGATGAAGGCGAAGGGCGTGATTTGAAAGCAGGGCTTCAAATAGTTCAACTCATTTCCGCCGCTTTTCGCTCCACAACAGCTGACTCTACTCATTATTGGGTGAGTGGCATGGATAGTTTGAACTTGCTTTTTAAGGGTGATGGTTTAGGTGCGCATATATGGCTGGGTACTATTTATCAATTGGCTGTGTACAATGATAGCATTCCAATTAGATTTCAAGATACGACTTTGCGGCATTATATCAATTTGCTTTATGATAAAAAAGATGATTTTTACAATATGCGCCAATATGTGCAAGGTTTGACGAGGCGAGTGAATATCATCGAAATGTCTTTAAAAGAGATGAAAAAAACGGAAGGACAAGATGGGAAATTGTATTGGGATAAAATGGTGTCGTCGTATGAAAATATACTTTCTTTAGTGAAATTCGCCCCCACTATTAAAGAAATCTTACAACCCGATACTGCTTTGCCACGAACGTGGTACAGAGGTATTTATATCGCTGAATCGCTCTCACGTGTTTATGCGGAGATGCGTGGACGTGAATATCATGCTGCCATTCAGCACATTGCGGACATCATCCAAGCGATAGATTCAAGACCGAAATACATTAAAAATGGAAATAAATTTATCAGAATTGATACATTTAGTAGCGTTTATACTCTTAATAATTTAAAAAAATGGATACCAGTTAGAGAATATAAAAGTTTTTCAGGAACATATTTTATGGATAAACAAACCCCCGTTTTGATTGATAAAATATATGTCGATGATGATTCATTGGGCAAAAGACCATTTGAAAATTATGCTTTGAAAAGATTTATCAAATATAGTTCTTTCGCAGCCTCATTGGTCTTAGCAAAAACAAGCGATGAAGTGGCTGATTTGATGGAAAGCACCATGACATCATCAGGTGGTACGCACGTGAAGGAATCGGGTTGGCTGTTGGCAGTGAATAGTTATATTGGCTTGCAAAAAACCTATGGACATAAAGATTCAGCTGGTTATTTCAGTATTTCAGCACCCATTGGACTCAATCTGAGTTATGGTTTTAAACGCAAACCCAGATATGCTTTGACGGATATGCAATCCTTTGGCGGCTTCGTTGCGCCACACACGATTCAGCTTTTCGCCAGCATTATTGACGTGGGGGCAATTGCAGGTTTTAGGTTTACCAACAGCACAGACAGCATTCCTAAAGTGAAATTGAGCAATATTTTTTCACCAGGTCTGTTCCTTCAATTCGGTCGCATTTTCAACAGCCCTTTGAATATTGGCGTGGGCTATCAAGCTCAGCCACGTTTATATGCCATCAAAGAGGAATCTATATTTTTGAAAAAATTTCAGTACCGATTCAATCTTAATTTGAGTTGGGATATTCCGTTTTGGCATTTGAAATATTGGGGGAGTAATTGAGAGCACCCCCTCAGTATAGTTGTTCTTTGTTTTAAATATTACAAAAATATTTTACCCCCTCAGTATTGACTATGAAAAAGATAACACCTTTCATAATATCCTTCATATTAATAACAGTTGCCTGTCGAAATAACTCGACCGCCATACATCAACCATCCAATTCAACCACTGCCCAAGCCGTAGCGATAAAAGATACAATATCCACATCAGCCAGTTTTGCTTTAAAATTATCAGCCGCTGCTTTGAATTTAACAAACGATAAAGTGGCATACGACCCAGCCTATTTCAGCATCCAATATCCCAACGGCGATGTGCCTGCTGACAAAGGCGTATGCACTGACGTTGTCATTCGAGCATATCGAAAATTGGGAATTGATTTGCAAAAAGCCGTGCATGAGGATATGGCAGCGAATTTCAACATTTATCCTAAAATATGGGGCTTGAAAAAAACTGATACCAATATTGACCATCGCCGCGTCCCCAATCTCATGACCTTTTTTTCAAGGCATGGAAATAAAAAACCTATCTCTCAAAACAAAGCTGATTATCAACCTGGCGATATCGTCACATGGAATTTAGAAGGCAATTTGACGCATATCGGTATCGTCGTCAACAAACTTTCAGATGATAAACAGCGTTTCTTAATTGTGCATAATATTGGAAGAGGGCAGGAGTTGTCGGATTGTTTATTTGAGTTTGCGATGACGGGGCATTATAGTTATGGAGGCAAATGATAAATGATAAATGATAAATGTGTTTATGAAACAAGTTTTAAAATGTTGGAATTGGTTAAATAAATTATTAGAGCAGAGTTGCTTGTTACAAGCTATTTTGGGTTGCATATTTTGCTTCTTTTTAATTTGGCAATCCTATCAATCAAATACTATTGAAGAGAAAGATATAGAAAGTTTGAGGTTTAAAATAGCAGAAATCGGGCATACAAGAGAGGGAAGACATGCGTGGATTTGGACAATTAAAAGCAATGATTTTAAGCAAATTTTTTTAATTCCCTTTGCAGAAAATGATAACCGTATGAACCTTTATATTAATGGAAAGAAAATTAAAATTGGGGATTCTGTTGAAATTAGTATTAAAAAAAATGCTTTAAATTCAAATACTAATAACAAAATCGGTGCACTTTCATTTACAATATTTAACCCAACCAATGATTATTTAGAACAAAGGAGTCTTTGGAATATTGACCATGGTAATAAGAGTACAATGTTTTCAAACTTTATAGAACGGGTAATAGGTTGTGTAGGCATTTTTATTATACTCGTTTTAGTTTGGCGATTCTGGAAAGTGCCTGATGTATTTAATAAGTGACCCCCTCAGTATATTTCGGATTTATGATTTCTGATGTCGGCATATTTCTGAAATCCGAAATCCCTCAATATGAAGCTTAATTTTGAATTAATTTCAAGTAAAACAATGCATTTAAAATGAAAATACCTACAATTCATGGATTTATTGATAGAAGAATACTCATCAATTTTACCGCAGACCCAGAAGTCGTAAGTAAAATTGTGCCCTTACCATTTCGACCGAAAATTTATAAAGGAAAAGCCATAGTCGGCATTTGTTTGATTAGACTTAAAGATGTAAAACCAAAAGGGTTGCCCAATATAATAGGCGTCAATTCTGAAAATGGTGCGCATAGGATTGCAGTAGAATGGGAGGAAAATGGAGTGACGAAGGAAGGCGTTTATGTCCCTCGAAGAGACACTTCTTTACTGTTAAATACTTTATTAGGTGGGCGCCTATTTCCAGGAAAACATTACTTAGCAAAGTTTAATGTTAAGGAGGAAGAAGGGAATTATCATGTCGATTATCTAAGTTCAGACAAAACTACAATTTCAATAGATGCTCAAACGACTGAGCAGTTTCGTAAAACTTCAATCTTTGAAACGATAGAAAATGTATCTAATTTTTTTGAAAAAGGGGCTATTGGTTA
The DNA here is from genome assembly GCA_043744275.1 of Saprospiraceae bacterium. Classification (GTDB taxonomy): domain Bacteria; phylum Bacteroidota; class Bacteroidia; order Chitinophagales; family Saprospiraceae; genus JAAFJT01. The sequence goes on from JAYTUY010000314.1 coordinate 6,112, forward strand.
TTCTCCCAATCAAGATAAATTTGATGGTCTTCAACTTCAAGTTTATAAATGGGCAGTTCAACCGTTGGATGTTATAAATGTACAATCAAGTTTTTTTGAAGATGAAAAGCTATTTCCTAAAGGTTCAGTTACGTTTGATAACGCTTTATTGATGACTCATATCGAACATGAATGGCAAAGTGTGGAGGATAAATTTGCTCAAAAATAATTTAGTTGGAAACAAGCCCCCCCCTCAGTATTTTGCTCATTTTGGGTGCGATGGGACACTGATTTTACTGATTCGACTGATTTTTCTGATTTTCTTTTTTTGTTTCCTTCGGAAAAAATCATTGCACAACAGTCGCATCAGTAAAATCAGTGTCCGATTGATAAAAATCAGTGACCATCAGTCGCATCAGTAAAATCAGTGTTCCATTGAGGCAAGTTTTTTATTTCAATCAATAAAAATTTAAACAATGACAAATAAAGAATTAAAAGAAGAGTATAAAAACATCAAATTCAGAATGGGTGTTTTTCAAATAAGGAACATCGTGAATGGTAAGATATTCATTGAAGGAAGTTCTAATTTGGATAAGATTTGGAATCGGCATTATGTGCAACTGAATTTTGGAAATCATCGCAACGTTGGACTTCAAAAAGATTGGAATACCTATGGTGAAAGCAATTTTGTTTATGAAATATTGGGAGAAATTCAGGAAGAAGAAGGTAAACTCCTTGATAATTCAAAGGAAATAAAGATTTTGGAGCAAATGTTCCTTGAAGAATTGCAGCCTTTTGGTGAAAAAGGTTACAATAGGCAGCCGTTAAAATAATTAGAAAAACATTTTATAAGTCAATCGTGTTTTAAAGACTTATGAATGAGTTTTATTTAAATAAATAAGCATTTTAAATCATCCGATAAATCCAAAATTATGAATACAGCAGAATATGAATTGATTGACAATAGAGAAAATAAGCGATATGCAATAAATATAGGCAGCGATGTCGCTTTTATAGAGTATGTGCTGTCAACGGCTGGCGAGATATTTTTAACGCATACTGAAGTGCCTAAAATCATGGAAGGGAAGGGTGTAGGTTCAGCTTTGGTATTGAAAGTATTAAAAGATATTGAAGAAAGGAATTTGCGTTTGATTCCTCTATGTCCTTTTGTAGCCACCTATATTAAAAGACACCCTGAATGGCGGCGTTTAATCATGAAATAATGATTTTTAACTCATAAAAATATACAAATGGAAGAGAAAATGGAATATTCCAACGGTGAAATAGCCATTGTTTGGCAGCCTAAATTGTGCATTCACTCAGGTGTTTGTGTGAGAACGCTGCCAAATGTCTACCATCCTAAAGAACGCCCGTGGATACAACCCATGAATGCTACCACTGAAGAAATTATACAACAAGTCAATAAATGCCCTTCAGGTGCTTTGACCTATAGGTTTGTGGAAAAAAATAAAAATTAAAAATACCTGCCAATTTAAGTACCCCTCAGTATTTTAAGAGTATTATGTTTTTTTGAGCAAAGAAATATATGTTAAATAACAAGCTAATTTATACACTTATTAGTATAAAAAACATAAATCATGCATTTTTTATTTGACTGTACAAGTAAAAGATAATAACTTTGTTAGAATTAATTCATAAAATTAAAGTTCATTCATTAAAAAGACTAAATCTTTGCATTTGTTAACCTTATAAAAATATTAAAAACCGATTGCTTTCCTTTACTATTACTTTTCTTAAAGTATAATGTCCATTTTGTAACAACAAATATTTTCCTACAACATTATTTCCTGTACTCTCTCTTATACTTTATTCTATCCTTATTATATATTGGCACATCAATATATAGCGGCACAGTTGAATATATTGAACGGAGCTTCTGCGCCAGCATCGGTGACAGATTGATTTAAATTTTGATGCAGAAATTGAAGGGAATAGCACCATACTTGTCTCAGAAATGAGTGGTAAAATTTTGAGTAGAACGGACTATAAAGCAGTCAAAGGATTTAATTCAACTTCTATTGATGTAAAAAATATTGCCAATGTTACTTATATTATTATGGTAAAAATTAATAATCGACAACTGACTGAAAAGTTGATTATTATAAAATAAATTTTAAAGTTAATACTGAAATTTAATGATCGGACAGTCGCTAAAAGGGCTGCCCGGTTTTCATTTTAAAATTTTTATGAAGCACCCCCTCAGTATTTTAAGCATATTAAGCCCTTTGAGTGATAAAATATATGTTAAATAACAGACTAAATTATACAGTATATGGTATAAAACACAAATCTTGCACTTTTTTATTTGACAATACAAATAAATTATAATAACTTTGTTTACATGTTAAAAAACTAATAATAGTTACCCAATAAAAATTAATTAAGCAGTACAGATTCGACCTCCTACATTATTTTTTCTTCTATTGTTTCTCATATTTTAATCTCTCTTAAAAAGTAGGCATAATATCTCTTGATATGCCATTTCATTATTTAACCCTTAAAAAAAACAAAGTATGTTTCAAAACCCATTTTCTCATTTTTTTAATACTTTTTTTTAAAGTATTGTTCCATTTAGAATGTATTAATTGTTACTCTCTTGTTTGAGATAACACCCTCTTTGTATTGGTTTGATACCCATATTTTATAAAATTATTTGTTAACTTTTAAATTTTTAATCATGAAAAAAATGACTCCAAAAATTGCTTCAACATTTTTCTATTTTTTACTAATGTTGCTTTTTTCCATTTCAACGGTAGGTCAAAAGCCATTTTGTACTCAAGACCCTATCCCAAATACTCAAACAGATTTGAGGACTGACCCTAAATATGATCTTAATGCTTGCCCGGCAGATGATATTGTAATTATCGGTTCATCACTTGAAAAAATTGGAGACCCTTGTAATTCTTGTATTGCGGGTACACAAATAACTGCAAGTTTAAAAATAACTATCCATCACAAAACAGAAAGTGGTAACAGGTTTCTTGGCGTATTCGCAGATATGAAACAAACAGCCCCAAATGGAACAGAGAGCATCTGTAGAATTGCTCGATGTGCAGGTGCTGTGAAAAAAGCCAGTGAAGAAGGACCGAGTGAGCAACAGATTTTGGATTTGGGTTTAGTCACGTTTAATTGTGGTAATGCGCTTGAATTAAATAGAATATTAACAGCTTGGACAGCTGCCAATGGCGCCTGTCCCATAACATCGGATGGGAACAGTAATCCGACAGGAAAATATTGTTATACGCTTTCAACCTCTATACCAATTACTCCTCCTTTCAATGCAACCCTCACTGCTGCTTGTGGGATTGGAAACACAGGAAATATTAACCTCACTGTAAGCGGTGGCTCAGGCAATTACACTTATTCATGGAGTAATAGCGCGACCACAGAAGACCTTACAAACGTGCCTCTGGGTGATTATACGGTTACTGTAACAGATAAGATTAAAAAAGATGCGGATGGTAATCCTTGCAAAGTAATACAATCTATAACCTTCAATGGTCCCTGTTGTGTAGCACCAATAATAACATGTCCTGCCGATATAGAAATTGAATGCGATGACCAAACGACTTCTACTGGTACTGCTCAATCAATAAAAGGCTGTGGGCAAGTTAATATTTCTCAAATTGATGAAGTGATAACAGCCCAGTTGATTTGTCCAGTTGTTAAAGTCATCAATCGTACATGGACAGCAACTGATGAAAAGGGGCAATCATCTTCTTGTGTCCAGGTGATTACTATTAAAGATACAAAAGCCCCTAGTTTGACAGGTCAATTACCAACGGGTGGTGCACAAGGCAGTATCTGTAAAGCAAAAGCACCTGTAGCCCCCTCAGTAAAAAGTATAGCAGATTTATA
>JAYTUY010000315.1:0-9965 GCA_043744275.1 Saprospiraceae bacterium
ATATATTTTTAAATTTTTTTTATTAAAAATATCTCAAAATCCAATTCATAGTTTTGTAACTTCTGCTTAAAATATTAAATTAATTTCGATAAAATACAAAAAAATGTGACTTGTTTTCGGATTTTTCATTTGACAATTAAATAAAAGAGAATATCTTTGTAATAGAATAGAAATATTAAAAAGCACCAATTTAATTCTACTCCCTATATTGGAATTAAAGTGCCATTTTACATTTTCTTTTTTTAAAACATACTACTGAAATTTACGATTTTTTCAGACTTATATCAAACTTATAAAAAGTAAATTTTCCTATTGAGCATGTCATTTTCATTTCAGTGCCTATTTTTCTCCCGAGGCAATTAATGTAGTGACTTGTATATTAAATTATTAAGCTTTTGATAATGACATCTTGAATGTTGTTGCTCATCAGCATGTATATTTTTTTTTACAAACACAACTATTATAACAAGCGCGATGAATACTCAGAATTTACAAAAAGCAAACATTTTAATTATCGACGACCATGATGCCGTTCGGCTTCTATTGGGTTTAACTCTCAAAAATAGGTTCGACGTCATCACTAAAAAAGATGGTATTGAAGGCATGGCTTGGCTATCAGCCGGCAATATTCCTGATTTAATCATGCTCGATATGCAAATGCCTCGCCTCAATGGTCTTGAATTCCTCAAACAGATTCGCACGAGCGGCATGTTTAGAGACATCCCTGTTATTTTAGTTTCAGCTAATGAAAATGAATATGAAATAACTCAATCTTTTGGTTTGGGTATCGTGGATTTTATTCGCAAACCTTTCAACCCCATAAAACTGAAAGAAAAAGTAGATAATATCTTGAATAAAAAAACAAACAATATTTTTCATTGTTAAACTTAATATTATAAACAAACATCTTATAATCATTAACAAGACACACACGCAAACAAACTACTATGACCCAAACATTACCTACTCTCGCTCTTCGTAGAACAAAAGAGCTTTTAGTTTTAAATATTTCTAATTGTACGTCCGAATTTGTAGCTTCGTTGACGCAATACAATATTGACGCTTTTGACGGCGTACATGCCTATCGCCAATTGGTAAAACTCCAAACAGCCTCAAAACTTTCGGATGTGCCTTATGCCATTATCTGCGATTATCCTGCTTTAGCCAAAGATGATTTTGCCTTCGTCAGGGCTTTCAGAAAAAATATTCTCACAGCCCAAATTCCTATCATTGCTATTGCTTCCGATAAGGATATGATTGACCCGATGGCTCTCAGATATGGTATTGATGATTGCTATATTCAGCCTGTGGATAGCCGCGATATTTGTGAACGGATTGAATTCCTCCGCAAGCACAAATCCACCATGACAGATATGAACATCAATGAAACGGACACTCTCAAAGTGCCAGTTTCTCCTTTCAAAAGGATTATTGATGTATTTATCGCTTGTTTTTGCATCTTTTTAGCAAGCCCGATACTCATTCTAACGGCTCTTTTGATTCGTTTGGAGTCTCGCGGTCCAGTTATTTATCGCTCAAAACGCAGCGGAACGGGATATATGGTCTTCGATTTTCTTAAATTTCGCTCTATGTATGCTGATTCGGACAGTCGATTAGCTGAAATTCAACACATGAATCAATATAGCGATTCTACATTTATGAAAGTAAAAAATGATCCAAGGATTACACGGGTCGGACGGTTTATAAGAAAAACAAGCATTGATGAACTGCCGCAATTGTTCAATGTACTGAGGGGTGATATGTCTATCGTCGGCAATCGACCACTGCCCCTTTATGAAGCAGAGCAACTCACTAAAGAAGATTGGGCTTACCGTTTCATGGCACCTGCAGGCATCACAGGCTTGTGGCAAGTCACCAAACGCGGTAACGACAATATGTCATCTGAAGAGCGTATAGGTTTAGATATTGATTATGCCAAGAGAAATTCTTTTTGGTTTGATTTGAAAATTTTATTCAGAACACCTTTCTCACTCATTCAAAAAGAAAACGTTTAGATTTAGAAAAATCTTTTTAAATCTAAAAACATTGTGGCAAGTCATCAGCTTGCCACTTTTTTAATGCATAATTTTTAAGAAAACTTATCTTTGCAAGCGAAAACCGATTTAAAATTGAGAAATCAACCACTTATATCTATCATAACAGTGAATTACAACGGCTTGGACTTAACCGTTGAATTGCTTGATTCCATCAGACAACTTTCCTATAAAAACGTTGAAATTTTTGTGGTTGACAATGCTTCAAAAGAAAACCCTCAATATTTTTTTAATGATCAATATCCTGAGGTAAAATTTATTCGGTCTGAAAAAAACTTGGGTTTTGCAGGCGGGAATAATTTGGCAGTCAAAGAATCGAAAGGCGATTTTTTGTTTTTCATCAATAACGATGCTGAAATGACTGAGGGGTGCTTAGAAAAACTTGTCGAATTATTTCAAAGCCATCCAAAATTAGGTGTTGCTTCACCCCTACTTTGTTATTTTAATGAAAACCCTAAAGAAACACCCGACTTAATTCAATATGCAGGCTCAACGCATTTGCATCCAATGACTGCTCGCAATCTGACAATCGGTGAAAAAGAAATCAACAAGGGACAGTATAATCAACCCCAACCTACGGCTTATGCACATGGTGCAGCCATGATGGTAAAAAGAGAAGTCATTGAGAATGTTGGTGTTATGTTTGAGGATTTTTTCTTATATTATGAAGAGCTTGATTGGTGTGAGCGCATTCGTCGGGCAGGGTATGAGATTTGGGTAGAACCCCGTGCTAAGATATATCATAAAGAATCTGTAACAGTGGGTGCAATGTCTCCGTTGAAAACATATTACCTGAATCGCAATCGTATTTATTTTATGCGGCGCAATTTTTCAGGTTTTAATTTATTACTTTTCAGTTTTTTTCTCATATTTTTCACCATTCCAAAAAATTTATTGATGTTTTTACTGAGGGGTCAATTTGAACACGCTCAGGTATTTATCAAAGCCATTGTTTGGAATATAACAAATTTAACACAAAATTCTAATTAAGATTAATCAATTAAAAATGACAACATTGACATACGCATTCTACATCTTATCTTCAATACTCCTATTTTTTCTCATTTTTCCTTTCATCACTGTCGTTTTAAGTTTTTTCAAAAAAGAAAAAACGCTCAAAATATTGAGGAACGAAATCCCGAAGCAAGCGGGACTGAGGGGGTCGAAAAATTCGGAAAAGTACGATTATGCCAACATTATCACTGCCTACCGCAATGTGGATATAGCGAAGCCTTTGATTCAATCATTGCTGATGCAAACGCATCAAAATCATCATATTTATCTCTTAGCAGACAATTGCGATATGTCCGATTGGGATTTTCAACATGAAAAACTAACGGTTTTGAATCCTCAGCCTGCTCTGAATTTGAAAGTAAAATCCATCATTTACGCGACCGAACACTTTGTTCGCAAGCATGATTATAGCGTTATTTGGGATGCCGACAACTTGGCTCACCCTCAATTTTTGGAGAATGTCAATGCTTATGCCCTCGCTGGTTTTAAAGCCATTCAAGGGCAACGGACAGCTAAAAACTTGGATTCAACAGTGGCAGCAGCCGATGCTTTGGGCGAGTTTTATAAAAATTATGTCGAACGGCAAGTACCACCACTTTTGGGCAGTTCGTCTGTGATTTCAGGCAGTGGCATGGCGATTGAGCAAAATTTGTACGCATCCTATTTATATGGTGAAGACATTACGAAGGGAAAAGAACTTTGGAAAAAAATGATGCAAGAGGATAAAATCCTACAAAATCATATCATAAATCAGTGCGAACGCATTGTTTATGCTAAAAATGCCTTGTGTTATGACGAAAAAATAAGTGAAGTATCGGACATCGAAACGCAACGCAGCCGCTGGCTTTTCTCTTATTTTCAGAATTTGAAGAACACAACAGGCTTTGTACTGAGGGGTCTATTCACTTTAAATTGGAACACATTATTTTTCGGATTAGTGACAGTAGCACCTCCTTTGTTCATTTTATTGGGTTTATCAGGCATGTTTTTTTAGTGAGTCTTTTCATTAGTTTAAAAATCGGCTTGGCATTTATTTTAGGCGTATCCGTTTTTATAGGTAATATTTTTTGGACTTTATACCTTTCCAATGTGCCGCCTCAAGTATGGTTAGCCGTAGAAGCCATGCCTTTATTTATTGTAAAACAAATCAAGGCATTGTTTAAAATGACCAATCCAAATAAAAATTTCAAACATTCTGAGCATAAAATTAAAGTGTCAATTGATGATGTTTTGAAAGATAAATAATGATTTCAATGAAACGTTTTTTTCATATCTCCTTATTTTTCAACTTTTTATGCATTATAGGCATTTTTTATGCAATAGTCAAAATCGGTAGCCCAAGCTATCTATATTACTTGATAAAAAATAAAGGACAAGGTGTTGTTTCATTAAAAAAACATAAAACAAGCCATTTGAAAACACTGCCGATTGTTGAAGGGCGCATAATTATGTTGGGCAACAGCATCACCGCCGAATGCGAATGGGCTGAATTATTAGAAAATCCTAATATTCTCAACAGAGGTGTGATTGGCGATGGCACAACAGATATTTTGAATCGATTGGATGATGTGATTATTATGAAACCCAGAAAGATTTTTCTGCTTATTGGCGTGAATGACCTGCTATACCTACCCCTCAGTAAAATCAGTGAAAATTATGAGAAAATAGTCAATCGCCTACTTCTTGAATCACCTAACACAAAGCTATATTTAGAAAGTATTTTGCCTGTGCATAATGACTTTCGCCGAAACGGCATGAAAAATGACGACATTGATATATTAAATAAAAACATTGAACAAATCGCCCAAAAGCAAGGTCAAGTTTTTATTAATTTGAATGAAAAGTTTAAAAATACTGAGGGGGGGCTGAATCCTGAATATTCAATAGACGGTATTCATCTGAACGGAAAAGGGTATTTACTTTTCAAAGATATTATTTTACCATACATAAATGATTGATAACTAAGAGAATAACTAATTATTGACACTAAATCGGTAAACTACATATGGTTTTTAATAGCATCGTTTTTCTAATTTTTATCCTTATTTTTTTTCCAACTTATTGGTTCTTGAAAGGTCGCGCACGTATGTGGCTGTGTCTGGTGGCGAGTTATATTTTTTATGGCTGGTGGGATTGGCGGTTTCTGGGCATCGTTATGTTCACAACCACGCTCGATTATTGGCTCGGTATATTCATAGATGACGCTGAAAACGAATCAAAAAGAAAGCGTTTAGTCATCCTTTCAGTTATCTCAAATCTCGGATTTTTAGGTTTTTTCAAATATTTCAACTTCTTCGCTGATAGTTTTGCCAAGATATTGCACAGCGTTGGCATACAAGAGAGTTGGAATACTTTGCATATTATTTTACCCATTGGTATTTCTTTTTATACTTTTCAATCCATGAGTTACACGATTGATGTTTATAGAAAAGAAATAAAAGCCGAACGCGATTTTTTCCTTTATGCCACTTTTGTATCGTTTTTTCCGCAACTCGTAGCGGGACCCATAGTGCGTGCAAGACAGTTTTTGCCACAATTTCAAGGAGGCGATAGAGTGTTTTCATGGGCGCGTTTTACTGAGGGGTTGGCTCAAGTGCTTTGGGGTTTCTTCAAAAAAGTGGCAATTGCGGATTCAATTGCCCCATTTGTTGACCAAATATTTGCATTTCCAGGCAATTTCAGTTCTTTAAGTTGCTTGATTGGCGTCATTTTATATTCATTTCAAATATATTGCGATTTTTCGGGCTACTCCAATATCGCTTGTGGTTTGGCAGAAATGCTGGGTTTTACTTTCCCTTGGAATTTTAGAACGCCCTATTTTTCTAAGAATTTTTCAGAGTTTTGGACGCGTTGGCATATTTCTCTTTCGTCATGGCTACGCGATTATCTTTATATTTCGTTGGGTGGAAATAGAGGCGGCAAGTACATGACTTATCGAAATAATATGCTGACGATGGTGATTGGTGGCTTATGGCATGGGGCTAATTGGACGTTTGTGTTTTGGGGATTTCTACATGGTTTGTATCTCATTGTTCAACGCATAGCAGGACCGATTTTAGGTAAATTTGAAAATTTTATCAAGATGCCTAAGTGGATACAAATAGTTTTAGACATCGGAATTGTCTATTTTTTCACTTGTTTTGCTTGGATTTTCTTTAGAGCTAAGGATTTTTCAACAGCTATCGGCGTGATAAAAAACATAGCCAGTTTGGAAGGTTTTTCATGGGGAACTGTCATTGATAAATTCGTTGTGATTAAAGCTTTTATTCTTATTTTAATCCTTTTGACGGCTGAAATCATTCATAATAATGTAAAAGATTTACAGCAATTAGCCATTGAGAACCCTGTTTTCAGAGTCGTCAGCTTTGCTACTTTAATGCTTTTGGCAGCATTTTTCGGCACTTTTTCAGCGAATGCATTTATCTATTTTCAATTCTGATTAATTAGGAATTTGAAATTTGAAATTTGAAATTTGAAATACTGAGTGGGTGACATAAAAAAGTCTCGTAGCGCATGCGTTACGAGACTTTTCTTTGATATTTAAATCGCAAAATGACAGCTATTTTTTTAAGCCTTTTGGGTAAAGATGTCAGTAGCGGCGATTTGATTCAATATTCGTCTTCATTGAAAAAGAAGTCATCCTTGCGGGGATAATCAGGCCAAATATCTTCGATACCTTCGTACATTTCGTTTTCGTCATCCAACTGTTGCAAATTTTCAATCACTTCAATAGGCGAACCCGAGCGGATAGCGAAATCAATCAACTCATCGCGGGTAGCGGGCCAAGGTGCTTCTTCCAAATACGATGCTAATTCAAGCGTCCAATACATATTAATCCAAATTTAATTTACTAAATAATACGTTTTAAAGAATTTTAATTATTCTTTTAAACAATTTTAAGAATTTTTTTTATTTAAGGCTGCAAATGTAAAAAATAGATTTTATAAGTTCAATACTGAGGGGGTAAAATTTAAATAATTAACATGGCATCGCCATAACTATAAAAGCGATAGCCTTCTTTTATTGCTTGCTGATAAGCTTCCATCACTAAATCGTACCCACCAAATGCAGCTGCCATAATTAATAAGCTGGACTTTGGCAAGTGAAAATTAGTGACCATTGCATTGGCTACACTAAAATCGTAGGGCGGGAAGATGAATTTATTTGTCCAACCTTCTGCCGCTTTTAAATGCCCCAACGATGATACCGACGACTCCACCGTCCGCATAACAGTAGTGCCTACAGCACATATTTTCCTATTTTTTTCTTTCGCAGCATTCACAACTTGCACAGCTTGGTCAGTGATTTTGAAATATTCAGCTTCCATTTTATGCTTAGACAAATCTTCAACATCTATTTGACGGAAAGTACCCAAACCAATATGCAAGGTAACTTCCGCAAAATTAATGCCTTTCAATTCAAGACGCTTCATCAATTCTCGGCTAAAGTGCAAGCCAGCAGTTGGTGCAGCTACAGCACCACTTTCTTTAGCATAAACAGTTTGGTAACGTTCTTTATCCGTTTCATCAGGCTCGCGACCGATGTATTTTGGTAGTGGCGTATTGCCTAAATATACTAAATCTTTTTGAAATTCCTCCTCTGTGCCATCATATAAAAAGCGAATGGTTCTACCGCGTGAAGTTGTGTTGTCCACAACTTCTGCTACGAGCACTTCATTGCCTTTTTTATCTTCAAAATACAATTTATTGCCAACTCGAATTTTACGAGCGGGATCAACCAAGACATCCCAAAGTCTGGCTTCGCGATTCAACTCACGCAGTAAAAAGACTTCTATAAGTGAACCCGTTTTTTCTTTTTTTCCAAATAAACGAGCAGGAAAAACCTTAGTATTATTGAAAATCATTACATCTTCATCGTTGAAATAGCCGAGCATATCTTTAAAGATTTTATGCTCTATTTTTCCAGTTTCACGATTCAACACCATCAAACGACTTTCATCACGATTGGGGGTAGGATACTGTGCAATAAATTTTTTATCTAAATCGAAGTTAAAATTTGAGAGTTTTGTCCTCATGCGTTTTTATTAATTTCTTTTATATTCGTTTGATTATCAATGATTTATGCGATTTTTTTAAAATTGCCTGCAAAAGTACATTTTTTTAAAATGAACTTCACAAAATAAAATATCGTTTTTTGAAAAATATTTTGAAAAATTAGAATAATTATATAAAGGCTTCAACAACTGGATATAATTATTGTAGTAAAATACGTACCCCTCAGTATAAGACGCCTATTTACTTATTGGTTACCTTTTTTTTATTAATACGCATAATATATGCGTCTTTGCAGATAAAAACGCAATATTCATCTATAAGTTTCTAAGAATCATCGCCAGTGCATTAATTTTGATTGCTCAGGTATTTTTGAACTATAACAATCTAATGCCATGTATGTTTTAAAAGAAAGTTTTTTACAAGCCTTCCATCAGTTGATGGCTAATAAATTGCGGAGTTTTCTATCCTTGCTCGGCATTATGATAGGCATTTTTTGCATTATTGCTGTAAAAAGTGCTATTAATTCTCTTGAAGACAATGTGCGTCGGAGTTTTGACAAACTCGGCAACGATGTGGTATATGTCACCAAGTTGCCCTGGAATGAAGACCCCGATGAAAATTATTGGAAATATGCTCGCCGCCCGACTCCTGGTTTTAATGAGTATAAAACGATGGCAGACAATCTCGAAACGGCTAAATTAGTCACTTATTCGTTTTTTACAGGTAGAAAAACGGTCAAATATGGCAATAATAATATCGAAGGGGCTTTGTGCGTAGCTGTGACGAGCGATTATGACGAATTTCACAATCTTGAATATGCTTCAGGTCGTTTTTTTTCAGCTTCTGAATACAATAATGGCATGAATCGCGTCATCTTAGGCTTTAAAGTGGCGGCAGAATTATTTGGTGAAATTGATCCGATTGGTCGTGAAATTAAATTTATGGGACGCAAAATGCAAGTGGTGGGTGTATTAAAGGAATCGGGTAAAGATTTATTAAAAATATACAATTATGACAATCTCGTGCTCATTTCGTTTGAATTGGCGAGGTCAATTATGAATGTCAAAACCAATTTTGCTTGGGCTGGCAATCTACAAGTAAAAGCGGCGGAGGGCGTGAGCGAAACGCAGTTGAAAGATGACATTACTATCAATATGAGAAAATTACATTATCTCAAACCCAAAGAGCAAAATGATTTTTCGATGAATTCAGCGTCCATGTTTGCTGATGAAATCAATGGCGTTTTTGCAGCTTTGAATGGTGCGGGTTACGTGATAGGCGGCTTTGCACTTTTAGTTGGCATTTTCAGCGTGGCGAATATCATGTTCGTTTCTGTTAAAGAAAGGACAAATGTTATAGGTATCAAAAAAGCATTGGGAGCGAAACAATGGGTTATTTTGCTTGAATTTTTGATAGAATCCATCGTTTTATGTGTTGTTGGCGGTATTTTCGGCTTAGTGATGGTGTGGTTGGCGTTGAAAGGCATGACCGCTATCAGCGATTTTGAAATGTATATTTCCTTCGGCAATATGGTGACGACGCTTATTTTAGCGGTGATTGCTGGAGTTATCGCTGGTTTTATACCTGCTTTGCAAGCGTCTAAAATGGATCCTGTTGAGGCTATTAGAGCTTAAAGTTTTTAAATATTAAAATGTAAAACCGCAAAATTTTAAATGTAAAATGTAAAAATCGTCAAAATTCTTGAAAGTAGTTTTTTGACTGAGTAGTACGTTTTATATGTTTTTAGAATTTAAATTTTATGTAAAATATTGATTTTCAATGCGTTACAACTTTACGAGGGTTTTAAAACCGTGTCGACTACGCACAAGTTCTTTGAAATAATGATTATATGAATTATCTTAGTTGGATGTTTACAGAACTA
>JAYTUY010000316.1:0-9875 GCA_043744275.1 Saprospiraceae bacterium
GGATGCTAATAATGATGGTGTTATCACTGTATCGGATATGAAGCAGATTAATCATTACTATCCGTTTGGTATGAACATGGAAGGGAACTGGAATGGGGCTGCTGGTACTAATAAATATCAATACAATGGCAAGGAACTGAATAGTGATTTTGGTTTGGAGTGGAATGATTATGGGGCGAGGTTTTATGATGCGAGTATTGGGCGGTTTCCGATGGTTGACCCTTTGGCAGAGATGAGATCCAATGTTACACCCTATAACTATGTTCAAAATAATCCTGTTAATCGCATAGACCCAACAGGTATGATAGATGAATCAAGAGGAGCAGATGGCATGACAAATTCTCCGTTTGGTATGAACATGGAGGGTAACTGGAATGGCTCTTTTCCTGATGCTAAGAATAAATATCAGTACAATGGAAAAGAACTGAATAGTGATTTTGGCTTGGAGTGGAATGATTATGGGGCGAGGTTTTATGATGCAACAGTGGTGAGATGGTGGGCTGTTGACCCTTTGGCTGAAATCTATGTTGCTCATACGCCTTACAATTACGTTATGGGTAATCCAGTTTCATTAATTGACCCTAATGGTATGGGGGTAAGTGATCCAAATAAACAATCGGCAACTTATATCAATAATCAATTTAATGCCTTACAGGGAGATTATTTTGCAGATAAGTACAACAGGGGGCGTAACCTTAGTGCAGGGGCTCCAAGTGCTAATGTAAGTTCTGGATTTTCTAGCTTAAATGCGAGTAATAATGACGAGTGCGAATGTGATTGTCCTAATCCTCCATGTGATGAAGATGAAAGTTATATTAGACAAAAATTTGCAATTAGTGCATCCTTTGGAGGTTTTAATCGTGCATATTACGAATATAAATTAGGATTGCTAAAATGGAATTATACCATGGCAAATGGGACTTTAGATTATGAAGGGGGTTCTGCAGCAAGAACAGCTGCAAAAGAATGGTTTAGAAGTAGATTTACTTCTTACCCTGTAGCTAAGTTTTTAGATTGGAAATTTCCAGCAATAAATCCTTATCCTAATAACCCAACACCTAGTTTTTGGAAAGACAACAAACTTGTTTCAGGAACTTTTAAAGGATTATCGGTCTTAGGGGTACTTGGAATTTCATATGAAGCTTTTGGAGTATGGAATAACTATAGCAATGTTTCTCCCATTGGTTACAAAACTTCAATAGGAAGATTTTCATGGAATGCAACACAAATAGGTTTTACAACATATGGGGGATTTCCTGGCTTTGCTGCTGCGGGAACAATGCAAACAGCTACTCTATACCATGATAGACCTAAAACTGCTTGGGATATGTTAAGGTTAAGCTTTATGCCATTTTTTAAATTTTTTTAGATGATAGAATTCACTTTAAAATCAGTAGAATATGGAAAATTTATTAATTTCTGATAATATTATTTTTTTCAAAAATTCGGAGAAATGTGGAATACCATGTATTCAAGAATCATTTGTTTTACCTTTAAATGATATAAAAATTGTTGGGATCAAATGTAGTATGATACTTGATGATCCTATTCCATATTATATTTTAGTTGATAGATTCAACAAAATTTATACTATTCATCCTATTTTTTTTAATGCTGAAACTCATACAAAGTTTCATTCATATTTTTCAATACCTGAGAATAGTCATCATTACCCAGATCATTTTTACAATACAGGACATTCCTTTATCATCTATCCAAAAAAATTTATTAATATACGGTTATTTAAAAAATGGAATGAAGATTTTTTTGGGTACTTACTTTTAACTGTAAAGAAAATATTTTTGTGTATTAATCCTGCTATGGGTATTCTATCAAACGAATCATATAAAATATAAATAATTTAACAATTTTAATTTGAGTCCTGCTGGCATAGTATGTCATTCAAAAACACACAATTTTAAATCAAAGAACGGGGCTGCTCGTAAATGGGTCTGTGACCCTTTACGGGGTAGAAGTCTTTGACTTGATGGTTTAATAAAAAGGGCTCACCCCCTCAGTCAAGCCTCATAAAATTATTGAGTTTGTAAGTTCATTGAATATAAAAGAGGTCACAGACCTAAAAGTTACTACATAAAGGGTCAGAGACCCTTTTACGAGCATATCCGTTCATTGGTTTGAGATTGGTGGGTATATGAGAAGATACCGTGCAAGCGGGTGCTAATGTTACATACAATAGTAATTACACATTTGGAAAAATACTGAGTTTAAATCATTAAAGTACATAAAAAATGAAAATATTGTTAAGTATTTTAAAAGTAATTTTTACCTGCTGGCGTATGATGTGGAAAGAGAAAAAGAGTAAAATACTGAGGGGGTAAGCCTTGAGTAAATGATGTTCATTGACAGAAGATATTAGAATCAGGATTAAAGGGATTATTTAAGATTTAATAGGATTTATGCAGGGTGTGGAGAAAATCCTATTAAATCTTTCTGAATCATAATAATCCTGATTCAAATACTGAGGGCAAAGTATCGAAAGAAGTCAGAAAGCATTGGCTGATAAATCAATTAATTGCTTCAATCCTATCTTTAAATACATTGACCAATTTATGGGATTGATTTAAAAGGCAAGTATCAGCCCAAACAGATACGATAAAAGTAATGAAATCTGCTAATTTCATATTGCCAATTTTTAAGTGAATGACTTTTGGTGGGGGTTGAGAGAGCATAATCCGATTAGAGAAATCAGCATCTTTGGAAATGATAGTCAAATTGTTTTTTTGAGCATATTCCCAAATTAAGTTATCCGACATTTTAGGATTGACATCCAAAACATGAATAAAATCACGACCTTTCCAAGACGGCACTTTGTAAGGTAAATTAACATCAAGGAGAAAAAGAGCCATAGATTAAGCAGATTGAGCTAACGGCATGAGGGTATAATTGCGCGCCATAAGTTGGACTGCAAATTTTAGACACGCATCAATATCTTCCATTTCAAGGGTAGGATAGTTCTCTAATATAGCTGTTTTAGAATCTCCTGCGTTCAGATATTCTAATATGGTTTGAACTGTAATTCGCATACTGCGAATCGTAGGTTTCCCGTTGCAAATATCAGGGTCTATGGTAATTCTGTCGGATATGTAATACATTATCTATAATTTTTACAAATTTAGTGTATTGTTTTGATGTTTGTAATACCCCTCAGTATATTTTTCAAAAAAGGCAATTTTATCTTGCTCGGTTGATATATAATTTTAGAATAACAAAGAATCAAAAAGCAAAGAACGGGGCTGCTTCCCGAAGGCTTTCGGGACAGGCAGTAAACGTGTCTGTGACACTTTACTGGGTATCAAGCAAGTCTTTGACTTGAAAATGATAAAGACTTAATAATCAAACAATTAGAAAGGAAATCGCTTTAATATTTAAGCAAAGAGGCTAAATATACTGAGGGGTACAACCTCTTCCATCAAAAAAAACTAAAAACATAAATATAATGACAAAAAAAATACTGTTACTATTCATGCTGCTATCCGCAGCCACTATCAGCCAAGCGCAAAGCGTCAAGGCAGATACCCTTTACCTATCGGTCTATAACACAGGCGCAAGGATAGAAATCACTTCTGCCGACTTCGGTGGCAAAGTGACCCAAGACCTGATAGGCACGATGGTGCGCGCCTTCGATACCGTCATGGTTTTAAAAGCGAATGGCGCAATCGACAGCACAGGCAACAAACGCCTTCGTCATGAAGCAGAACGCCGTGCGGATAGGATATCGAAAGATATAAAAGACAAAATCGTCGTGATGGAGTTGAACAAGGATGTAGATGTCACCCAAACCTGTATCAATGTACAGCGCGGCGGTGCTAAAGCCCTTATCATCGTCCACACCTCCAATAAAAAAGAGGACATCAAGCTGAAAAAATTAGGTGCTTATGCAGATAGCTTGCGTATTCCCTGCTTCACAGTGCGGAATACTTTGGGCGATAGCCTGTGGTCTATACTCCCCTCCGTAGCGGGCATCAAAGCCCCCACTGTGCCGCCTATCCAAACCCTACAAACCTCGAACTCGACTTTACTGAATGCGGCACAAGCCATGAATAAAGAAAAGGCAAACCCAACAGGCTTGAATGATGCGGCAACAACCAATAATATACAAGGTGGAGGCAGTACCCAAGCCTATTCTACAGAAAAGATAGGATGGGATTTATCCCCGAACCCTGCCAGCCAAGAAGCCATTTTAAATTATAACTTTATAAACGCCTCGCATCTAACCATTGAAGTGTTTAACGAAGCGGGACAACTCATCACTCAGTATAAACTCTCTGATAACTCAACAGGTACATTGAATATGGATGTATCATCGTGGGTGAGTGGTATTTATTCCGTTCGTTTGGTGGCTGGTGATTTGAAGGAGGTGAAGCGGTTGGTGGTGCAGCATTGAGGGGGTTGAATTAGGATTGGTGGGATTAGAAAGATGTTTAAGGATTTGCAAACGGTACTAACTCAATCCTTAAGCATCTTTTTAATTCTACCAATCCCGATTCAAATTTATCACACCGCCTTATCATGTATCGCCTTTTCCATCACCTCTTCATAATAAGCTTCATAATGGGGTAAAATGTTTTCAATATCAAACCTTTGGGCTTGTTCGAGGGCATTTTTACGAAACTCTTGATGCATTTCTTCATTTTCTAAAAGTTGGATGGCGTAGTTTGCCATTTCGTCAATATTGCCGACATCACTGAGGTAACCCGTCACGCCATGAATATTGACTTCGGGCAAACCGCCGACATTGGTCGAAATGACGGGCACTTCGCAAGCCATTGCCTCTAAAGCGGACAAACCAAAACTTTCATTGCCTGATGGGATGATGAATAAATCAGCAATCGCCAAGAGTTCTTCTACGGCATCCTGCTTGCCGAGGAAACGGATTTCGTCGCAGAGACCTATCTGACGACAGAGTTCTTCGAGATATTGCCGTTCGGGACCATCGCCTATGAGGAGCAATTTGCAAGGTACTTTTTCATACACTTTTTTGAAAATGTAAATAACATCTTCCACGCGCTTCACTTTTCTGAAATTAGAGGTGTGGACAAGTATTTTTTCACCATTGGGCGCAATTATTTTTTTAAAATGGTCTTTATTGACTTTTTTAAACCGATTAAAATCAATGAAATTATGGATGACTTTTATCTCTTTGGTGATGTTGAATAGCTTGAGCGTATCTTTTTTCAAACTATGCGATACTGCCGTCACGCCATCCGATTTGTTGATTGAAAACTCGACAACGGGCGCGAAGGTGCGGTTAGAGCCGACGAGCGTAATATCGGTGCCGTGCAAAGTAGTCACTACAGGCACGTAACGCCCCTCAGTCAAAAGTATCTTTTTGGTGATATACGCGACCATAGCGTGCGGAATGGCATAATGCACGTGTAGCAAATCGAGGTTTTCATATTTCACCACGTCCACCATTTTGCTGGCTAAAGCGGTATCATAAGGCGGATATTCAAACAAAGGATAATCCGCGCCTGATACTTCATGGTAATAAATATTTTCTTGAAAATGTTGGAAAGACAAGCGGACGGGCTGCCGATAAGTAATAAAATGTACATGATGCCCTTTGCGGGCAAGCCCCATGCCGAGCTCAGTTGCTACGACGCCACTACCGCCAAATGTGGGATAACAGACAATGCCAATTTTCATAAAGTTATGTTTTCTGTTTTATATAATTGCTTTTTTATAATTAGAATGACGTTTTGGACAACATAATATTTTCTTTAAAAACAAAAAGGCATCCGCTAAGTTGCAGATGCCTTTAACTAACACCAGATTGTTTAACCTAAAAATATTTTATTGTTTAACAAGTCTTGCGGTATGCGTTTTATTATCTGCTGTAATTCTTACAAGATAAATACCTGTTGGATGGTTGCTCAAATCTAATTCAAATTGAGCTTTATCCTTTTGTCGACTTTGTTGCTCTGTAATTAATTGCCCCATCATGTTGTAAACTTGAACGCGAGCATCCAATATTTTACGGAATTCAACATCGAGTAGAGCATTACCCGAAGTCGGATTGGGCGATAATGTTACTTTGCTGATAGCTGATGTGGCTTCAAAAGTAGTAGATACAAAATCTATTCTGAATGTCTGCACGTCCGTACATCCGTTGGCGTCAGTGATGGTAACTGTATAGTCTCCGATAGCCAAATTAGAGATAGAGTCTATGGTGGCGGTATTGCTCCATTTGTATGTAAATGGTATTGCACCACGCGTTGGTTTGACCACTATTTTCCCATTGGCTTGTCCTCTATCGGATTTTTTCACTGTAGATTGTATAGCAAAATTAGTAGGACAAACGGATTTGAAATTGACATTGTCAATGTCAATAAAATAGCCTGTAAATGTATCAATGGCACTCGTCACTTGAAAACGGACTTTAAGAGTTTGACCTACAAATTGTTTTAAACTCACGCTTCGAGAGCGATATTGATCTGTTGGCGTATGATTTTGCTTCGTCACAACATCAATCACAACCCAATTGGGGCTACAATCTGCCGAAACCATCACTTTGAGTGTATCTTTTGTAATGAGGTCATAACCGCCAAATGGGTTATCTTCATTCACAAAACGATAATCATATTTCAATGAATCATCTACTCTGACGGGTCCAAATTTGTTAGTCGTCACATCAAATAATTGAGCATTGGGTGTGATAATCGTATCGCCATCAACAACTGCTGTATCCGCAAAAATATTGGCAAATAAATAACCGTTTGCAGTGGCATTACCATGTCTGCCACGAGCCAATCCTGCCCTAATTCCTGTCCAATACTGAGGGGCTATGAGGTCATCAAAATTGAATACCGTATTGCCTTTTGTAGCAGGCGTAATAAAAAAAGTGGTCATCGCCGTATCATTCACTCTAATATTATCAGCAGCAAGATTCACCCACGCCTTGAGTGTATGAGTACCAGCTGTTGACAAAGAATTTAAAGGAGCTTTAAATTTATAAATAGCTGATTGACCTGCTGGAATATTAAAATTAGTCACTGTTTCTGTTACAGGCGCATTATTATCCACTCTAAAACCAACTGAATAAGTAGATTGTGCGGTATTGCCTAAATTGGAAATACGCAACGCCACTGTATCATTTGTACTACCACAATCACTGATATCCACTCTGCCGACGCTATCCAAAGCAAGATCAGTAACCGCAGCATTTGAAATAACGATATTGTCAATTGCCACACCATCATAATTGATATTGGTACTGGCATCTGAACGAAAAACAAAACGCAGGCGGCACTGAGCTTGCCCTTTCATACCCGCTAAAGTGTTCTGCGCAACATGCCAACCTGGGCGTGTTGTGCCTGACCACATTTCAACATCTGAGCGACTGATTGTATCGTTGTACCAATTAATGCCTGTATTGCGCTTACCTATTTTAATCCAATTCTTGCCATCATCTATACTGCCTTCGAGCCACGCACCATCATAATGGGCTTCGCTATAAATATTTAAAGCAAAATTGATGCGCGGGTCTGTATTAAAACTTGAAAAATCGAAACAAGGAGAGAGCAAATAACTTGTATCTAAATTGCGATAAGAAGTATCTGCTGCTGTTGTCCATGCCTTAGTGCCACTGGCTGCACCTTGAATGAATCTATAACGAGGCGTTGCCCATTCCCAAGTAGATCTACCTGTGCTGTCTACTTTTTGCCAAGTATCTTTACCTGCTTCAAAATCCTGTTGATAAGGGAATTGATTGATAAGGCGAGGACGCACAAGAGTTATTTTAAAAGTATCATTCCTTTTATTTTTATCGCCTTCTAATTCTGTCCAAGCTGCAATAACATATTCGCCTGGTGCAGAAAAATCTGAAACAGCTTTGAAGGCAATAGTTGCTGTGCTGTCTTTACTGATAACGCCTGTGTAAAAGCCGTCTTGTGGCATTTGAACAGGAGCATTCACGCCGTTGACGCTATATTTAAAAGGAATCAAACTGGCAGGAGCACCGCCATAATTTTTAATTTTAACCTTTACGCTATCAATACCCAAATCACACCGACCAAAAGGCGAGACGATGGCTGAAATACCAACATTTGTAGCAGTATCTGTTATGAAAGAAACAGGACCTGCCCATTTGCTGGTATCAGAAGCAGAGCCACTACATGAGGTTCTAACATAAACAAAATAGCGCGTAATTTCTTTTAAACCAGGCAAAATGGCGAAGGTATCCGTAGTGGTACCAGCGTTGCGGCTTGTGCCAGGCGTGAAATTAGTCTCTCCCCATTCGATTCTATAAGTCGGTTGAGTGCCAACTACTGAGGGGTTCCATTTTATGGTGGTCGTGAAAGTTCTTACACTGGCAACTGTCAAATTAAGCGGTATGCCACACGAAACGCACTTGATAGAGCTTCTCAAAACGACTCCTGACTGAGGGGTAGGTCCCTGAGTCAATATTGGATCGCCGGCATTATTAAAAAGGGTATATCTAATTTCACCTTGATAACTGCCTTGCGGGTCGTAGCGAACGATGAGCGTATCACCGTTTTTTACTCGCAAATCATATATCCGAATACTATCCGCCTCTACACCTGCGGCACCATCGTGTGTGAAAGCCCTTTCAGCATTATTACCCAATTTTATATAAAGTTGAGAATCATCCCAACCATCGCCATACCGGTCGTACAACCTTAAACGATACACACAGCTATCTTGAGCCGTTAATTGCATGGCTATTGTCAGCAATAGCAGCGTTATTAGACCTTTAAAAATGCTTATGAAGCTTTTCATGAGAATTGTTATCAAAGTTAAAAATGATTATTTTTATTTATTTGTGATAAAGTTAATGTCTAATTTTGAAATAAATAATATTTCAATAAAATAAACCTTTTTTTCAATTGAATGTTTTACAATCAAAAATAATAGTACAGTGGCGGTATATTCCATCAAAGATTTAGAAAAACTCTCAGGCATAAAAGCTCACACGATTAGAATTTGGGAGCAACGCTATCAGCTAATCTGCCCCTCTCGTACAAAGACTAATATTAGATATTACGATGATACTGACCTCAAGTTGCTTTTAAATATAGCCTTACTTAATAAAAATGGAATAAAGATTTCTAAAATTTCGACGATGACCCACGCCGAAATTATGGATAAGGTCTCGCAAATATCAGAAATTAATTTTGAATATGATACCCAATTCGATGCCCTCACCATTTCGATGATAGAAATGGATGAATACAAATTTGACCGCATCCTTAGCAGCAACATTCAACAAATAGGCTTCGAGCGAACCATTATGGAGGTCATTTATCCATTTTTGGAACGCTTGAGTTTGCTTTGGCTCACTGGCTCTGTCAATCCCGTTCAAGAACATTTTATGAGTTATTTGTTGCGTCAAAAAGTAATTGTTGCCATTGATAAAGAGCCAAACGCTCATTGGAGAGATGCTAAAAAATTTGTCATTTATTTGCCTGAGGGTGAGCGGCAGGAGTTGAGTTTGCTTTTTATGCATTATATTCTCAAATCACGCCGCCATCATGTCATTTATTTAGGTCAAGATATTAGCTTAGATGATTTGAACGATTGTTGCTGCGTACACAAGCCCGATTATGTTTTCACACTTATCAATGAGCCGTTTGCCAAAATATCTGTTCAGCATTATTTAGATAATTTGTCTAACCACTTTGTGGATTCTACAATTCTCCTTTCTGGATATCAAATAGTCACTAAAGCACTTGATATTCCTACAAATGTGCATGTTTTAAAAAGTCTTGACGATACCATCGAGTATATAGATGCCATAAAAGCACCAAGTGTCCGCCGCACCACTACAGTTTAACGATTTCGGATTTCGGATTTCGGACACGCTACGTTACGTGCCCGAAATCCGAAATCCGAAA
>JAYTUY010000317.1:0-2928 GCA_043744275.1 Saprospiraceae bacterium
GAAAGGCGATTTTAGCCGATAATCGTTGTGGCAGTGCCCGATTGGCGAAGATGATAAGTCTTGAGTGAAACCTCGTACTGTTAGCAAAGTGCAGAAGGAAACAAAAATGAATTGTGTCATTATAAATAGCCAAAAATTGAAAGAAAATGGTGCCCAAATCAAAGTGTTTCATTAAATAATGATGAAGATACTGAGGGGGTCTAATGCCTGTATATCATTTCAGAAATAACATCAATATTTCAAAGAAATTTAACACTTTGTGATTTTGTTTTACAATTTTAATTCCAAAATCCTAATTCCAAACTCCTAATTCCTAATTAAAAATTAAAACGCCGCTTTCGCTTCCACCGTCATTATTTCAAAGCTATGAGGGTGCATAAACTCCAAACTCTCAGCATGTAGATAAAGCCTGTCTGCTCTTTTTCCATACAAATCATCGCCGATAATGGGCATATTCAGACCCAACGGATGCGAGGCATGCACGCGTAGCTGATGCGTCCGACCTGTGATAGGGAAAAAATGGATTTTCGTTTGATTGTTCAATCGTTCAACGACTTTCCAATAGGTTTGAGCGGGTTTGCCATGCTCGTAACAGACGAGTTGGCGGGGTCTATCTTCCAAATCTACACGCAGGGGCAAATCAATAAGCCCTTCATCTTGCGGAACAATGCCATCCAAAAGAGCAGCGTAGCGTTTTTTTATTTTTCGTTTAATAAATTGACTTTGAAGATGTTGATGTACTTCTTTGGTTTTAGCAATCAACATCAAACCCGATGTGGACATATCGAGACGATGTACAATCAAAGGACCTGTAGTTTCAGGATATTTTTCTTTAATCCGACTATAAATTGAATCTTCTACTTTTTTACCGGGCACTGAAAGGAAATCAAAAGGTTTATTGATAACCAATAAATAATCATCTTCATAAATAGTTTCAAAGTCTTGACCCAAAGCCGTATTGATTGACATCGGATTGACATCCATTTGTATGCCTTCAAGCATGTGCGTGAGAATGGGTTCGCATTTGCTGATGCAGGCTGAATAAAAATGAGCATGTTTTCTAATTTCAGAATTGGGCGGTTGACCCCACCAAAATTCCGCCATTGCAATGGGTTTCAAATGGTGCAAAAAAGCATATTGCAACAGTTTGGGTGCAGCACATTCGCCCGCACCCGCAGGAGGCACGACATTTTCAGATAAAGGAAAAATATCGCATAAACTTTTCGTTTCGCCGTATTGATTCAGGAAAGTATAATTATCAAAAAGCTGTTGTTGCAAAAGGGAGGACTTATTTTTTCGCTCTACTTTCAAGGCATTTATTTCAAATTGATAGACATCCAACTGTTCTTGAATTTCAGACAATCGCCATTTCCATATTTTAGATAAATCTTTGAGTTGAAAATACAAATAGACACTTTCATTGTTTAAAACCACTTGCAAAGCGTCAAAATCTGTCGGCGAAAGGCTTACTTGAGCATCTTGGCGGCGTATATCTCGCGCTGCTTTGGCTATTTTGATTTGCTGTTTGAGTTGAGCAGATTCTTCATTGGCTTGTTGTTGTGCTTTGATTAATTGTGCTTTTAATTGAATGTAAGACTCAGCGTTTTCTAATTTTTCGATTTCCCGGTTGATTAAATTGATATTTTGTTCTTCCAAAATGAAAAACCCTTTTTCTTCTAAAATATCAAAAACGGGCGGTACAAAACGTTCATGATGATTGCTACCAGCCAATTTGCCTGAAAATGCCGCTAAATAACCCAGTTCATTAGCTTCATTTTTAACTACCAAAACCCCAAACATTTTACCAATACCATTCTTATTTCCATCTAATCCAAAATTATGTTGCCAATCATTTTGAGTTTGAATATAGTCTTGCAACTCTTTAGCAGCCAAAATACTGAGGGGGTGCGGTTCGTAACAAAATGGAAAAGTGAAACGCTCAGGCAAAGCAATTCCTTCAATAGATGCTTGAAAAGAAACAAAATGTTTGGATTGTATAATAGACTGAACAGACATCTAAATCGGGTTTAAATAAAATTTATATCTTTTTTGCAAAGGTATAAAAAACCTATTGGAATCTGTTTTGGGCTATATTTTCAACAAATTTTTAATTTAAAATTTCATAAATCGTAGCGGATTATAACGCTTTAATTTAGATTTTGTGAAAATAAAATAAGCATCTCGAGATAAGTTGTAAGTTTCAAAACTTAAAATATTTTGCCCTATTTCAACCTTTCTCCATTCAGAAAATACAATAATGCCCACAGAATTATAGATATTAAATTCAATATTATCCTTGACAGTGCTATTCATTTCGATTTGAAAATAGTCGTCGACAACTGTTGGCAGCAGCAACATTGTATCATCTAAACGGGATGAATCTTTGTTTGGATTTGAACCATTGTCTTTAGTATTTAGGTTAATTGTAATAGTGGATTGATTATTATTTTTATTGTTATCAACGGTTGTTGAAGACAATATGGCAGTCGTTAATCCAATCGGTTCATTTGATTTTAAAATATACATAGGTAAAGTCAAGATAGCAGAATCAAGTCCTAAAAGATTATTCACGTCCCATATAAAACAATGTGAACCATCATTGCACCATTCATGCCAGCCACCTGTCACTCGCCCTGTTACAGTTTCGGTACTGTTTTTAAACATAAATTCAGGAAATTTGAACTGCACTTTGGTATTTGAAACTGGTAAAGTTCCATGATTTTTTAAAAGTATTTTAATAATAATGTCTGAATATGATGTGTATTCTGTCTTATTGCTTGATATTTTGATAGACAAATCAGTGGTAGGAGTTTCATTTTTTTTTACGGATACATTAAATTGACATGTCGCTTGATTGCCCTTTGAATCTAAGGCTGTATAAATCACAGTTGTTGTACCTACAGAAAAGGATTGACCCGACGAAAAACT
>JAYTUY010000318.1:0-38072 GCA_043744275.1 Saprospiraceae bacterium
AAGTCATCCAGAAAGGCCCTAAACTTCGGCTGTCCATTTTTTATTGTATGGTACATTTCTCCTGTAGCCGCATCAATAGTTAGATTTTTTGTAATACTATCAAAATTGGTAACAGCTGTTTTTAAATATTGTTCATTTTGTAAAACCAAAGAGGCTTTGGCAATTGCCTTAAGCATCAATGCATTCCAGCTCAAGATTATTTTATCATCCAATGCCGGTCTTATCCTTTTACTTCGGGCAAAAGCTAATTTTTTTAAACAGTTATTTATTATATCCTGAAAATTATCCAGGTCAATATTTTTTTCTTGTGCAAATTGCTCTGATGACTGTAGTATCCTTAATATATTCTGGTGCTCCCAATTACCATTTTCTGTTATATCAAAATAGGAACAAAATAATGCTGCATCGACACCTAACAATTCTTCTACAGTAGTTTTATCCCAAACGTAAAACTTGCCTTCTACCCCTTCGCTGTCCGCATCCAGGGCTGCGTAAAAATTCCCTTCCGTATCCATTAATTCCTGCATTACAAAAGCAATGGTTTTTTCAATGGAATTTTTATACCGGATTTCTTTTGTAATTTGATAAGCATCACAAAGTATTAAAAGCAACAAGGCATTATCGTACAACATTTTTTCAAAATGCGGAATCAGCCACTCTCTATCCGTCGCATAACGTGCGAAACCGCCACCAATTTGATCATAAATGCCACCTTGAATCATCTTCGTCAGGGACAACTCGGCGTGTGCCAAAGCTTCAGGATTTTTTGTATAAAAATAATATTCCAATAAATATTGAATACACATTGTACCAGGAAACTTGGGTGCACCGCCAAACCCACCTTCTACGCTATCAAAACGCTGGCGGAGACTGTAAAAAATATTATCCAATAAATCCTGTGTAAAAACAGACCCCTCAGTATTTGAGCTTATAAACTGTTGATTATCAATCTTTTTTACATAGTTTTTATCTGAATTTTTAATAATATCCATCATTTGATTGGCTTGTTGCTCTACAATATCATGCTTGTTTTGAAAAGCATTCGACATATTGTGCAACACCTGACGCCATGACGGGCGTCCATGCGCCTCTTGCGGCGGATAATATGTGCCTGCGAAATATGGGCGTCCATCGGGCGTGAGAAAACAATTGAGAGGCCAGCCACCGCCGCCGCTGATAATTTGACACGCCTCCATATATATTTGGTCAACATCGGGGCGTTCCTCCCTATCTACTTTTATATTGATAAAATGAGCGTTCATCATCGCTGCCGTCTCCTCATTTTCGAAACTCTCGCGCTCCATCACATGACACCAATGACAGGTCGAATAGCCAATACTCACCAATATCGGCTTGTTTTCAGCTTTCGCTCGCTCAAAGGCTTCGGGTTTCCAAGCATACCAATTGACTGGATTATGGGCATGTTGGAGTAAGTATGGAGAGGTTTCGTGGATAAGATTATTCATAAAATTTTAATTTAAGAAACGCCTTTTTTATTAAAATAGTTGTAAAATACTGAGGGGTATCCACCTAAAACTCAAAGTTCAATCCATCATACGCCAGTTCTACACCTGCAGGCAAGGTCAAATTAACGTCTTTTATTTTACCCATGTTGTGATTGATATGGACAAAATAGGCTCTTTCAGGCTTGATTTTTTTCACGATTTCGAGGGCTTGTGCGAGGTTGAGATGCGAGTGATGTTCGGTGTGGTGCAAGGCATTGAGGATGAGGGCTTTCGCACCCATTATTTTTTTAAACTCAATGTATTCTATTGATTTACAATCAGTTATGTAAACTAAATCATTGAAGCGAAACCCCAAAACGGTATTACCCATGCCATGAGATACTTCTATCGGCTGTATTTTTATACCAGCAATTTCAATGACTTCATCTTTTGAAATATTGACAAAATCTAAACGAGGTGCGCCAGGGTACGGATTTTTATCAAAAGCATAGGCAAAACGCTCCCGCAAAGCGGTTTGTACTGAGGGGGTAGCATAGAGTTGAATGTGTGTTTTGTATCTGAAATTAATGGGGCGTACATCGTCAAGACCTGCTATATGGTCATTATGTTCGTGTGTGAAAAGGATGGCTTCTACATTGTCAGCACCTGCTCGCAGCATTTGTTGACGGAAGTCGGGACCCGTATCAATCACGATGTTTTTATCGCCAATACTCACCATCGCGGAGGTGCGAAGGCGATGGTCTTTGGGGTCGCCTGATGTACAAATAGCGCAATGGCAACCGATGACGGGAATGCCTTGAGAAGTACCTGTGCCGAGAAAAGTAAAATGCATTTTATTTTATTATTCTAAATTCCATGATTCCATGATTTCAGATTCCATTATTTCAAATTCCAGATTCCATTATTCCAGATTTCAAAATGGAATTTGGAATAATGGAATTTGGAATAATGAAATCTGATTTACACCCATAAAAGTACGCTTGTCTATTTGTATTTTCTGAATCTTGAAAAATTTTCTAACTTTCGAGGTTTTTAATTTTAAAATCAAATTCAATCAAATTTTATCTAATGAAAAAACAATTTGTTTATTTTTTACTCATAAAATCACTGTTTTTTACCTTTTATACTGAGGGGGTCGCTCAAAAGGCTATTACGCTTGAAGATATTTGGCAAAAATACACTTACCGAACCAAAAGCGTTCCTGGCTTCAATTTCCTAAAAGATGGTAAGCATTATGCCACTTCCGAAGGGAAAAATATTATCAAAAATGACTTGACGACGGGTCAAGCTGTCGGTAAAATATATGAAGGTAAAGAGGCTTTTGATGACTATACTTTTAGTGATGATGAATCCAAAATTTTACTCTCAAAAGACTTGGAAAGTATCTATCGGCATTCGTCGAAAGGGTTTTATCAAGTATGGGATGGCAAGGCTTTGAAACCACTTTATGCTACTGCCAAACAGATTAATCCGACTTTTAATAGTTTGAACACTCAAGTAGCCTTCACAAGCGATAATAATTTGTATATCAATGATTTACAAAATAATAAAATAATACAAGTAACGAAAGATGGTGCTAAAAATAGTATCATCAATGGCTTGTGCGATTGGGTTTACGAAGAGGAATTTTCTTTCACACGAGCGTATGAATGGTCGCCTGACGGGATGAAAATTGCTTTCCTGAGATTTGATGAATCGGCTGTACCTGAATACACGATGCAGACGTATGACAACACGATGTATCCACATAATGTCACCTTCAAATATCCCAAAGTGGGTGAAAAAAACTCGGTGGTGACGGTGTGGATTTATGATGTCAAAAAGAAGAAATCGATGCAGGTGCAAACAGGTGCGGCTGAGTATTTTCCACGATTAAAATGGACACCTGATAATCGGTTGGTGGTTTTTAAAATGAATCGTTTGCAAAATGAATTAGAGTTGCTTTTGACGGATTCACAAACGGGCAAAACGACTTCATTATTGAAAGAAACCAATAAATATTTTGTGGATTTGGAGCTTAATGACGACATCGCTTTTTTGAAAGATGGTTCGTTTATCAAATCTGCTGAAACGGACGGTTACAATCACATTTATTTATATGATAAAAATGGAAAAGCCATTCGTCAATTGACAAAAGGTAATTGGGATGTCAGAAAAATATATGGTTTGGATGAAATGAATGGTGAGGTTTTTTATCAAGGGTCGAAGATTGCACCGATGCAAAAGGAGATATATTTTGTCAAATTGGATGGTTCAAAAGACCATGCTTTGGGCGGCAAAGATGGTGAAATGGGGGTGAATGATGCGCAATTTAGTAGTAATTTCTCTTATTTTGTTATGAATCATTCTACTGCTAATACTGCTGCAACATATACCGTTTATGACAATCAAGGGGTTAAAATTCGGACTATTGAAGATAATAAAGGAGTAGAAGGTTTGCAAAAAGACTATGGGGTGCAGCCTATCGAATTTTTTAAATTTACAACCTCTGAAAATGTAGAATTGAACGGTTGGATGATAAAACCGACGGGTTTTGACCCCGCTAAAAAGTATCCTGTTTTTATGACTCAATATTCAGGACCCAATAGCCAACAGGTGGTAGATGCTTGGAAAGGACAGGATTATTGGTGGTATCAAATGCTGGCTCAAAAGGGTTATATGATTGTATGCGTTGACCCACGTGGCACAGGCGGACGCGGCGAGGAATTTAGAAAAATGACCTACAAACAGCTCGGGCATTTCGAAACCATTGACCAAATAGAAGCGGCGAAATGGCTGGCTAAACAGCCGTATGTGGATGGCAAACGGATAGGCATTTTTGGTTGGAGTTACGGTGGATATATGTCAAGCCTTTGTATTTTGAAAGGAAATGATGTATTTAAAGCAGCCATAGCTGTTGCCCCTGTGACCAATTGGAAATGGTATGATTCAATATATACAGAGCGATATATGCAGACGGAGAAGGAAAATACTGAGGGGTATAAAAAGAATTCCCCCGTTTATTTTGCAGATAGATTGAAAGGCAATTACCTTATCGTGCATGGTATGGCTGATGATAATGTGCATTTTCAAAACTCGGTAGAAATGGTGGATGCGCTTGAAAAAGCGAATAAGCAGTTTGACACTTACTATTACCCCAATAAAAATCATGGCATTTCTGGTGGTTTAACTCGCTTACATCTTTATACTAAAATGACTAATTTTTTAATGGAAAAACTTTAATTAATTGAAATAATTATAAAAGGTTGAAAGAATTGATGTAACTTTGCGAATCTTTTTGAAAGAAATCATGTTAAACGGTGGAAAGAGTGACTTAAAGACAATTTAAAGTCTTTTTTAAGTCGTTTCAATCAAACTGATAAATTTTTAATAACAGGTAAAAATGGCTGATGATATGTTTTATTTAACCAATTTAAATCGTGGATAATGAAAACGTGAAGTTGTAAAATTCGACATCATCAAGCAGTTCTCTTTGCCTACCGAGCAGCAAATTAATTTTTCTGATATAAACTTTTTAATGGAAAGACAGTTAATCAAGGTAGCAAAAGAACTGAACATCGGTATGGGCTCAATAATTGAGTACTTGACTGATAAGGGTTTTGATGTCGAAAACAAGCCAAACGCTAAGTTATCGGACGGGATGTACGATTCCTTAATGAAAAAATTTTCGGATTCTAAAGCCGAGAAACAACAAGCCGACCAAATCATCATTGGTACGCGCCCGGCAGTCAAGCCACCGACACCACCTACTGTTCAACAACCACCTAATCCTCCAACACCGCAACCTACTATTCAACTAACGCCGCAACCTCCAACCGAGAGAAAAACTATTAGTCTATTCCCGACTAAAGATGTGCCGAAAGTTGAAGATAAACCTGTTGATAAACCTGTTGATAAGCCTGTTGATAAATCAGTCGATAGACCTTCTCTTGGTGGAATTATCGAAAGACCGAGTGCGCAAATGCCTAAGGTTTTGGGTAAAATAGACCTTAATCCGCCTAAGAAAGAACCTGTTCAGCAGGCTAAAACTGAGAATACTTCAAAACCTCAGCAACAGCAGCAGAATAGAGACAATAATAGACCGCCTCAGCAACAGAATAGAGACAATAATAGACCGCCTCAGCAACAGAATAGAGATAATAATAGACCTCAAAATAATCAACAGCATAGAGATAATAATAGACCGCAAAATAATCAGCAGAATAGAGATAATAATAATAGATCTCAAAATAATCAGCAGAATAGAGATAATAATAGACCGCAGAATAATCAGCAACAGCCCAGACCTCAACAGCCTCAGCAAATTGAGAAAAAGCAAGAGCCTGTTAAGCCTATTATTGAAAAACCGATAGTCGTTCCACCTTTATCAATGGAAGAAACCGATAGCAGAATTGCTGGTGATATTGATAATGAAGACCTCATCCGTGCAGAAGCTCCACAACTGAGGGGGTTGAAAATTCAGGGTAAAATCGATATTGATAAATTTATCGAAAAGGAAAAAGGTTTTACCAATCCTAACGATAGAAATAGAAATAGAAATAAAGGCAGAGGCACTGGTCGTCCAGGAGATAGACCTGCTAATCCAGTAGTTGCTAAAAATCCTGATGGCACACCAAAACTGCCTGCTACAACAGCAAACAGTGAAAGTGCAGAAGCTCGCAAACGGAAACGGAAACGGAAGAAAATTCCAACTACGCCAGGTACGCCAGGTACAAGCAGTACAGGTACAAACACAGGCGGCAATAATTCGCAAAATAATACCAATCGAGGTGGTCCAAACGACCGCCCAAGAACGGGACCCAATACAGGGGGAAATAGCGGGGGCAATAATGCTGGACCTCGCCGTAATGAACCAATGCCTATTTCGCAGCAGCAAATTGAAGCGAAAATTAAGGAAACGATGGCTCGCCTCAATTTAGGCGGTAAAAATAAAGGTCAGAAAATACGCCGTGACAAACGGGGCAAGTTCCGTGAAAAAGAAGAAATGCGCCAATTAGAAGCGCAAGGCGCAAAGCTACAAGTAACAGAATTCATTTCTGTTTCTGATTTGGCGAGCGTTATGGAAATATCAGCTACTCAAATCATCACGACTTGTATGAGCTTAGGTATTTTTGTATCCATCAATCAGCGTTTGGATGCGGAGCTTATTGAAGTCATTGCGGGTGAATTTGACAAAGAAGTTGAGTTTATTTCAGCAGAAGAGCAAGTCGGTTCTACCATTGAAGAAGAACCTGATGCACCCGAAGATTTATTGCCGCGCTCTCCTGTCGTTACCATCATGGGTCACGTGGATCATGGTAAAACTTCCCTACTCGATTACGTGCGTAAGGCGGATGTAGCCAGTGGTGAGGCAGGTGGTATAACGCAGCACATTGGTGCTTATGAAGTAAAATTGCCGACCGGACGTAAAATTACATTCCTTGATACACCTGGTCACGAAGCCTTTACGGCTATGCGTGCGAGGGGTGCGAAAGTGACCGACGTGGCAGTCGTTATTATTGCAGCAGACGATAGCATCATGCCTCAGACGAAGGAAGCGATTAGCCATGCTCAAGCAGCAGGCGTTCCGATTGTATTTGCTATCAACAAAATAGATAAAGCAGGAGCAGATCCTAACCGCATTAAAAATGAGTTGGCTCAAATGAACCTCCTTGTTGAAGAATGGGGTGGCAAGTTCCAATCGCAAGATATTTCAGCTAAACAAGGTACGAGCGTAGATGAGTTGCTTGAAAAAATACTCCTTGAAGCGGATATTCTTGATTTGAAATCCAATCCGAATAAACGGGCAATGGGTACTGTCATAGAAGCCTCATTGGATAAAGGTCGAGGATATGTTTCAAAGATGCTCGTTCAGTCGGGTACTTTGAAAATTGGTGACCCGATGGTAGCTGGTGAACATGCTGGAAAGGTGAAAGCCATGTACAATGAGCGTGGTAAAAAAGTATTGCAAGCAGGTCCCGCTACGCCAGTTTTGGTTTTAGGACTGAGTGGTGCACCACAAGCAGGTGAGATTTTCAAAATCATGCCTAACGAATCAGAAGCCAAAGAGATTGCTACAAAACGCGCTCAAATCGTTCGAGAACAATCTGCTCGCGCTACAAAACGCATCAGTTTGGACGAAATCGGACGTCGTTTGGCACTTGGCACGTTCAAAGAGCTTAACCTTATTATCAAAGGTGATGTGGATGGTTCGGTTGAAGCCTTGTCTGATTCATTGCTCAAGCAGTCGCATGAGACTGTTCAGGTCAATGTGATTCATAAAGCGGTGGGTGCTATTTCAGAATCCGATGTGATGCTGGCTTCGGCTTCGGATGCTATTATTATTGGCTTCCAAGTTCGTCCTTCGCTCAATGCGCGTAAACTTGCTGAGAAAGAAGGTGTTGAAATCAAACTTTATTCCATCATTTACGAAGCGATTACTGAAATCCGTTCGGCTATCGAGGGTATGTTGGAACCGACGAAGGAAGAGAAAATCTTGGGTACTGTTGAAGTTCGCGAGGTTTACAAAATTTCTAAAATCGGTACAGTGGCAGGCTGTTATGTACAAGAAGGCAAAATCGAGCGTAAAAACCTCGTGCGCGTCATTCGCGATGGCATCGTCGTTTATCCTGTGAAAGAAGGTCAAACCACTCAGTTAGGTTCACTCAAACGCTTCAAGGACGATGCGAAAGAAGTAAAAGCTGGTTTTGAATGTGGTTTAACATTCGATAATTACAATGATATACAAGTGGGTGACTTTGTAGAGGCTTATGAAATCATTGAAGTGAAACAAAAATTAGCCGCTATAAAATAATCATTTCAAGCGTTTTTATAAAATTCAAAATCCCGTTCATAATCATGGACGGGATTTTTTTTATTAAAAATATGGCTTATACTGAGGGGGTGTCAAATCTTAAATGTAACTCAAGTCTATTCAAATATAACAATTATTTTTTTGTAAATACCTGAAAATCAAAGCATTATATCAGTTTACAAAAATTTGACATTGGAATCGTAAAATAAATTTGACTTTAACATTTTAACCTCGTTGCTTTGTAACATTAAACAATATTACGAGATATTCATTGGTGTTTATTTTTATAAACATTTAACATTTAAAACGCACTAACATCTCGTCCAATTCTACTTATATCTATGCTCAATTTATTTTTAATGATTTGATTGAAATAGTGTCAACACTACTCAATTTAATACCGCTTTGCTTACTCACAACAAGGCAAGGCAATTAAACTTGTATTTTAAAAACTAAACTTTATTTTTTAACTATTTAAATCTAACCAATCATGAAAGTATCAAAATTACTGACAGCAACACTTGTATGTTCTTTGTTCACATGCACATTGTTTTCACAAGTCAAAATTAATTCCACTGGAGAAGTTAAAATTGGTAATGAATGGCCATCCAATGACCCCAATAACGACATCAGTATTGAAGCCTTTGGTTTGAATACAACCAACTATCGTCCAGGTGCAAAAATGTCATTTGGCGATTATGGCAATGCTGCCAATGGTGGTGCCAATGTTTTTGTAGGTGAGTGGACAACAGGCGATTCCGATGGTATGCAGGTGCATGGTAAAAGTGGTATTTATTTTAGCACGGGCGGTGCGGGTAACTACGATGTAGGAAAATTTGTAGGGTCTGATTTCTTTTTAAGAGGGTCTATTTATGCCAATGCCCCTCAGTATTTCTCTGATATTCGATTGAAAAAGAATATTAAATCACTGACTGACGCTTTGACCATTATCAAAAACCTGAAAGGGATTACGTACGATTGGAAAACCGATAAAGATGAGGCTCGGCTCCTCGCTTTATCTAATATTCGCCCTATTGAAGCTAAAGATATTTTATCTTTGGATAAAGAGAAGAAGGATATTCAAAGAAAAATCACCAATTCAGCTAACCAAATTGGCTTTTCTGCTCAAGATGTGCAAAAAGTAATGCCTCAAATCGTGAAAGAAGATTTAGAGGGTACGCTGACTGTTAATTATGTGGCTATTATACCTGTATTGGTGGAAGCCATAAAGGAGCAACAAAGCATCATTGATGCTCAAAAAACAGCGGCTGATGCTCAACAAGCCAAAATTGATGCTCTCCAAAAAGAGATTGAAGCCATTAAGAAAAAATT
This sequence comes from Saprospiraceae bacterium, assembly GCA_043744275.1. GTDB lineage: Bacteria > Bacteroidota > Bacteroidia > Chitinophagales > Saprospiraceae > JAAFJT01. Next base: position 9,592 of record JAYTUY010000318.1, read on the forward strand.
AGGCATGTAAATCAATCTATATTTTTTCACTTTAAAACTTAATTACATGAAAACAAAAATTGTATTCTTAATCGTATTCAATTGGGTAAATTGGGGTGTAGGGCATAGTCAAGCTATTTTCGCCCCAGTAGTAGGTGCAGAATGGAATTATTACTTTATATCTACGAATTATGACGAGCCGCCAGTTCCATTGACTAAAGCTGAATATGGGATTATAAATTATAAATATTTGAAAGATACTATAGTTAATTCAATTATTTGTAAAAAAATAGAAGTAAAAGAAACGACGAAAATCAAAGGCGATAATACTGTTTATATTACGACTTTCACGCCCTTAATTATGATGCAAAGGAATGATTCTGTGTTCACATTTATTAATGAAAAATTTATGCTATCGTATAGTTATTTAAAAGAATTGAATACGCAAGTAGTGGTACAACCTACTGCTTTTCAAGGAGATGTTAAACTTAAACTATCAGATACATCTATGTATTCATCCATCAACCAACCTGTATTTTCATTTAAAAAATTTTCTTTTAATGTAAGTACAGGTGTAATTGATGCAGATTTAATAAATCCTTTGGCTATTTGTGATAGAATAGGACCCATAAATTCAGATTTAACTCATATAAGATCGCAAGGGAGAACACCAACCTCTGGCGGAAGAAAGTACAGACTCAACTGCTATAAAGATGATAGAGTAGGTGAATTGAAATTTGTCAATTCAGATTGTTTACTATTAACAAAAATGCAAGAAGTTAATACAAATACTAACTTGACTATAAATTTTCGGAAACCATTGTTAGAGATAAATATGGTCAATAATGAACATCAAGATTTGATAAAAAACATCATCTTAGTAGATATTAATGGGAAAATACTTAGGAGCATAAATAACTTGAATGGTTTTTCAGCGACAATAAATTTATCTGAATTACCATTGGGTCTTTATATAGCCCAAGTACAAACTGTTAATAATGCTCATATTTTAAAAAAAATTGTTAATTACTAAACTTGAAAATAATGAAATATCACTTAATTTTCTTTATATGGCTGATGCATTTTACCATATCTGCACAGCAATCTCCGGGTATAGTTTGTAATTTACCTATATCTTCAAGTCTAAATTTGAGGTCAAACATGGCAACATGTTTAACATTTGCTAATTCTTATAATCAAGCTCCAGTTATTACATTGAATGTAAATATACATTTTGTACCAACTGGGTTTCCAACACAAGCAGAAGGAATAATTGCGGCTAAAAAATTATTAGAAGTTGCTAATGAAATGTGGTCTAATTTACAACCTTATGAATATCCTGCACCAAATGGTAGCCCTGTTGCTCATGTGAGAAATGCTAAATTGCAATATAAATTATATTCTGAACCTGAAAATTATTCAGATGTTAATGGTGGGATTTGGTTTTATCAAAATGGGCAATCTTATAGTTCAAAATATGGTAATAAAGTAATTGATATTGTAATACTCAATGATAATACCCCAAATTCTCCAGCTTGTAATTGGGGTGGATTTGTATATTCACTTGGGCCTCAGAATGATAATAATATTTTTATTTATGACTTCTATTGTCATTATTTCTTTGGGTTTTTAGACGATAAAAGGATCTTGAATCATGAATTAGGGCATCGATTAGGGCTAAATCATAGTTATTATTGTGATAATGAATGTAAAAATATTGATTTAAATGTAAATACAGAATGTAATCCAAGATGCCCACAAGTGACGACTTGTGGACCTGATTCTGGTCCTGGTAATGGTGGTACCATTAATTGTAATGGTACTGTTTTGGGTGCTTGTAATACAGGAGGTACAAGTAATAATCTAATGGGACAAGGCAATAGAAGCTATTCGATAACTCCCTGTCAATGGGAAACTATGTTTAACGGTATATTAACTTATAATCCACAATACGCACTATTGTGTTATACTGCATCAATGTTCACATTGCCACAAAGCCCATTAAACGACTATCGAGCCTCACAATCTATCACCTCCACATCCGTTTTACAAGGCGATAGGCAAGTAGATTATTGGTCACCTACCATTACGCTCAATGCGGGATTTGAAGTCAAGCAAGGGACATCTTTTGTGGCAGCACCTTCTACATTTCCTTGTTGTACAGGCTCAGGCAATGGAGGAGGTGGTGTGGCTATTTCAAACGAAAATAGCCAGCCCCCCCTCAGTAAAATGACTGAAGGGTTGCTTGTCACACCCAATCCTTTCAACGAGTCAGTGCAAATTGAATACGAAGTGAATCAAGATTTTGAAAATGTCGATATGAGTTTGGTAGATATTAATGGGCGGATTGTTAAAAATATCCAAACAGAATCGAAAAATAGAGGGCATTATCAAGTGCAAGTCAAAACGCATGATTTACCAAATGGGGTTTATTTTATTCGATATAAAAGCCAGTATAAAATAGCTATTAAAAAGGTTATCAAATCGGCTTCTAACTAAAATAAAATGAATTTTAAAACGCATAAAATATTGGCAGTCAATATTTTATGCGTTTTTTATTTGAACAGCACCCCCTCAGTATAATTGAGTATTTCTATCAAATTTAAAAAGAAAAAGACAATCGAGAAAACAAAAACGCTCCAGCATTCCCATTCTGAACGCCTTCCCATTGCCCACCTGAATCAGTAATATCTGTCCTTTGAATGGATGGATAGACGTCAAAAAGATTGTTAACACCAACCATGATTGAAAGTTTTTTATTGAGTTTTAACCCATAGCTTATGTCGGTGACTAAGCGTGGTGAGTAAGTATTATTGAAAGTGGTTACTTCTGAAAGAGGAACAATTTCAATTTTTGAAAAATAAGTAAAATTGAGATTGAAGTTCGATTTTTTAACAATATAATTCAAGTTGTAGTGAAATTTTGAAGCTGGAGCAGCCGCAATAATAAATTGTAATTCTCTACGGCTGATGAGTTGGTCTTCTTTACCCTTAAAATTGTCGTTTGTTTTAATAACTGGAGTCGTCATTTTATTGAAATTGCCAATGAAGGTCATATTGAGTTTTGTATTTTTAATATTGGTTTTGAATGTTGCTGAAAGGTCAACACCTTTTGTTTCGGTATTTAAGGCATTGATATAAAACTGAGCGTATCGAACATTGAGTTTTTTCAAATCATCTCCAATTTTTTCATCGTCTTGATCAAAATAGCCTGTCAAAATAATGCGATTATTCACCCCAATATAGTAGGCATCTGCTGAAAATGACCACATTTGGCTTGGATTGTAGTTGAATCCAAGACCTAAATTGATTGATTTTTCAACAGTTAAATTAGGAATACCAATTTTTTTTGTCAATTCACTTTTACTGTTAGCAACAATTCTTTCATAATTAACACCCAAATCATCTACATCATTGATAGTAGATTGAAAATGGATTTGCGCTAAAGAAGGTGCTCTAAACCCAGTTTGAGCCGAAAAACGCATCGAATACTGAGGGGTAGGCTTATATCGAATAGCCAGTTTACCACCTATTGCACGTCCAAAATCTGAGTAATTTTCGTACCTAATAGCACCTGCAGCGAGCAATTGGGAAGATACATCCAACTCTGCATCAGCATAAAATCCAATATTGGTTCTATATTCATTCAAAGCATCTTTTGTACTAACCCCTGGAAAGCCTTGCGAAGTACCCACTTTTTTTATGGTATCATATGAACCATTGGGTTGGAGTAAAATCAACGGCTTAGGCATATAATTTTTCCAAGAAGCATCTTCTCCTTCAATAATTTTATAATTTGAGCGACGATATTCACCACCGAATGCCAAGTTAAAACCATTCAATATTTTGGCATATTTGCGATTAATATCTGCATTCACTGATTGTTGACCTACATGATAACCGCCATTGTAAAATGTTGTTCGAGATTTGGACAACAGAGAAGGATTGAGGGTATTAGCTGTATGAATAGAAACATCGTTGACGCCATAGTTAATGCTAAAATCAGCATTCCAAGCACCAATTTTGGCTCTGTCACCTACCACAAATGATAAATTTTGAACATCCGTCAAGAGGTGTGGATTATAACCATCAGGAAAAATTTCATAAACGTTTCTGCTTGAATCGTCGGGCGGAATCGTCCAAATATAAGAGTCGGTTTGACGGGATTGATAACCGCCAAATGTATAAAGTTCATGTTGACCTATAGGCAATTTACCATTAAAATAGAGGCTTTTGCTTTTTTGTTGGGCATCTCCAAATTTTTGACGATAATTTAAATGAGGAAAAACAGAGTCATTATTGGGGCGAAATGTAAAGGCTCTTGTGAAATAATCGCCTGTTAAAGTCATATTTCCTTTTCCAATTTTAAAACTTTGAGTCACATTCGCATTCACAGTAGCACCATCAACAGTTCGAGGAATTATTTTGCCATAATCTTTATAATTCAAACTTGCACCCCAACCCGTATTGTTAATGCCATAGCTGGCTGAACCCGACGTACCTGATTTTTCTGATTTTAGAACAATATTCACCACACCCGCCACAGCATCCGAACCATATTGAGCGGCTGCACCATCACGTAAGACCTCAATTCGCTCAATAGCTGAAGCAGGAATGGCATTCAAGTCCGTATTGACATTTCCCCGTCCTCGCATACCAAAAACATTAATGATTGCAGATGTTATGTACCGTTTACCATTGAGTAAAAATAAAATTTGATCAGGACCTAAACCCCTCAGTGAAACAGGCTCAACATGGTCAGCAAGGTCACATCCTGATTGTTTATTGGCATTAAAAGAGGGAGCGAAATAATGCAAAATTTGAGTCAGTTCTACATAACCTGTTTGGTTCATCACGTCTTTAACAGGGATAATATCTACCGCTACATAACTGTCGCCCTTAGTTCGAGTTTGGTCGCGAGAGCCAATAACAACAATATTTTCAGTTTCACGCGATGAAAAACTGCGTAACCCAACTTCTACATGGCTAATATCTTTGATTGTGACTTCCTGTCGGGCATATCCTCTAAAATTGAAAATTAGAATATTCGCTTTTTCGGGAATGATAATGCGGTAATTGCCTGAAGGGTCAGTCAATGCACTTTTAACAGTATTTTTAGCGAAAATCAAAACACCACTGAGGGGTTTGTTCGTTTCAGCGTCAAAAACGCGTCCTTCAACAATTTTTTGTGCGATAAGCTGAGAGCTTACACCACAAAATATGAGGAGTATTATCAGTAGTTTTCTCATGTTTGGTCTAAAATCTAAAAAATCTAAAAAATACAATTACCATATTTTCACCCTTTTTGCAGGCGGAATCCACATCTTATTATTCGGTTTGACATTAAATGCTTCATAAAATTCAGGAATATTGGATAGCACACCATTCACACGCCATTTCGGCGGTGCGTGATCATCTGATAAGACTTTTCTTATTAGCCTCTCTTTTGTATAAACTGTCATCCAACCTAAAGCATAACCCATAAAAAACCGTTGTAAAGGTGTATATCCAGCTATTTTTTTACCTTGTTTATATTGCTCAGTTTTTTTAAAAGCCCTCAACGCAATTGTTACACCGCCTAAATCAGCAATATTTTCATTCCAAGTCGATTCACCTTTACAATGCATGGTGTCAACAGCAATATAATTATTGTATTGTAAAATCAGCGGCATAGCTCGTTTCACATAATTAATGGAATCTTGAGTACTCCACCACTTCCGCAAATTGCCGTTCATATCGTACTCTTTACCTTCCATATCAAACCCATGCGTCATTTCGTGACCAATAGTAGCACTCGCTACATATCCATATGCAACGGCATCATCGATTTGATCATCTTCAAAGCCTGGAATTGTCAAAACAGCTGCTGAAATCACAATTTCATTATTTGCTGGGCTATAATAAGCATTGTACTCCTGAGGTGTCATATTCCAAGCATTGCGGTCAACTGGTTTTTTAAGTTTAGATATATCCCTTTTAAACCACCATTGATTGGCACTCAATATATTTTTAACATAACTTGTCCTATCAATTTTCATATCTGCAAAATCCTTCCAATAAGTTGGATAGCCTATTTTCTTTTTCATGCCTTTCAATTTTTTCAGGGCATGTTCTTTGGTAGCCTGGCTCATCCAATCCAATTCTTTTATATTTTCAATAAAAGCAGTTCTCACACTTTCTACCATATCCGAATATCTTTTTTTAGATTTCTCTGAAAAAAAATCTTTTACAAAAAGCCGCCCCAAACCATCGCCCAAATACTTTTCTTCATTCTCTAAAAGAAATTTCCAACGTGGTTTTTTTTGCTGACGCCCATCTACTACTCTGCCATAAAAATCGAATTGTGCCGTATTAAAGCGAGAAGGTAAATAAGCCGAGATAGAGTTGATATACCAAAATCTCAAATAGCATTTCCAATCTTCCAAAGCAAATTGCTTGAAACCATCATCCAAATGTTTGACAAAATCTAACTGCTCAACGACTACAGAGTCAATCGGACTTTTCATATTATCGAACAAAACACGCCATGATACTGAGGGGGTCAATTTCTCCAAATCACTAACTGATAATTTGTTGTAGCTTTCATAAGGTCCCCGCACTTCATCCAAGCTGATATGTTTTTGAGCTAAAAAAGTTTCAATTTTCAAAACACAACTGGCATGGAGCAAAGCGGTTCTTGGGGATTCGCCTAAATTGGTAAAAGTGATTGTTAAATAATTGAGATAGGCATTCCGAATTTTTCGGTTCATATCATCATTGTTTAAATAATAATCGCGTTCAAACAAACCTAAACCGCCTTGACTCAAATACAAAGCATATTTATCACTGCACATTTTATCTTGATACACATATACACAAAACAATGGATTAATATTATGTGCTTGAATTTGACCCGTAACAGCAAAAAAGCTTTGAAAATTGTTAATACTCGAAATGCGATCAAGCATAGGCTCGATGGCTGTCAAGCCCTGCAACTCGGTCGTCAAAGTATCAATGCCAGTTGCCCATAAATCACCGATTTTCTGTTCTACACTGCCTAAAATATTTTCACTCACTGACGAATTTCGACAAACGGTAATCGTGTTTTGAAAAATATCTTCATTTACCATCGCTTCCATACCCCATTTGCTCTCAGTAGGTGGCATCGGAAAAGCTTTGAACCAACCCGCATTAGCCCAATCGTAGAAATCATCTGCCGCATTCACCGTTGTATCTATTTTATTCGCAACAACGTCCATTTGGTCTGAATCAGTCCCATTCATCACCATTTTACGGTGACAACCCACCCATAAAATGATACTTCCCATTATTAATAACCGTCCTACCATTCAAATATTCAATTGTCGCATTAGATTCAATTACGCTTTCACACCTTTTTTTAAGTACATAATATATAGTAATAATTGTAATTGCAAATACCGTGCAAAACATATTAGCCAATTATTTTAAATGAAAAATTATATACATGAAGCGTAAATTATCATCATTATTTAATTCTCAACAAAATATACCCCCTCAGTATCAAGCATAAAAAAAGCTATTTTTCATCGTTGTTGATAAAAAATAGCTTTTTTACGCCAAATACTGAGGGGGTATAAATTATAAAAATTTGACTAATCGAAATTTCAAATTCTTTCAATAATCGTCGCTACGCCCATACCTGCGCCCCCGCATAAGGTAATCAAAGCCCGTTTTAAATTACGTCTTTCAAGTTCATCCAACACTGTCCCGAGCATCATAGCACCCGTAGCTCCAAGTGGATGACCGAGTGCAATTGCACCTCCATTCACATTAATAATGCTATCATCAACGCCCATATCTTTCTGAAATTTGAGCACCACCGCTGCAAATGCCTCATTGACCTCCCATAAATCAATGTCTTTTATGGTCAAACCTGCTTTTTTTAAAGCCTTTTTAGCCGCCGCCACATGACCTGTTAGCATAATTGTCGGCTCTGTACTCACGGCGGAGGTCGCCAATACGCGAGCACGTGGTGTCAAACCCAATGCCACCCCTTTTTCAAGTGTGCCGACCAAAACTGCCGCTGCACCATCCACTATACCCGACGAATTGCCAGCCGTATGCACGTGATTGACCTTTTCTACTGAGGGGTATTTTTTCATAGCCATCGCATCAAAGCCACTTTCTCCCAAATCAAAAAATGATGATGACAATTGGCTCAACGCTTCAAAAGTCACATCAGGGCGCACATGTTCGTCATGGTTCAAAATGGTCAAACCCGTTCTGTCTTTTATTTCAACAATGGATTTTGAGAAATACCCATTGCGTTGAGCGGAAGCTGCCCGATTTTGAGATTGCAGCGCATAAGCATCCACTTGTTCACGGCTAAACCCTTCAATCGTCGCAATTAAATCCGCTGCCACTCCTTGCGGGATATAATTAATTTTACCCACCACGTCGGGGTCGTACAAAATAGGTCCATCGTCATGCCCCATCGGCACTCGGCTCATGCTTTCCACACCGCCCGCCACAATTATATCCTCCAAGCCCGACCTGATTTTCATCGCCGCCAAATTTACCGCATCCAATCCCGAGCAGCAAAAACGGTTGATTTGCATACCACCCACGCTGTTGTCCCAATCTGCAAAAAGCAGAGCCGCCTTAGCAATATTCCCCCCTTGATCTTCAACGGGCGTCACGCAGCCAAATATGCCATCGTCCACTTGCGATGTGTCCAACTTATGGCGATTTTGCATTTCTTTCAGCACGGTTGTCAGCAACTCAATAGCCCGCACTTGATGCAGCGAGCCTGTTGATTTGCCTTTGCCGCGCGGCGTTCTGAGGGCGTCGAAAATATAGGCGTCTATCATTTATGGTTGATTTATTTATTTTATAAATTATTGATTGTCAATTTTTTATGTAAAATATATTTTAATAAAAAATTGAAAGAACAAATTTAAAAACAGACTGCTTGTCCAACGACTTTTTGAACAATTTGTTATAAAAAAAATCCGATGCCCTCAAGCATCGGATTTTTTTAAATTTCAAAACAGCCTATTACCTCTTCCCCTGCCGATCATATTTTGTTTGAAAACGCTTAGTCAATTGCTTATGTTTATTATCGAGATTTATGTCTTTACCTCTGATAAAAGCATGAGTCAATTTGGACGTCCGCATGTCGAGCACATCCCCCTCAGTAATGATGAGCGTAGCATCTTTGCCTGTTTCCAAAGTGCCGACGGTGGCATCAATGCCCATAATTTTAGCGGTTTCAGAAGTCATAGCAGCAATAGCATCTTCATAAGCCAAGCCAAAACCAACCGCTTGACCTGCCATCAAAGGTAAATTGCGCGACTGCCATCCACCGCTCACACTCATGCAAAACTGTACGCCAGCCGCCTTGAGCATAGCAGGCGTTTTGAACGGTTGGTCAATATCATCGTCATTGCGTGAGGGCAAGTCTTGCGTTTCACTCACAATAACTGCCACGTTGTTCGCTTTCAATATATCCGTCACCATCCATGAGTCTTTACCGCCTACAATCACGGTTTTGCAACCATATTTTTTCCCAAACAACACCCCCTCAGTAATTTCCTTCGCCAAATTGCAATGGATAAAAAGTGTCTTTTTTCCTGAAAAAACATCGCGCATCGCTTCAAATTTCAGGTTTTTAGGTAGTGGATTGTCCTTTTTGGTATAAGCCTGAGCTTCTTTGAAAAACGCATCCAACTCATTCATTTCAGTACTATATTTTTCATTTTTTTTCACTGAAATACTGCCTGCTAAAAAGTCAAAAGTAACGCCATAAATGCCTGGCAAATTGAGGTGCATACCGCCATCCATTTTGTAAGCGGCATCTTCCCAGTTCCAAGCATCCAATTCTACGACACTTGATTGACCGCTGATTCGACCACCTTGAGGCACGATTTGAGCCAATAAAATACCATTCGAACGCACCGTCGGCGGCACTTGCGAGTCGGTATTGTATGCCACAATGCTCCGTACTGAGGGATTCATCGAACCAATTTCAGCTAAGTCCACACTCGCTCTAACGCTCTGAATCTCTACCAAACCCAGCGGCGTATTGGGTGCAATCAAGCCTGGATACACGTGTTTGCCGCTCGCATCGATGGTTTTTTTATATTTTGAACCGTCTATCCGAACTGTCGTGGCATCCGCTACAAGTGTAATTTTACCGTTCTCAAAACCGATTACGGCGTTGTCAATCACCTTCCCGTTGCCAATATGCGCCTTCGCATTCATGATGAGAATAGACTCATTTTGCGCGGCGGCTGGTGTAGGAATGGTTTGAGCATTTATTTCTAAGATATTGAAAATCAATGCTGTAAAAATTAGTAAATATCTATATTTAACCATTTTTTTATAATTTAATAGCCTATGGCTTTCACTTTAAAATTGTTGTTATTTAATCCTTCAACTCATCATCCACATCCTCACATTCATACAGCTTCTGCACACGTGCCAAAGCTGGCTGAGTAGGTGCGCCACCTTTCTTCGCTTTCAGCATTTTATTCACAAGGCGGGCGCGTTCTGTCCGAATATCCGCTTGCATTTTTTTATCTTCTTCACGATCAAAAAACTTAATGCCATCCACATAAGTTTGTTCAGCTTTGGCGTAAATACTGAGGGGGTTCTCCGACCACAACACCACGTCCGCATCTTTTCCCACTTTGATAGAGCCTATGCGATTGTCAACGTGCAGCATTTTTGCAGGGTTAAGCGTGACGAATTTCCATACTTCCGCTTCATTTTTCATACCGCCATACATCATACTTTTGGCTGCTTCTTGATTGAGGCGACGCGCCATTTCAGCATCATCGGAATTGATAGCGGTGAGGACACCCTGCGAATTCATCATAGCTGCATTTTCAGGAATGGCTTCATAAACCTCCAATTTATAGCTCCACCAATCCGCAAAACCGGCTGCCGCTACGCCATGTTTTGCCATTTTATCAGCTATTTTATAACCCTCTAAAATATGGGTAAAAGTATTGACATTGAAATTGTATTTCTCAGCCACTTTCATCAACATATTAATTTCACTTTGCACATAACTATGGCAAGTGATAAAGCATTTTTTCTCTAAAATATCTGCTAAACACTCCAATTCAATGTCTTTTCTAAAGGATTTACCTGATTTTCTCAAGGCAGCATATTCTTTTGCCCTTTGAAAATGATCGTCATAAACTTGCTCTACACCCATGCGCGTTTGAGGAAAACGGACGCGCTGATTGTCAGGTACATCCCAATTGGATTGCTTCACGTTTTCACCCAAAGCAAATTTGATGAATTGATCCCAGTTTTCAAATTTCAACTTATCAGGCTCGTAGCCCCAACGCAATTTTATCAATTGCGTTTGCCCACCAATCGGATTCGCGGAACCATGCAATAAATGACTCGTTGTGACACCGCCAGCCAATTGACGATAAATATTGACATCCTCAGAATTCAAAACATCACCAATCCGAACCTCAGCCGTAGAGGCTTGAGTGCCTTCGTTGACACCTTTAGATATAGCAATGTGGCTGTGCTCATCGAGGATACCAGCAGAAAGGTGTTTGCCTGTAGCATCCACCGTTTTACCATTGGCAGCCGCCAAATTTTTACCAATTTGAATGATTTTACCATTTTCAATTAATACATCGGTATTCGCTAAAACGCCATCCGCTTCGCCCGTCCAAACTGTGGCATTTTTGAACAAAACGCGCTCAGATTTAGGCAATTCTTTACGACCATATGCACCAAACGGATACGTAATATCGCCTTTTGCTGATAATACTGAGGGGGTCGATTTAGCGTCTGTTTTAGCATCTACTTTGCCAGTAAATGCCATCGGCGCAGCTTCCCAACTCACCCATGTACCATCGCCCATTTGTCCACGTCCGCGCATCATGCCACCGTCCATAATACCTGAGAGGCGCACGACTTCCTTCTCGCTCGGTGGCGTGAACGAAATCGTCACGCTGTTGCGGCTTTGGCTCACCTCTGCTTTGGTTTTCAAGGAGTCCGTTTTATAAATCTGCATCTCACCCGTAGCCGATACTTGCATCATTTTATAAACATTCGTGCCGTATTGAAAACTATAAGTGCCTTCCAAACTCGGCTTATCCAAGTCGTTGATGATATAGCCTTTGCCTTGCACCCAATTATGAAATATTTTACTATCTTTTGCAAAAACAGGCGTTGAGGTAATTAAAAAATTAGCGATACTGCCTTTATTTAAATTGCCTAAGTCATTGATTCCCAATAACTTAGCAGGTATTTCTGTCAAAGCTTTCAAGGCATCGCTTTCGCTCAAACCATTTTCTATAGCTGTTCTGATTTGTTTAATTAAATCTTTTTTATCTTTCAAACCTTGAGCAGTAAAGGTAAATTCAATACCTGCTTTCGCTAAATAAGCAGCATTAGCAGGTGCCATTTCCCAATGTTTCATATCTGAAAGCTGCGTATTCAAAGCATCGTAAGGGTCTTCCACGTCAAATGCTTCAGGGAAATTGAGCGGTAAAATGAAGGTCGTGTTCAAGGCTTTCATCGCATCTATGCGCTGATATTCATCGCCGCGTCCTTTGATAATGTATTTTTTTCCAAATTCAGCACCCAATTTAGCTGCTCGCAAAGCTTCCAATTTATCACTCACTTCAAAAATTTGAGGGAGAGTTTGCACATTGTTCCACGCTTCAAGTGAGAAGTTTTTCTCTTCTTTTGCGCCCTCTTTTGCATACCATTGACCATCTAAATAGGTCTGTCGAAAAAGAGAAATTGCTCCCATGAGCGACCCTGGATAGTTCTGAGTAGAAGTGCCTTTCGAGAACGACATAATATGCGCCGCCATCGGCTTGATGATGGTGCTATGCTCGCGGTCAGCCGCCGTTGTCACCACTGCGCCCGTGCCTCTGCTCAAACCATCCATTTTGTGGCTCATGACAGCACCAAAGCCGATACCCCTCAGTAATTCGGCATCTTTTTCATTAAAAGCAAAGGCTTCATGCGCCTTAAACTCCGTCCGCAAGGCTTCGTTCCATGAAAATGCGCCTTTTTTATTGGAGAGCAATTGCTGCATTTGGCGACCAAAACCACCTGCACTTCCTTCTCCTCTGACTGCCTCGGGCATTCCATAATTGCCGAATGGCTCAATGAAAGAAGGGTAAATAAATTTATTTTTCAAATCAAAAACCACCGCATCTTTCGGGATAGCGATGTCCTTACCGATGGCTTCCACGCGCCCATCGCGAATGAGCAGCGTTGCGCCTTCCAATTTCTCATTCCATGATTTGAAAATAGTGGCGTTGGTGAAGGCAAATATGCCATCGCGCTCGTCATAAACGCCATTTTGAGGAAATGTTTTTTGAGCCAAGCCATTTTGCAAAACCAAGATGGTCATCAAAACGACACTCATCAAATGTGTCAACTTTTTTTTCATACGTTTTGGATTTTGTAGTGCGGAACTCCGATTCCGCTTCTTGTTAAGTAACCAAAAGATTCAATTTCGTCTAAATGTTAATGGTACAGGCGTGATGCAATGCCGAAGCCGCTTCATTTTATTAAAATTAAAAATAAACAACCCAAAGCAATATCCGTGTATTTTGAAATTGAAATTCGACAATTACCTTTTGTCGAATCCGAAAAATAAAAAAAATGTTTTAATTTTGTTTGAAAATAAGAATTCATATTTCATCATAAAACTCTCGAATCATGATAAGAAGTCTTTTTAAATTAGCCTTATTAGCAGTTGTTTGTATTGTTATATACAACTATTTTTTTGGATCAGCCAGCGAAAAAGACCAATCGCGCCGTATTTTCAAAGGTGTGGGCGGTGTTTTTACTGAAATGCGCGGGCTTGTTCGGTCTGAAAAAGATAAATTTGATGCAGGTAAATACGATGCAGCTCTGTCTAAAATGCAAGATGTCATTCAACGTCTAAGGTCACACGCCACCGAAACCAATGACCCTGAGCTTAAACGCCAAGTAGCTCAACTCGAACAGCGTAAGATTGCACTTGAACAAAAAGTGGATGCCATGCCGAGCGATACAGGTTTTCAAAAATCTGCTGATAAAGTCAAGCAATTTTCGGATATGGCAAAACAATTGGAGGGTTTGACCAATGATATTCAATCCATTGTGAATTCTCAAGCCACTACTGCCGAGCAGCAATAATTGTAGGAGATGTTAGACTAATAGATGTTAGATGTTAGATTAGAGATAAGTTTCAACTTAACTCGACTTGAACCAGTTTCTCTGAACAATAATGACCCCTCAGTATATTGCATAAAAAAAGCTTGTTTTTGAAAGAAAGCAGGCTTTTTTTATTTGCAATTTTAAAACAATTATTTTATTTTTGTTCATTATTTAAAATTATTTGTTAAAACTTTAAAAAATCTTTGTGTAATGAAAAATCTAATCAATTGGTTCGAGATTCCGGTATCCGATATGGATAGAGCGGTTGCTTTTTATTCAAAATTAATGGATGGGCCTATTCAAGTCGAAAACTTCGGCGGTTTTCTAATGGGTTGGTTGCCGATGGAAAATCAAGAAGCCGTCGGAGGCAGTTTGGTTAAGCATGAGACGTATGTACCATCACATCATGGCTCATTGGTCTATCTGAATGGAAACGATGATTTGAGTGTCATGCTGGGTAGGGTGGAGTCTGCAGGCGGTAAAATATTGCAACCGAAAACTCAAATCACGCCTGAGATTGGCTACATGGCAGTCTTTGAAGACAGCGAAGGGAATAGAATTGCTCTGCATTCTCAAAACTAAAAGGGTAGAACTTATTGAATTAAAAAGATGTTTTATTAATATTTAACTAATTTAACCATTATAAATTAATGATTTTCAATTTTTTATAAAAATATTTCATTTGAATATAATAAAATTAATATTTGGCACATATTTTGTCTTTAACATATCTGTAAGTTTTGGTTAAAAATTGTAAGATTCGTTTTTGGAGACTCGTGGCATGAAAAATGTTGCGAGTTTTTTTTTGCCCTAATTTGTATGTTCCATAATATGATTCACTTGTCGTTGTAAAAAGGTCATCATTTTTTTCAAATAGGCATCGCCGCCTATTTCTCCCACATTATTATGCCCTGCTCCTTTCACTTCATAAAATTCTTTATCAGTGGATTTTAATGCTTCAAAATTTTCTTTATTGAACTCCATCGGAATTTTTTCATCCATATCGCCATGCACCATTAATATAGGTTGCTCTATATTTCTGCAAGATTCGATGGGCTTAATATCAAAGGGTTTGAACCGCGCAATGTCAGCCGATTTTGTCAAAACCCTTTGAGCCAACCAACGGCTTCGGAATTTGAAATAACCGCGTCCGTATTCAATCACCACGTTTTCCAAAGTATTAAAAGTGCTTTCAATAATGCCAAATTTCAAACGTTTATCATGCTCCAAAGCCTGCAAAGCCACTGCCCCACCAAGCGACGCACCATGAATGCCTACAGGCAAATCAGGATATTTTGCCACCGCTATATCCACAAATTTGGAAACATCTTCTTTCTCATAAAAGCCGAAAGTGCAATATTGTCCGCCGCTTTTGCCATGCGCCCGTTGATCATAAATGATAACATTGAAGCCATTATCAGATAAAATGCGAGAAAAACCTAAATTTGCCTCTTTGCAGCTACCAATGCCATGCAATAAAACCATTGTCCCCAATGGATTCGGCAATGCTGAGTGAACAAAGTACCCCCTCAGTATAAAGCCCTTTTCTACCTCTACAGCAAGGCTATCGTACTTTAAGCCATACGATTCAGGTGTTTCTGCGCCCGTGCGTTTCCAAGGAGTGATGGGAATATATGGCATAGCCATTTCTTCAAAAAGAATGACGCTAATAACGCCGAGTGTGAAAGTGGTCAAAATCATGATTTTCAAAAATCGTTTAATTCGGACATTAGAAGGCGTCCGCTTTTCATGAATCATAATGATAAAGCTGTTCTAATAATAATGAGATAAAATTTTATTGATTTGACCGACGAAAAAAAAGGAGGTTACAACACAACGTTTTGACTCTTCAATTTGTTATTATTTTATTGAAAAGTCAATTAAATATGCTTAAATGAGAGATAAAAGCATAAAAAAAGCCGTCTCCTTGAGAAAGACAGCTTGGAACGGCTGTTAAACCGCAAATCGTAGGATTACAAAAGGTTGTTCCAAAACCACTGTCACAAGGACAGGTGAATAGTTAACGACGCAAAGATATAAAAAATTGATTAATTGTAAAATAAATGTCATATTTATTTAAAAAAATATGTTTTGCGAACTAAAGCAGTCAATTATCCGTTTTTGTATAAACAACAATATCTCGATTTTGACGTCACAGAAAAGGGAAATCGTTAATGAAACGTTAATATGATTTTTTTATGCAATACATCGATAAGAAACGGCGTCTTTGATATAATAAGTTAAAGTTTGTTGAATTCAACAAACAAATTAACGATAGAATTTGCCAAAGGCATCTTTTTAAGAAGATCAATATTATTTGAAAAATATAGGCGGAATGAAAAGTTATTCTGCAAAGATTTATGTTCATGGGATTATAAGTTTGTTGTTAGAGCTGTCCTGGTTGACTCCAGGACGGCTTTTTTTAGATTTTTTTTAAATTCTTTTGAAAACCAATACCCAAGTATTAAATAGAATTTAAATAAATCCCAATGAAATGTTAATTACTATCTTAATACGAGCAATTGTAAAAATAAAGGCTTTATTTTGAATCATGATTCATTCTTAATCATTATTGATAATGTGGAAGTGAAAGATTAAGAAATAAATTTCCTCTGGTTTTAGTTGGTTTTGTTTGTAATAGTTTGGGGAGGGCAGTATATAACTGCCCTCTTTTTTTTTTGCAAAAAGTTATCGTTCCCTCTTAATCCTCCCAAAAGGAGGGCTTTTACATTTATTCTTTTCATAAAAATTTTGATTGATGCATCTATTATTCAAAAACGTTCTTATCCTCATTCTCTTATTATTACCCTTATTTGCTTTTAAAATGCCCAACACAGTCCAGTTAACAATCGAATTGAAAAATGTTAATTTCAATTTAGGCGGCACGCTTTTTTTAATGGTTGTTGATAAAAATGATCAACCCCTCAGTAAAATAACGCGTGCGGCATCTGAAAAAAATGCAGTTTTTCAAATAAAAGATTTGCCCATCGGCGAGTATGCTGTCAGGGCTTTTCATGATGAGAACAATAATGGAAAATTAGACAAAGGAATATTTGGGCAGCCTGTAGAAGGTTGGGGTGTTTCAAATGATGCGAGAGGTTTTATGTCAGCTCCGCCATTTAAAAAAATGCTTGTAAAAGTAGAAAAGGCGGCTAAAATTGCCTTTAAAATTGAATATTAATAGTGAAAAGTTTCATTGATAACTCTTACCTACCGTCTTGCTTTGCGAATACACGACGCAACAAATTAGTTACTCGCTCACCTGTATTGGAGCGAATAGAAAGCTCCTTTTCAGCTACCATTGTAAACAAACCGTTGAGAGCTTGCGTGGTTACGTATTCATCAAGGCTTGGATTCACTTTTTTAATCAAAGGAATTTTGTTGTACGTATTGACCGCATCACCCCAATATTTACGAGCATCAAATTTATCAAGCGACGTAACGATAACGGGATTAAATTCAGCATAAAGTGCTTGATAAGTTGTTCGTTTCAAGTATTCTGTGGCAGCATTTTTATCGCCCATCAAAATATTGAGCGCGTCTGAAATGGTCATTTGCTTGATAGCATTGACGAAAATAGGCTTGGCTTTCGCCGCTGCATCTTCCGCCCCAGAGTTGATTTTTTCTAAAATAATGTCTTCCGCTTTATTGAAACCAGGGATTATTTTCAATCTATCAGTCACCTGACGAGCTTCAGGTGGCAAAAGAATTTTAAAAGCCGAATTGAAATACCCGCCTTTTTGAGAAAGCACGTCCGAGCCTTTACCGATGCCCAATGTCAACGCTTCTTTTAAGCCGCCACCAATGTCTTCATTGGTCAAGCCTTTTTCGAGGGCAGTTGTCGCTACCTGTTGAAGCACGTCGCAAGCGGTAAATGTGAGAGTAAAAGCGATGAGTAATATTCCGAATGTCTTAGTCATTTTATTTAATTGAAAATTGAAATTGAAAAAAAAAATTGTTTTATGTGTTATTTAAACGCCGAATAAAAAGAAAGTCACGTTAAGACAATCATAATTTATCCTGCAAATTCCTCTACACATTTTCTGCATAAACAGCCTTTGAATTGGGTTTTGAGCATTTCTAAAGTGCGAGGATGTATTTTTACCAGCTCATCCACACACCAGCAGGTATTAATTTTAGAGGTTGGATCATAGCAAATCATGGGTTTGCCACATCTCCCACACTGTCGCACAAAATTAAAAGTTTCTTCTACAGACGACCAATTAACTCGCCCTCCCATTGGTGGATTAAGCTTTCTTATCTTAATACTCACTTGATTCATGCTTTTAAATTGATTTTTCAAAGACAATACAATGTTTTCAAGTAAATGTTCGAGCAATTTGTAGGGTGTTGCCATCTCGATTTTGCAAATTTCATACACCGTTTCATAGTTGATTGTATTGTCAATTTTATCAATACCATGCTCATGTACGACGATAGCTTTTGAAATATCGGTCATAATTTCAACATCTAAAATAAAATCGTTTCCGATAATTCGCTCCTCTTCATAAAGCCCATGAAATGCCCTAAAATGCATACCTTCTAATGCAATAACTGCCATATTTTATAATTTATTTATATTTTCTACTGCTTTTCCGTTACTTTTTCAAAACATTTAGTCTTAATAACCGATTCGAAATTAAATGTAAAAATAATAATTTAAATATAATGATGATTCAAACCAAATTGAGTATTCAAGAAGAGATTGATTTATATAAAAAATTCAATCAAACAAATAGCGTCCGAATCATACGTCAAGTTACACGATACTTAACTCATGAAATCTCAAACCGACTTGAAAAAAGTGGACATTCAGGATTGAGTGCGAGGCATTTAAGCGTGTTTGAAAACTTGGATTTTGAAGGCACTAATATCGTTACTTTGGCTAATCGTGCAGGTGTCACCAAGCAAGCCATGAGTAAACTTGTAAAAGAGGTGAATACTGAGGGGTACGTCAATGTCAAAACTGATCAAAGAGATTCAAGGGTAGTAATAGTATCTTTTTCAGAAAAAGGTATTGAATTTCTAACAGTTTTGCGCAGAGAAATTCAACTAACAAGAGCACATTTAAACGATAACGGCATTATGAGTCAAGAAGAATCTGCTTCAATGATCAGTGGTTTACAAAAATTATTGACTTATCTTGAAAATTCTTCTAATTAATTGTATAAAAAATAGCCATTAGTAGCCAAGTGCCGCTAATGGCTTATTTTAAGATTTTAGACAATTAGATCATAGATATTAGACAAAACCCAGCTACCACATTTAGTACCTTTGGTGCACTATTCACTATTCACTTTTCACTATTTTCCCCTTCGCTTTCCAAGCAGTCATACCGCCCTGCAAATCATAAATCGTTTTGAAACCCAACTGAGTCAATATCGTTGAAGCCTTGCCGCTTCTGCCGCCGACGCCACAATAGACAGCAATGGGCTTGGATTTATCCAATTTATCCATCTGCGCCTTAAAATCAGCATCATAAAAATTAATGTTTTTGGCATTCAAGATATGCCCAGCTTTGTATTCATCGGGCGTCCTCACATCTATGAGTTGTACATTGGTTTTGATGGCTTTTGCTTCAAAGTCGTCAGGTGCCAGCACAGTCGCTGTTTGAGCCGCTTGTTGTGCTATTGATTCATGACAATTGCTCAATGAAAATGCCATTGAGAGAAATAAAATTTTTGAAATGACTGTTAATTTTTTCATCATTGAAATTTAAAAATGAACTCAAATTTAGATAAATTATTGAAAATCAAACACTTTCAATAGGGGTATTATCTCTTTCAAATGTCTTTATTTTAAGATTTTCATTTTCATAAAATTAAAAAATAAGACGTCATGAAGACATTATTGCATATTTTTTCAATGATTTTGCTGTTTCTCAATCTCGGTTTTGCTCAAAACAGGAAACCCTCAGACCTTGTTGATAGACGAGATGTGAAAGATTTTACGGCTATTCATGCCAGTCTGGCGGCGGATATTTACCTCACACAAGCCGATTCATTCAGTTTCGTAGCCGAAGGTCGGAGCAAATTGATTAAACTTTTGGAAACGCAAGTCATCAATGGCGTCCTGAAAATTCGATTGGATAGAGACTGCGATATTTGGGACAATATGGAAAAATTGACCATCCATATTTCAGCCCCTTCATTTGAAAATATTGATTTTTCAGGGGCGGGAAAAATCCAATCTGAAAACAAATTAACAAGTAAAACCCTCTCTATTTTGATGAGTGGAGCTAATAATTTGCATTTCAGAGATGTAGAAATAGAACAATTGTCCGTCGAACTCAGCGGCGTTGGCAATATCGACATCAGCGGCAAAGCAACTCAAGCGACTATAGGATTGAGCGGCACAGGCAATATTGATGTACTCGATTTGGTGATTCAAGATGCCCATTGCCATATCAGCGGCTTGGGCAAGCTCTCTTGTAATGTGCAAAATGATTTAGAAGCGGCAGTGTCAGGCATGGGCAGTATTCGCTATCGAGGCGAGCCAAAATCTTTAAGAAAAAATGTGAGTGGAATTGGAAAGGTAAAAAGGGATTGAAATAAGTATAAATACTGAGGGGGTGTCTCAAAAGTTATTGTTGATTAGGTTATTGAGTTATTTTGCTTTAGCATTTATAACCCAATAAACTCTTGAAATTATTTTTTCTTACCTGAAGATTCCTCTTCTCGATGTGCTTCACTCAAAGCAATAGCAATCGCCTGCTTACGGTCAGTAACAATAATATCACTTTTGCCTGAATGCAATTCGCCTTCTTTGAATTCATGCATCACTTCTTCAACTTTGTCTTGCCCTTGTGGAGACAATTTTTTAGATGATTTTTTAGCTTTTGCCATGATTATGTATTTTAATTGTTAAAAATAAAATGAATGACCTTAAAAATAATCACCAAAAGCTTGCCAGCGGTTTAAGCTAAGTTTAAGTAAATTTATAATGTAATTTCATTTAAAATACTGCGGGGGTTGATTTCATTGCGAAACCAACCCCCTCAGTATTTTAAATGAAATTTATAAACAATTGATTATCAATGAGTTAATCGATTTGGGATTTCGGTCGTGTCCGAAATCCCAAATCCCAAATCCGAAATCGAATGTGTTTTTTAATTATTTAAAGCCATTTCATTAGCTTTTTTTTCAGCTGGCGTTTGATTTTTGATGATTTGAACGTCTGGTGTAGAGTTATCATCCATCTTCACAATGCCGCGTTCTTTCCTCAAAATGCGAGAAAAAAGCCCCACTTCTTGACTGAAAAGGAAGGTGAAAAATAGCTTCGTATAAGAGGTATGATGCAATAAATCATCATAAAACTCAGGTGCTGCTTTCTTCAATTTCGGTAAATTATTCCATGGAATAGATGGCATATCGTGGTGTTCATTGTGAAAACCAACGTTCAAATTCACACCATTCAAACGACCATAATAACTATATGTCTCTTGACTTTGATCCAAAACCAAATAATGCTCTTGAATCCAACGCGCTCCCAATGGATGCAAGCCCACTGAAAAGAAAAAACTAAGCGTCAAATAAGCAAATGCAGCCCATCCCCAAAAGTAAATAACCGCCACATTGAACGTCATTTGAACCACTAAATTCAACACCACCCAACGATCAAAAACAGCCAATTCGCTACAACGAATCGTCCGAACGGCTTGAAAAACAGGAAAAAATAGCATCCACAAGGCTTTTCCGAGAGAATAATTATTGATGAGTTTGGCTTCCCATTCGCTTGGCAAATCAGCGTCTAATTCGTGAACGCCTTGAAAAGCATGGTGTTTGATATGATAATTTTTGAATGAAATGGCTGAAGGCAGAACAGAAGGCAAATTGGCAAAAATGCCAGCAAATATATTAAAACGGGGCGTTCTGAAAATCAGATTATGCGCCGCTTCATGTATGCATACGAACAAGGTATGCGTGGGAAATGCACCCACCAACCATGCCGCCGCCGCAATCACCCACCAGCTTTGATCGCGAAGCAAATACGCTACGCCGATTTGAAAAAATACGCACAGCGCAATCCAACCGAACGTTGCTGGATTTTTACTAATCAGTTGTTTGACTTCTGGATGGGCTGTGATAATTTCTTTTGTACGCATACGATGTGGTTCAGTACCCTGCACGTAAACGAAATCTTGCTTGTAATTCATGAATTTGATTTATTTTAAACTTGAATAGTTATTAGAAATGAGTGCGTTTGCTCTATTGTTGCTTGATTTGGCTGTAAAAATAACTAAATGTTGATAAAAATTATCAACATTTAGTTATTTTTCAAAAAACATCATTCGAGTTTTCACTTCTTTATTAACTTCTAAACGATAAATTAAAATACCCGATGCTGTATTATTTAACTGAGGTTGGTAAATAATTTCGTTAAATCCTTTAGAAAAAGAACGCGTAATATCCTCCAAAATCCTTCCCGAAAGGTCAGAAACAGTGAGATGCACAGAGCCATTTTCAGGCAAATCAAACGGAATTTTAGTCTCAAAATTAAAAGGATTGGGATAGTTTTGATAGAGCGTAAAATCTTCTTTTTTCACTGAAATAAAATTCAATTTTAAAGGAAAAGCATCGCCATTTTGAGAGTAAGACACCCCCTCAGTATGCGCCTCATTTTGAGTCAAAATTTCACTCAATTTGACTGTTTTTTTAGCTTGAATGATTAAATTGAGAATGATTTTCTTTTGATTATTTTCAACTAAATCATCACCATTCCAAGCGATGGCTACAACATTTTTTTCTTTAAAAATAGCATAATTTGAAGCATTGAATGATGGGAAATCACCTGCTTGAATTTGTATATTTTCTACTGCATTTTTATCCCAATTGAAGGCTAATTGAAAAGCAACAAATTGTTTTAAATTATTGAAAATTAAAGGAATTTTATAAGTTTTATTTTTTTCTAAAATTTTATCTAAAATATTGATTGTCAACATTTTATCGTCATTCCTTTCTTTAATTTTTCCTTGAAAAGATAAGTTAGCTGAGTTGTTCACATCGCCTGTTTTAATGGCATAAAAATCAGCATTCGCTATATTTTCATTCAAATTATTGAACAATATTGACTCTGGAAAAATGGGTGAAAATGGGTTTTGAGGATTGCTGAAAACATAATTTTTAGGTACAAAACGCCATGCCGTATTATTGGGTAAAGTGTCAATTTGGCGCAGTATCAATTTACGAATAAGCAACATATCTGTGGCATCTACTTCACCATCGCGATTGACATCCGCAGCAATGATTTTATAGGCTGTACTGAGGGGTTCGATGCCCAAAATATGGCGACTGATGAGGGCAATATCGAACGTCGTCACGCCCTGCAAAGGCTTATCATTTCGGTAAGGTTTGACCTCATAGTTTTGAAAATTAGGCAGGTTGTTAAAATTAAAAAGGCTACTATTCAAGGTTTGAAATAAAGCATTTTTATATAAAAAAATCTGCGCTGCCACAGTGTCGCCTAACTCACGGCGAATAGAGCCACCGATGGACAAATTGGGAGCAGCAGTCGGCAAATTAATGCGGTACATCGAGCGTCCATGCGTAGCCGCCGCAAGCGTGCGAGAGCCATTATGAAGAGTCAAATCCATGACAGAAACCAATGGCAAACCTGTTCCCAAAGCCGCCCAACTCGCCCCACCGTTATAAGATGCATATACACCGAAGTCAGAAGCGATGTAAAAAACGTCCGATACTGAGGGGTCAGCGATAAAATCATTGACAGGAGATTGAGGCAAATTGCTTGAAATATCTGTCCAAGTGCTGCCTTTATTGGTGGTTTTCATGACATGCGGTTGATAATCCCACCATTTATAGCCTGAAAAAGTAATATAAGCCGTGTTTTCATCAAATGGGTCAGCGGCGATGCTGGTCACCCAACGATTGGGCAAGCCGTTAGTGATTTTTGACCAATTCGTACCGCCATCGGAAGTCACCCAAACGTTGCCATCGTCGGCACCTGTGTAAATAATTTGCGTATTTTTAGGCGAAACGGCAATGGCTGTAAGCGTCCCAAAAGTGAGGTTGCCACCTCCTGCCCCATTGGTCAAATTAGGGCTAATGACTCTCCAAGTCGCCGCGCGATCGGTAGAGCGATACAGCCGATTTGAGCCATAATATAACGTAGAAGGGTTGTCAGGTGCTAAAATAATAGGTGTTTTCCAATTTTTACGGTCGGAAGGACTCACTCCTGCTACACCGAAGTCAAAAAATCCCCCACCATCTACGGAGCGCAATAAATTTCCATTTTGATAAGACGAATAAATAAATTTATTATCCAACGGGTCAACCAAACAGACGAAACCATCCGCTCCATAAATTTGCTCCCAATCATTGACACCGCCCGTGAGCGTGCGCCAAGTGCCATTGTCCTGCGTGCCACCATACAGGCGTTGAGGATTTTTTGCATCAATTTCGCTTGTATAAAATTGCGTAATTGGCAGATTATTTTTATAAATCCAAGAGTTTGTAGCATTGTCAGAAGTATAAAAACCGCCATCATTGCCTGCATACACTTGATTAGAATTGTTCGGGTTTATCCACAAAGCATGTTGATCCACATGAACACCGCTTGAAACGGTGCGCCAAGTTTCCCCGCCATCGGTCGTTTTATTGATGTCCACCCCAAGCGCGTAAATGGTGTTGACATCCACAGGGTCGGCTACAATTCTACCAAACCACCAACCAAACGAGGAATACATAAACGAAAGATTGTTGTTTGGGTCTAATTGTGCCCAAGAACTGCCATTATCAGTTGATTTAAAAATGCCTTTGAAAAAACCAATTTCATCGGCTATAATGGTGAAAGATACTGAGGGGTCTGCTGGAGAAATGGCGATGCCCATCCTACCGATATTGGTAGTCGGCAGCCCGTTCGTCATTTTTTCCCATGTATTACCACCATCGAGCGAGCGATAAACGCCGCAAGTAGTGCCGCCATAATCTCTGTAATGCGGGCGGCGAATGCGTTCCCACATGGTAGCAAGCAAAATATTCGGATTTTGAGGGTTAATAGCCACATCAATGCAGCCCGTCGAGTCCGATACGTACAGCACTTTTTGCCAAGAACCGCCGCCGTCGGTGGTGCGATAAATGCCGCGATTGGGGTTTTTATCGTATAAAGCCCCCATCGCTGCTACGAAAACGCGATTAGAATTTTGAGGATCAATAGCCACTTTGCCGATGCTGCCGACATTTTCTAAGCCTATATTTTGCCAATTCGTACCGCCATTTATACTTTTAAAAACACCTAAACCATCAAAATTAATAGAGCCGCCGCCGCCATTTGACTCACCCGTACCTACATAAAGGATGTCTTTATTGGTCGGGGCAATGGCAATATCGCCGATGGAAAGGCTGCTATTGCCATCAAAAATGGGTGTCCATGAAGTGCCACCGTCGGTCGTTTTGAAAATACCGCCGGCTGCTGCGCCAATATAAATCGTCTGAGCATCTGAGGGATGAGCTGCCAAAGAACTGATACGTCCGCCTGCATTGGTGGGTCCTGCTAAAGTCCATTGAGCATTATTTCTCAGCGTAAGTGATTGATTTTGAATGCTTTGCGCTTGATGCATTGCCTCCATGTAGGCGTCGCGATTGATTTTATCGTAAGGAAAAACCCGTTGTGCATAGAGCCATTCGGAGGGTTGCATCTCATCGCTTTCTTCACAATTTTTATCTAAATTTTCATTGGTTTCAATTTTATTGAATGAAATAGATAAAAAAAAGAGGATATTTGAAATCAAAATAAAAGATATGGCAGACTTCAGGTATTTCATGAAATTATAAGTTTATAATGATGAATGATGAATGATAAATTTACAAGACATTTATTTTCAATATCTTACTATTCAAAGCTGTGGATTCTATTTCATTCATTTTATTAATGGTTTTCAAAATTAATATTTTAACGTATAAAAATCACCTTTGATAATTTAAAATGTGTTTAAAAATATGATCATCGAAAGTAACCTCATTGATATACGACATAAAACCATTTTTCCTACGCGCCTCACTGTTGAAAATGGTAAAATTAAGAACATTGAAAAAATAAATAAGCCATTGCAAAATTATATTCTGCCTGGTTTCATCGATGCTCATGTGCACATCGAAAGCTCTATGCTCGTGCCATCAGAATTTGCCAAAACGGCGGTGTTGCATGGCACCGTGGCGACTGTGAGCGACCCTCACGAAATTGCCAATGTTTTAGGTAAAAATGGGGTGTATTATATGATTGAAAATGGTCGAAAAGTGCCACTGAAATTCAATTTTGGTGCGCCCTCATGCGTGCCTGCTACTACTTTTGAAACCGCAGGAGCTTCCATAACTGCCGCCGATATTGATGAATTGCTTGCCCTCAATGAGGTGAAATATTTGGCTGAAATGATGAATTGGCCCGGCGTCATTTTCGACGACCCCTCAGTATCAGCCATATTAAAAGTTGCCCAAAAGCATAGTAAGCCAATTGATGGACATGCGCCTGGTTTGATGGGTGAACAAGCCTTGAAATATATGTCGAAAGGCATCAGTACCGACCATGAATGTTATATGCTCGAGGAAGGGCGGTTTAAACTTCAAAATGGTATGAAAGTCATCATTAGAGAAGGCAGTGCGGCTAAAAATTTTGATACTTTAGAGCCGTTAATAGATGAATTTTATGAAAAAATGATGTTCTGTTCCGATGATAAACACCCCGACGATTTGCTCGTTGGGCATATCAATTTGCTTGTAAAACGGGCATTAGCGAAGGGAAATGACCTATTTAAAGTGCTTCAAATGGCTTGTATTAACCCTGTTGAGCATTATAATTTAAACGTTGGAACGTTGAGAGAAGGTGACGGTGCGGATTTTATCATGATTGATTCGCTTGAAAATTTCAATATTTTAAAAACAGTTATCAACGGCGAAACAGTGGCTGAAAATGGTCAAAGTTTTATCAAAACTGAGCCTGAGGGCATTGTCAATAATTTCAATATTTCATTGAAAAAACCATCTGATTTTAATATTACTTTAAAAAATGACAACATTCATGTGATAGAAGTGCTTGATGGTCAATTGATTACAAATAAAATATTGGGTAAAGTGTTGATAGAGAATGAGAATGCTGTTTCAAATCTTGCTGATGATATTTTAAAAATAGTGGTCGTCAATCGATATTTTGATGCGCCTGTAGCAGTGGCATTTATTAAAAATTTTGGCTTGAAACGAGGAGCTATTGCTTCCTCTGTGGCTCACGATTCACATAATATTATTGCAGTAGGTGTTGATGATTCGTCCATATGTCGAGCAGTGAATTTGCTTATCGAACATCAAGGCGGCTTGTCAGCAGTGGATGGTGAAAAAGAAGAAGTTTTGGCATTGCCGATAGCGGGTTTGATGAGCCCTGAGCCTTGTGAAATGGTGGCTGAAAAATATACACGCTTGATTAATATGTCGCGCCATATGGGTAGCATTTTGAGGTCGCCTTATATGTCACTTTCATTCATGGCATTGCTCGTTATTCCTCGTCTAAAACTGAGTGACAAAGGGCTTTTTGATGGTGAAAAATTTGAATTTTGCCCTTTAGAGATTGAATGATTTCCATCAAAATACATTACAATACTGAGGGGGTGCTTCAACGAATTGAAGCACCCCCTCAGTTATCCTTTTAGGAATATTTTTATCAATATCTTTAATTATTTTTTATTCTCAGCATCCCATTTTTTCTTAATATTTAGAACAAAATCGCGATTTAAGCTTGCTATTTCAACAATTTGCTGAGCAGATAAGCCGTTTTTAAGCATATTTAACACAATCATTTCTTTTCCGATTTCTTTTCCGATTTCTTTTCCCGATGTCTCTCCTTTCTCTTTGCCTTGCAAAAAGCGGATGTCTGTTTCAATATCATAAACGATTGGCATGGCTTCAGTTATTTTAGTTGTTAATGGTTGCAAGTTACGCAGTTTTGATAACATTTCCAACTGCCGTATGTACTTCCTCAATCGCAATTCTTCTGGTGCTAATATGCGTAATTGGGTGATTATTCTATGGATAAGATTTTCTGCATCAATTTTTTCAAATTTGCTCAAAATGGTTAATAATACCACTTCTGGGATTGTAGAATTAATAAATTGTTCAGCTTCTATTTCATGTATGTTTACCAATTCGTAGCTAAAAGATAAGCCATGACTTTCAATTTTTGCACTCATCGTCATTTTGCCTTCACCAATATAAATCACTAATTGATAGACAGGTAATCTCTCCTGTCTAATTAAAATTCCTTTGTATTCTAACATTCTGTAAGGCATATCTCCCTCATTTTTCGCTTGAATTTCAATGTGGAGAATACAAATGCGCTTACCTTTTT
>JAYTUY010000319.1:0-9745 GCA_043744275.1 Saprospiraceae bacterium
TCGACCGCTTCCTGCCATTTTCGACCGGCGACGACACGGTCGAGTCCGCCGCCGAGCCCGTCACGACCGACGACGCGCGCCAGCAGACCGAGGGCAACGAACGCACCGCGCAGTTGCGGCGCGCCCTCGACTCGCTGCCGCCCAAGCACCGCGCCGTGCTTGCCTTGCGGGAGGTTCAGGGACTTTCTTACGAGGAAATCGCTGCGGCCACCGGCATCCCGGCCGGCACTGTCATGTCCCGACTTTACCATGCGCGCCGTCTGCTGGCGCAAAAAATCCAGGAGCAACCATGAAAACCCATCGCCTCATCCTCGCCTCTCAAATTTTCGCAGCGAATACAGATGTTTTGGATCATCCTGATAAAATTGAGGTTGGTCAAGTGTTGAGAATTCCTTTTGAGCAATAATTTTTTTTAATGAAGAGTTATGAATAATAAATGATGGATAACACTTTGATTTTCAATTAATTAATTCATCAAATTCTATTTTTACTCTAAATTTTTAAAATAAAAAAAGCGGTTGAAATGTCATATTTCAGCCGCTTTTTGATTTTTAATTTTATTGAATTCTTAACAATTGATATTTTGTTTAAATATTATCAAAACGACAAAAAATTTACCTCGCCCGTTTCCCTTTATTATTTTTATAATCTTTAAAAATAAACTCACCTAAGCCTTGTAAACTGCTGTAAAATGCCTTGCCGTTATTGGCTTTGGTGAATTCTTCTACAAAATTTTGTAGAAATGGGTCGCGGGCAATCATGAAAGTGGTCACTGGAATTTGCAATTTACGACATTGCGAAGCGAGCGAAAGCGTCCGTGTGAGGATTTGACGGTCAAGCCCCCAAGAGTTTTTATAGTAGTTTTTTCCTTTTTTAATACAAGTCGGTTTACCATCCGTAATCATAAAAATCTGCTTATTCGGATTGCGGCGGCGTTTCAACAAATCCATCGCCAATTCCAAACCAGCTACCGTATTGGTGTGATAAGGTCCGACCTCCAAATATGGCAAGTCTTTGATTTCGATTTGCCAAGCATCATCACCGAAAACGATAATATCGAGCGTATCTTTTGGATAGCGTGTTGTAATGAGTTCTGACAACGCCATCGCTACTTTTTTGGCAGGTGTAATGCGGTCTTCACCATATAATATCATGGAGTGCGAAATATCAATCATCAAAACCGTACTCATTTGGCTTTGATAAAAAGTTTCATGCACTTCAATATCGTCATTAGCGAGCTTAAAATCATCCAGCCCATGATTGATTTGAGCATTTTTCATGGTATTGGTGATGGCTATATGGTCGAGCGGATCACCAAATTCGTAGGGCTTCACATCGGATGTAAACTCGTCGCCTCTGCCACTGTAATCGCTGTTGTGATTGCCTCGCTTGGTTTTTTTGATGTCGCCAAAAATATCTTCAAGTGCTTTTTGACGCAAACCAATTTCCATCTTGGCAGTCAATTTAAAACCACCCCCCTCAGTATTTTCAGGTTGAATGAAGCCTCTGTCCTTCAATTCCTGAATAAAATCGCCGATTCCGTATTCAGGTGTGGTCAAATGATACTCTTTATCGAGTTGAGTGAGCCATGCTAAAGCCTCTTGCACATCGCCTGATGTGTACATAAGCAGGTCTTGAAAAATTTTGAACAATCTTTCAAATGGCGAGCCTTCATTGTCGCCAGGGATATATTGAGAAAAACGATAACCTACGTTTGCCATTCTTTTTTTTAGACGTTAGACTTTTAGATATTAGACAATTCTCTTTTAATATTGTTGCGAGCTGGCGTTTCTAAAACAGTTCTAAATTCGTCTGTTTTGTAAATAACAGGTTTTTCTAAAATTGAATTTAAGACCTTTTTTCTACCTCTATTGTAGAGAAAATTGGGATAAAGTGAATATTCTGCATTGATTTGTTGTGTATAAACATCATAAATGGTTTCATCAGAGCCTAAAATAGAAAGGTCAAAATCGAGGAAAAAATCGAGGTCGTTATCGCCATTACTTTCATGCGTTTTAGTCGCCATTATATAATCCACGATTTTGTAAATCTTCGTAATGGGGTAATCTATTTTCAATAAAAAATCCTTAGCCATATCTGCACTTCGTTCTTCATTATCGGATTTCCACGATTGATAGATGGCATCGTGAAACCAAATGGCGAGATAAACAATCTCTTTATCCATCAGCCGATTTTTATGCTCTTCCCATAATTTCAGCAAATTAATAATATGCGTTAAATCATGATAAACGCGCTTGTCGGAATTGTACAATTTCAACAATTCATCAAAAGTGCCGTTGATGACCGCTGTGTCATTTGAATATTGAGACAGCTTTTTATAAAAGATAATTCTGAGGTAATCGCTTTTCATATTGTCAATGTATGTTACAGCAGTGCAATAATTTTGTATAATCAGGTTTATCAGCCACTGATTTATGGATAAAACTATCTTTTATCTCGCCATCCAAAATCATAAAAGCCCCTGGCATTTGGAAGCTATCGCCTAAGTGACTACCCATTTCGTTGCCAAATTTGGATTGTAAAGTAAAACCTCTGAACCATGATTGAAGTCCAAAAAGCTGGGTGAAAGTTCCTTTTACCAATCCAAAAGCGGCGTAAAAATGGCAAGTTGGGTCGCTTATATGTTGCACATTTATCAGATTGAATTTTTTAAAATAATCATCTGCTATTTTATTTTCAGCCATATGTACAAACACCAGTTCAATGCCTTGCTCGATAAATGTGGGATGTAGTTTTGACAAATCATTCATTGATTCTCGGCAAAATTGACAGCCGAAATGCCTTAAAAAAACAGTTAAAACAGGCTTTTCCCTTGAAATATCCAGAATGGTTTGACCTTTATCGGTGGTCATTTGTGCCAGTAATTCATTGTCAACGAGTACCATTTTAATTTTAGTTTTATTTGAAACAATACTTATTTGAGAAGGTTTATCTAAAAACTACCCCTCAGTCATGCCTTTGGTGAGCGCATTTTGCGCCATCACGCTATGCGTGACTTGATGGAGCGAAACGCACCATATTTTATTGGTTTTTAGCTATTTTTTTAATACCCAACGGGTTTTTCTGTTTCAATAATTCAAGAGCGCGACCAATGACGGGGTCGTTATCATTCAAAATACCATAATAACCTTCGTCGCCATAAATCAATCGAGCAATACGCGCTTTAAGTTGCTTGCGAATAGATTCTCGAACTGTAGATATTTCATTAGATTGCCTTTGGACGCCTTGCCGTTCAGTATATTTTATAAAATCGTTGAAGGCGAAATCAGTGATGCGGAAATTGCGCTGATATTCCTGCCAATCCGTAAATTTAATATCTTTTCTAAACAAAGAGTAATAACGGTAAGCATATTCGTGAATCCACGGCTTGAGTTGTATATAATAATCATTTTTAAAAATAGCTTCTATCGGAACAAAATAATCGGGTTGAATGCCGCCGCCGCCATACACTAAACGCCCACTCGCTGTATAAAAACGAGCTGAATCGGTTTGGTGAGTGCTGTCAGCGATGGTGAGTTCGCCGCGTTCAAACCTTTTATCGTCTTCGTTTTGATATTGTTTTTTAGTTTGATCTTTATAAGGTTTTTGAATACTTCTACCTGTTGGCGTGAAATAACGAGCCACTGTCAGCCGCAATTCCGAACCATCTTTCAAGGAATAAGGCTCTTGAACAAGTCCTTTTCCAAATGACCGCCGCCCGACTATAACGCCTCTATCCCAATCTTGAACCGCACCAGCTACAATTTCACTCGCCGAAGCAGAGCCTTCATCAATTAAAATAGCCACTTTGCCTACTTCATATCGGCTCCGACCATTGGTTTTATATTCATTGCGATGCACCGTGCGACCTTTGGTGTAAACCAATAATTTATCTTTATCTTTAAAAAGTTGAGATAAAACATCGACTGCTTTATCTAAATAGCCGCCAGGATTTTGACGCAAGTCAATAATTAAATCCTTTTTGCCTTGTTTTTCAATCAATTTCTCTAAACCTAAAATGAACTCTTTAGTCGTATTCGCACTGAATCGGCTGATTTTAATATAGCCTGTTTGATCATCCAAAACGGTGGCAACATCTACGGAATGCACAGGCACTTTATCACGCGTAACCGTAAAAATTTTAGGGCGATTTTCACTTTCTCTCAGTATCGAAAGCTTCAAAGTCGTCCCTTTTTTACCTCTGAGTTTCGTATTGAACCAGCGTTTATCTTTACCAATAGCAGATGAATCACCGATACTTAGAATTTTATCCCCTGACATCAAACCAGCAGTGGCGGCGGGGCTATTACTGAGGGGGGTAATGATATTAATGGTGTCATCAATAATAATCGTTTCTATCCCGACGCCTTCAAATTCGCCTTCAAGATCTTCACTCACATCTTTTATAGCTTCGGCGGGAATATAAACTGAATGAGGGTCAAGCTCTTGCAAAAGATTGTTAATGGCTTTATCAACAAGAATTTTATCGCTCACTCCATCCACATATTTGGCATCTACATAGCGCAATATTTCTTCCATTCTGCCTTGTCCGAGAATTTCATCCGCCGCTGTTTTCGTATCCATTTCTTTAGGTGCGACAGTGACGAGCGGTTCATTTTTTAATTTTAAACCGACAACAATGCCAACGACCACCATTGAGGACAATAAAAGCGGTGTCCAAATATCTTTTTTGCTCAAATTATTTTCAGTTGATTGTACAATTTTTTCTGACATATTTTATTGATAATTCATCCCCACTGAGGGGTCGTCTGTTCATAGTTAAAACAAATGAATCCATATGGGATAATTCGTTATTTTTATTATGCAAAATTAGGAAAAAATAATGGAGAAAATATCTTAAACCCAATTTTGATTTTCAATCAATTTAATTTTGAATGATTATTGATAATAATTTCAATAATCACCCTTTTTTATTTAATTTTGTTATAAATAATTCAATTTTTATTACCCATTTTTGAAAATTTAATAATTATGCCTAAGTCGCCTGATATAGATGAAGTGGATAGACAAATCCTATCAATTTTGATGAATGATGCCAAAACACCGTTTACCGATATTGCTAAAAACATACACGTTTCAGGTGGTACTGTACATGTTCGGATGCGCAAGATGGAACAATTGGGCATCGTGACAGGTGCCAGTTTGACTATTGATTATACTAAATTAGGCTACGATATTAGCGCATTTCTCGGCATTTATTTAGATAAAAGCTCTCTTTACGATGAAGTAGCTCATGAGTTAAAGAAAATTCCTGAAATCGTTGAAGCGCATTATACCACAGGGCTTTACAGCATTTTCGCTAAAATTATATGCCGCGACACTTCCCATTTGAAAGAAGTTTTGCATGATAAAATTCAAAAAATCGGTGGCATTCAACGCACCGAAACCTTTATTACCCTTCAAGAAAGTATTAATCGCCCGATTAAGATTGGGGTCGAATGAGGTCTGATAAACATAGTAAGCCAATATTTGTTAAGAAATCTTGTAATTTTGCATTTCAATTACCCTCTCAGTATTTTTACATTTTTCATTTAAAATTTTACATTTTATATTTCAAAATAATGTTATTACAGCCTAAAGATTTATACGAGAAATTAGAATTTGATAAAGTCATTGCTTTACTTGAAAAAGAGTGTTCGGGGGAGATGGGACAAGTATATTTCCAAAATTTGATGCCTGAAACAGATTTAAACAGCATTTCAAAAAAGCTGAAAGAGGTTAAAGAATTGAAATTATGCCTTGAAAAAAATGATAAATTTCCTTTCAATGTCTATTTTGATATAGAAGAAGATTTGAGATATTTACAAATTGAAGGCTATGTTTTATCCATTGAAAGCCTTCAGCGCGTTAATCGTATCTTATTGATTTTCAGGGATTTATACAAATTTTTCAACAATATTCGCCGAGAGATTTACCCTAATTTATATGCTATCATCAAAGAAACTCTTTTTGATGACAACCTCAGCAAAGAGATAACCCGAGTCATCGACGACGAAGGAAATATCAAGGCGGATGCTTCGCCCGAACTGGTTCGCATACGCAAAGCCATTCAATCCAAACAGCGGGAGTTAGATGGCGTTTATCGCCGCATTATTGGCGAATATCGTCAAAAAGGATGGCTGACAGATAATGCCGAAACGCTTAGAAATGGTCGGCGTGTGTTGTCTGTTCCTGTTGAGCATAAGCGCAAAATTAGGGGTATTATTCACGACGAAAGTGCGACAGGTCGCACTGCATTTATTGAACCAGAAGGAGCTATCGAAGTCAATAATGATGTGTTTGATTTGGAGCAAGATGAGAAACAGGAAATCTACAGAATACTGAGGGCTATCTCAGAAAGGTTGCGCCCATATATTCCACAACTCATTGAATATCAAGCGATTATCGTGCATTTCGATGTGGTTTTGGCGAAGGCTCGGCTGGCTTTGAAGATGAAAGCCGTGATGCCTCAAATCGTGAATGCACCGCATTTCGGCATCAAAAAAGGACGACATCCTTTGTTGTATTTAAAAAATAAAGCGGCTTTGAAAGAGACCGTTCCCTTCAATCTCGAACTGTTTAAAGGCAACAGAATTCTCTTAGTGAGTGGACCCAATGCAGGTGGTAAGTCTATTTTGATGAAATCCGTTGGTTTATTGCAACTTATGCTTCAATCGGGCTTGCTTGTGCCGATGCATGAACTGAGTGAAATGGGCATTTTCGACCGATTTTTCGCCCATATCGGCGATTCTCAAAGCCTTGAAGACGACCTTTCGACCTATAGTTCGCACTTAGAAAACATGAAAAATTTTCTTAAAAATGCGAATGACCAAACCTTGATTTTGATTGATGAATTTGGTAGCGGCACCGACCCTAAAATTGGCGGTGCTATTGCCGAGGCGATACTGAGGGGTCTGAATGAAAAGCAAGTGTATGGCGTGGTGACAACGCATTATGGCAACCTAAAAATGTTCGCTTATCGGACTGATGCTATCGTCAACGGCTGCATGAATTTTGATAAAGACAATTTGAAGCCGACTTATCAACTCACGGTGGGTCGCCCAGGTTCATCCTATGCTTTTGAGATGGCTAATAATGTCGGTTTGGATAAAGAAATTTTGCAATATGCTAAAAAACGAATTGGTGAAAATGAGCAAGCCGTTGATGAATTATTAGTCGATTTGCAGCGTGAAAAGCAGGAATATGATGAAAAACTCAAGGAAATAGCCAATAAACAAACGCTTTTAGACAAACTCATCAAGCAATTTGATGAGCAGGTGAAAGACATTGAGTTCCGCCGAAAGAAGCTCAAATTGGATGCTAAAGAATTTGAATTACAGAAAAATTCTCAAAGCAATCAAGAGGTTCAACGCTTGATAAAAGAGTTAAAACAAAATAATAATGGTGATAATGTGGACAAAGCGAGGGTTTTGCAAGCTCAAATTAGGACTGACCAAAGCCGTTTAGCCAATGAAGTGACGCAGTTGACAGAGGATGTTTATTACCAGCCTTCGCCAATAGACAAAGCCATTGAAGTGGGTGGATTTGTGAAAATGCGGGCAGGCAGTGCTACGGGGCGCGTGGAGGAAATTAATAAAAAAGTAGCCACTATTTTGATGGGTGATATGCGAGTGAAAGTTAAAATGAAAGACCTCGTGGTAGTGGGTACGCCTTTGGATATTCGCTTGACCCCCTCAGTAAAAACCGATTCTGTGAGCCGTTCAGCGACTTTTGACCCCAAATTAGATTTACGAGGCATGAATATGATGGATGCCGAACAAATTTTGCAAGAGTTTATGGATAATGCTGTAGTATCGAGTGCCAATTCGCTCCGCATTGTGCATGGCAAAGGCGATGGGATTTTAAGAAAAGTCGTTAAAAAGAAATTGAAAGAATATAAAGAGGTGAAAAAACAATTCCATCCTGAACATTTTGAAGGGGGAGATGGGGTGACAATTGTTGAGTTTTAAACATGTTAACCCCCTAAAAATAAGAGGCTGCCTCACTTGCTGAGATAGCCTCTTTTCTATTAAATCACTCAATAACATAATCACCCAATCACCAATTCACTCAATCACCAACTCAGTAATATATATAGTGTCGTCGTTCAATTTATATGCGACGCCTACTTTCGTTTTATCAGTCGTTTTCAAATTTTTAATTTTCACGCTTGTAAAAATCTTCTCAGCATTGATGACTTTAAAAGTCATTTCTTTTTTATCAAAAATGACTGCCTCCGCATTTTGGATTTCTACCTTGTCTGTTTTAAATCCAGCTTTCTCTTTAAAAATAACTTGATTTTTAGCATCATCAAAAGCGATTTGATTGCCTACGAAACTGGGCTCTTTGGCTGCAGGAGTTGAAGCTTCAGGCGATTTGGTGGTGATAATGATAGGGCTTTTTTGTCCCCAAATTGGGCTTGTTAAAAATAAGCCACATGCAAGTGTCGCAATACGAATTTGATTTTTCATAAATTATAATTTTATTAAATATTTTGGATGTCTAAAAAAAAATGCCAGGACGAAATGTCCAGGCATCCATGAAAACGAATTTTACAATTCTTTAACCAAAACTTACACACGAAACATTGCAATTAATGTGCCAAATATATATTCAGCAAAATTAATTTATCCACAAATATAATACGTTTTACAAATAATACAAATTTTTATTGCGTAAAATTTTGATTTTTATCACTTTATAGAATTTATTTTTAATTATTGGTAAATGAAATATTGGTAAATATCAATTGACGAATATTTTAGACGTGTAATGAGGTATAATTTTTTTATCAATTGATGTTTTAAACAGCAATTCTACGGCTGCCCTTCCTTGCTGTCCGAGTGCTTCAGTGAAGTGATTGACGTATAAATCAATGTGTTGTTGTCGAACATGGATGTCCATTTCCTGTGCATATTGTGCCACAAACTCACGACTTGCTAACGGATTCTCAGAAGCATACCTAACGCTGCGCTGAATTACTCGCTCTATTTTCATCTGAATGTCGATTGGAATATTGCGCCGAACGGCGATGCCACCGAGCGGAATCGGCATACCCGTAGTCATTTCCCAATACTCGCCCAAGTCCATAATTTTCACCAAACCTTTTTGTTGATAGGTGAAACGATTTTCATGAATAATAACACCCGCATCCACTTCCCCGGTAATGACAGCGTTTTCAATTTCATTAAAAACCATTTCTTTTTTATTCAGGGCAATAGGGTAGGCGAGGCTGAAAAGAAAATTAGCCGTCGTATATTTGCCCGGAATAGCGACAATCATGTCATTGACAGGGTTCACGATGTCGCTATTTTTAGTAATTAAAAGCGGACCCACGCCATTGCCCAATGCGCTGCCCGATTCGAGTAAAGCATAACTATCCACCAAATGTGCAAAGGCAAAATAACTGAGTTTGGTCACGTCCAATTCGTTCTGAAAAGCGCGTTCATTGAGTGCTTCTACGTCTTCCATGACGATGTCAAAGGTTAACCCCTCAGTATCGATTCGTCCATGAATCATAGCATCAAATATAAATGTATCATTGGGGCAGGGAGAAAAGCCAAGTGTTAGTTTCATAAGCGTATAGCGGAAAATCCTTTTTGTAATAGATTTTTATGAATGATTTGATTAATTTTAAAGTTAAAACACAAACTACTGTACAGTAAAAAAAGATAATATAAAAAAAGAGTATGAAGGTTGCATACATCAAGTTGATGAAAAAAAATGCAAAGCAATGCGACATACT
>JAYTUY010000320.1:0-9679 GCA_043744275.1 Saprospiraceae bacterium
ACTTTCAACTCTCAATTATTCCATATTTCAACAAGAGTTGAAAGTTGTGAGTTTGTAAAAAACTCACAACTCATAACTTTCAACTCTCAATTATTCAGTATTTCTACGATTTTAGCCGCATTTTTCTTATTAGAAAATGATTTTTCAAGAATCTCATGTCTATCATGGATTTGATTTTGAGAAAATTGAAGATTCATATAGCTTTCAATGGCGGCAGCAATTTCTTTAGAAGTATTTTTTAAAATGCAGAGTGATTCCAAGCCTGTATTTTGAATCATCGAGCGATTGGCAATGCAAAACCTGCCCCGATATAAGGCATTCAGCAATTTTAATTTCATGCCTGAGCGTTGAAACGAGAGCAAAACATTGATTTGAGCATTCAGTATCAAATCATTCATTTTAGTATCATTTGGATTGGCAACTATCTGCACATTATCGTGCTGACGAGCCAAATCGAGCAACGTTACTGAGGGGTCTTTTCCTGCAATAATGAGCGGCACATCCACTTTTGAGAAGACTTTTTTAATCAAATAAATAGCAGCTAATTCATTATCAGGCACACTCAATTTGCCGTGAAAAAGGACATATTCGCCTCGTCCAGTTTTACATTCCACTTTTTCGTTGGGATGAAAAGGGGGAATAAAATCGACATTGCTTTCATTCAAATTTTCCTTTTCATACAGTTGTTTAAAGTAATCGTCATCGTTTGGAGAGACAGATAATATATAATCAGCATATTTAACTATATCATTTTCAAAGCGTTTGAGCTTAATGCTTTCGGTTTTGAAATAAAGGCGTTTCCAAATACGGGTTTCTAATAATTCCAAATTGCGGTAATATTGCCATTCGACATTGTGCATTCTGATAATTTTCTGACGACCCCTCAGTATTTTATCGTTCAAAATGCCGCAAGTATGCAAGCCTTCAAACAGAATCGGATGATTGTCTTTTTTCAAGTTTTTCAACAAGGCGGAAGCCATTCTTGATTTCACAATATAGGGCTTGCTGCTGAGCATACTAAGGGGTGACAAATCGCGCTTGTAATAATATACTTTTTCGCAATATTTTTCCAATTCAGGCTGTGCTTGGCGTTCGCGATATTGAAAACAATGGAGGGTTATCATCACTCCTGCTTCATGGAGGGCTTTGATTTTGTAGAAAACATCCATCACGCCGCCATAATCAGCAGGAAAAGGAATATCAAATGAAATGATGTGTAAGTGCTTGTTTTTCAATTATTTATTTCGGTTTAGTATAGATAAAATGTTAATAAAATGTAATTTTAGGCGACGAAACTAAACAAATATAAAAGACTTTCTTTCATTTGCAAAAAAATTACAACAAAATGACTTTGAAAATTTATCAAGCTGATGCATTCAGCAACAAAGTGTTTGGAGGTAATCCAGCAGCCGTTATTCCACTCACTAAAGGGGTTCATTCAGAAAACGGTTGGTTACCTACAAATGTTTTACAACAAATTGCTACTGAAAATAACTTATCTGAAACAGCTTATATTGTTCCAACTGGCGGCGAAACGGATTATCATTTGAGGTGGTTCACCCCGAGCAATGAGGTGCGACTTTGCGGTCATGCTACTTTGGCTACGGCTCATATTCTTTGGAATCATTTGGGTTTTGAAAAGGAAATTATTGCTTTTGATACTTTGAGTGGTATTTTAAAAGTGAGTAGAGACGGCGATATTTATACTTTAGATTTTCCAGCAGATATGATTGAAAATCGAAAAAAGAAAACAGATTTTATTCATAAAATATTGGGAATCAAGCCTTTAGATGTTTTCAAAGGTCGCGATGACTATATGATTATACTCTCAACACAAGCAGAAGTAGAAAACCTTAAACCCAATTTTGTCCTTTTGAAAGATCTCGATTCACGTGGTTTGATAGCAACGGCTTTGGGCAATGAAGTTGATTTTGTTTCCCGTTGTTTTTTCCCAGAAGTAGGCATTGAAGAAGACCCCGTCACTGGTTCAGCTCATACCACTATGGCTCCATATTGGGCAGAAAAAATAGGTAAAAATACGTTGACAGCTCTTCAACTTTCTTCTCGAAGAGGCGAATTGACCTGCGTACTGAGGGGTAATAGAGTGGATATCAGCGGCTCTGCGGTGACGTATATGATTGGTGAAATTTTTATTTAATTCTTGAAATATTTGAGAACATACGCTTTTTCAGATTCAATATTAGCTAAATTTTCATCCATTACTTCTATATTCAAATGAGCATCTGTATAGCGATTGCGTTTGGCAAAGGGAAGGATGCGGCGGTATTGCTCTTTCGCTTTTTCGAGGTGAGTAGAAGCAGCATCTAATAGCATTAATAGGGCATCTCGTTTAGGGATTGTCCCTTTTTTTTCTTTCACCGCTTGCCTAATATCAGCATATTTTTTAAAAAAATATAAGGCAGAATTTGAATAAAATTCAGCCAATTGTCGCATAGCTCTCAAGTCTTTTTCATTGTAATTGAGTATCCTCACAGCTTCATTAAATGCTCTCGACATTGAATCGAGATTCTCCCAATCGGCTATGCTATCTTTGAAATTAAATGATGATTTATTTTCATTAAAACAATTTTTATTATTTATAAAACAATCAAAATCAATGGGTTGCGTAACAAGTTGCCACAATGGGTCGTGGGGCAAGTGATTTTCTTGAAATACTGAGGGGTCTGCCAAAAAGTATTTTTTTGAAAAAAAACCGTTGTCTGCTCCCCATGTCGCATCCAATAAATACCAATTATTGTTAATTTTGACAGCGTTCCAAGCGTGCTCTTCATTTTCAATATTGCCTTTATCGCTCTTGACAAAACCCTCGATTATGACAGCTGGAATTCCTGCATTTCTGCATATCTCTTTCACTAATTTTGAATAGCCAATACAGACTGCTTTTTTGCTTTCAATGACATAATCAGGCTCTTGAGTCAAGGTTGTATCGCCTTCTATGCGGTGGCGAAATGAATGGTCGTATTGAATATTTGAAGTAATCCAATTATAAATAGCTGCTACTTTTAGAGAATCATTAGCCATATTATGAACCAGTTTTTGAGTCAACTTTTTCGATGTCGGAATTGGGATTTCGGATTTCGGCAGCGTATCTTGGGATAAAAAATCCATTGATTTTAATGTGAGAATATTAGCTTTTGAGTGAGTACTCCGAAATCCGACATCACAATTCCGAAATGCCAAATACTGAGGGGTATCAATGGCGGCATTGATAAAAGTAAAATTGAAAAAGAATATAGAAAAACAGATAAATTTCATATTTTACAAGATGAAAGTATAAATTTGCAAATTAAATATTAGGCATTCATCAAAATTATACAATGCAATATATTGGATATTTGTTTTTTCGATTCGCTGTTTTTATCTTTAGCATGATTCCTTTTAGGGTGCTTTATGTGCTATCTGATGGCATGGCGTGGTTATTTTTCAATGTCTTAAAATATCGTTATAAAGTTATTTATTCTAATTTAAAGAATTCATTTCCAGAAAAATCCGACAATGAAATTAAAGAAATAGCCCGAAAGTTTTATAAAAATATGACGGATATTTTATTGGAAAGCATTAAAGGATTTAGTGTGAGTGAAAAAACAATGTCTAAACGATATATTTTTACCAACCCCGAATTGTTGCACAATGATTATAGAGCTGGCGGCAATTCCATCGTCATGGCAGGGCATTACACTAATTGGGAATGGGGCGCCATTATTTTTCCTCATTTTTTGACTCAAAGAACGGTTATTGGGTTTTATAAACCTTTAACGAATGTTTTTATAGAAAAATATGCGCTTGAAAAACGGACTCGAAGCGGCTCTGTATTGATAGACATTGGGCGAACAGCTTGGACATTCGAGCAATATAAAAATCAACCGTCGGCTTATACTTTCGTCGGCGATCAGAGCACTTATTCGCCTAAAGCCCATTGGGTTAGGTTTTTAAATCAAGATACAGCTTGCCCTTATGGCGGTGATAAATATGCTCGGCAATTCAATTATCCTGTTTATTTTTTAAAAATGTGGCGAGAAAAACGGGGTTACTATAAAACAGCTTTTGAACCACTTCTCGACAATCCAGCAGAGCAACCCGAAGGTGAAA
Organism: Saprospiraceae bacterium; assembly: GCA_043744275.1. Classification (GTDB taxonomy): domain Bacteria; phylum Bacteroidota; class Bacteroidia; order Chitinophagales; family Saprospiraceae; genus JAAFJT01. Next base: position 4,111 of record JAYTUY010000320.1, read on the forward strand.
TTACAAGGGTATTTATGCAAAGGCTTGAAGAAGTCATTCGTGAAAAGCCCGAAGATTGGCTGTGGTCGCATAAGCGTTGGAAAGTGAAAAGAGTGAATAGTGAAAAGTGAAAAGTGAAAAGTTGCACTGGAGGTGCATAATGTCGGTAGAAAAAATTATTCTTTAAAAATCCATTGTGAAAACCATAAATTTAAAAGTATCAAAATCATGGCAGAAGACAATAATGAAAAACTTCATCGCATTTTATCGCTTGATGGAGGTGGCATACGAGGCATTATGACTGGGCAAGTTTTAGTGGCTCTTGAAGAAAAATTGAATAAAAAATATTTCCAAATCAAAGGCAAACAGGCTGAAAAGCCAATACGATTGGGTCAATATTTTGATTTCGTAGCTGGCACAAGTACGGGCGGAATTTTGACTTGCCTTTTATTGTGTAGAGACGATAAAGACCCTGATTATCCAAAGTTTTCAGCTAAAGAAGCAGTTGAAATGTACATGAAATACGGTAAAAAGATATTTAAACCGACATTTTCAGGCAAATTGCCCGGTTTTCTTTCTGGTATCGGTGGTTCCAAATTTATGAGTTTAGAGATTGAAGATATTCTTAAACAATATCTTGGTGAAAGGAAAATGAGCGAACTACTTAAACCTTGCTTGATTACCAGTTATGATATTCAGCAACGACGGGCTGTATTTTTCACTTCTCACGATGCCAAGTCGAAAGATAATGCTGATTTCCCAATTTGGCAAGTGGCGCGCTCAACTTCAGCAGCACCCACTTATTTCCCTCCCGCTATGGCTACTGCAAATGATGACTTGATGTTTCACACGATAGACGGTGGTTTATTTGCCAATAATCCGACGATGTGCGCGGTGATAGAAGCAATGAAAATATTCAGAGATGAAAAAAATAAGCTCAGTCGCTTAGATAATTTATTCATCTTATCGATTGGCACGGGCGAAATCAAAAAGAAATATGAGTATGTGGATGCTGTAAAATGGGGTATTTTACGGTGGATTACGCCTATTATTGATATTATGATGACAGCTGTTTCAGAAACGGTAGATTATCAGGTACGCAAACTCTATAAAAATCTTGAAAAACCCAACCAATATTTCCGCATCATGCCAGAACTCGGCGACGCCAATCCCGAAATGGATGATGTGAAAGACGGCAATCTTCAAGCCTTGAGACAAGCTGGAATCAATTGTGCTTTTGAAAATGATGATTGTTTAGAAACTATAGCTGAATTATTGATAAAAAATGGGTGAGAGTTATGAGTTATGAGTTATGAGTTATGAGTTATAACACTGTTAACTCATAACTCATAACTCATAACTATAGTATGGATTTTTATACATTAATAATTTTCAAAAACATCAGCCAAATCAACAATCATATCTTCAAAAACATGCACTTTTATAACATCTTTAGAGGCATAAACATTATCAATGATATACTTTTTCTGTTCATTTAAAATATAAACGATTACAGTCTGATCTTGTGGGTGAACAATCCAATATTCTGGTACTTCCGAAAATTCATAAACTTCTTTTTTGTCTTTCAAATCTTTAGACCCTGTTGATGGAGACAGTATTTCGATGATTAAATCAGGTGCACCCAGACAACCTTTATTGTCTATTTTACTCAAATCACAAACAACTGTAATATCAGGTTGTACAACGGTATAAATACTTTTGTCCAATGTTTTACGATGGTGCAGTGGTTTTTCAAGCCGAACATCAAAAGGCGGATGGTATGCTTGGCAATGTTTACCACGCAAATAAGTCCAAAATAAACCATGCAAATTGCTTGAGACCCTCTGATGTTTTTCAGAAGGCATAGCCATTTTATATAGTTTACCTCTAATTATCTCAACTCGCTCAGTAAATTTCCAAGTCAAATAATCGGCAAAGGTATATGTAGCTGTTGGGTCTAAATCTTCAAATTGAGTTATCATATTGATTGTCTTTAATACAACAAATGTAACCTATTTTTTAAATATTTTTACTCCATTGCGCTTCCGCCCTTTTTTAACTTGCATCACAATTTTAGTTTTAGGTAATATAGGCGGCAACATAGGGGCTAAAGCAGCCGTGAACATGATGACCACTAAGCTGATATAAAAGATATATTTTTTCATTGAGAAATACAGAATAGGCTTGCTATGCAATAGAAAAGACTATTACATGAAGCGAGTGATAGATGAATTTTTAGAAATTGAACTAAACAAACTCTATCGAAGGCAAGTCATCATCAGAAGAAGTGGTGGTATTCGTTTTCAATCTAAAAAAATGCCCTATAAGCGTTGGAACAACATAATATTGGTGGGTTTTTGATACAATACGCCTTTCTTTTTTAAGAAAAGCTATGGCAAAAGGGGAATAATAATAATGAGATAAAAGGTAAACAGATTTGGAAGGCGCAGCTATATATTTATTGTAAACAAAAATGCTTTTAGAAATAGGTTGTACATTTTGAGAGCAAGCAAACCACTCTGTTTGCTGAATAGATGGCATGTTCGGCACCAGCATTTCGCTACTACTTACAATCGTGAGCAAGCTAAATATTATAGAGAATAAAAAATGCCGAAATGCTGTGTGCATGAATGTGGATTTAGACTACAAATATAGGGGTTTAAATTTAAAGCTTATGTACCCCCTCAGTAAAATCAACAAAAACGCCTTGCAAATCATTGATTTACAAGGCGTTTTGTTTTTGTGATCCGGACAGGGGTCGAACCTGTAACCTACTGATTAGAAATCAGTTGCTCTATCCATTGAGCTACCGAACCGGTTTCTTTTTTAAAGCGGTGCAAAAATACAACCATTTTCTGTAAAATCCATATTTATACTGAGGGGGTTAAAAAAAAATATTTCATACATGGGATTATTGGAGTTTTTATTAGCTTTATCTTCTTATTTCGTTAAAAGTTAAATAAAAATATGTCAGCTAATATTGCCCAACCTGCTCAAAGACTTCTTGCCCTCGATGTTTTCAGAGGTTTAACCATCGCTTTGATGTTTATTGTGAACAACCCTGGTACGTGGTCGTTCATATATCCACCGCTCGAACACGCCAAATGGCATGGTTGGACGCCGACGGATTGGGTCTATCCGTTTTTCCTTTTCACAGTAGGCGTGGCGGCTTGGTTTTCTTTTAAAAAATATCAAGGGCAAGCACCTGCTGAACTGTATTTTAAAATTATCAAACGCGGCGTCATTATTTTCCTGATAGGCGTAGGCTTGGCGATGTATCTCAACTCCTTGTCGAGTTTTTCAAATTTAAGAATAATGGGCGTTTTGCAACGCATAGGTTTAGCATATATGCTTGGCTGCTTGATTTGTATCACGTTTTCGCAGCGCACAACTGCCATTATTGGCGCAGCTATCCTCATCGGCTACTGGCTTTTGATGAAATATATGGGCGACCCTTCGTATCCATTTGGCTTGTACGATGGTACAAAATATCTCGGCGTTGAAGAAAATGTCGTGACTCAATTCGACCGTTGGGTTTTGGGCGTCAAACACCTATATAAAGGTTACGATGGAATCCCCTTCGATCCAGAGGGTTTACTTTCCACTTTACCCGCTGTGGTGACGGTAATTTTAGGTTATTTTTCAGGAAAATTGATAGATTTAAACCCAAATCGCTTGGATTTAGTCAAAAAAATGCTCGTTTGGGGCTTTGGTGCATTATTATTGGGTTGGCTCATGAATTTTGAATTTCCTATCAATAAGCCGATTTGGTCATCTTCTTATGTGGTTTTTATGGCGGGTTGGTGCTTAGTCATCAATGCTGTTTTGATTTGGCTTATAGATGTTCAGGGTTGGAAGGGTTGGACAAAACCGCTTTTAGTGTTGGGCATGAACTCGCTTTTAGCTTTCGTCATTTCGGGTATGTGGGTCAAAACCGTTTCAAAAATCAAATTTGATAGCAGCTACGAAACCGTTACCCAAGCATGGAACAATAATGCTGTCGTACCCAAACGCATCGGCGGCACTCAAAAACTCTATGAAGATGTCTTCTCCCCTATCACGACTGATAGGCAACTATTGATAGATTATAAAACTAAAAAATTGACTGAAAAATTAGACCCCTCCCGCTTGAATCGGGATGCACCATCCGTATGGAGCGACTTTGTAGCGAAGCAAAAGCTCAGTTCTTTCTTTTATGCGTTGTTCAGTTTGTGTTTGTTTTGGTTTTTTCTTTGGGTATTTTATAAAAATAATATTTTCCTAAAAGTTTAAATACTAACCCAAATAGGGTATTTTTTTAAAATAAGTAACATACACTTGAATCTATTTAAACTAAATTGATGTATAACTGTTTTAATTTCAGTAGTTTACAAAGATTATTATTTAATATTTAAAAAATCACAAAATAAGGAGATGCGTACCCTTTTAATTGCTCGTTACTTTGTACCATCAATTAGAAACAAACCATCTAACAACTCAGTAAACAACAACACAATGAGAACAACATTATCAGTTGCCTTCGCTCTTTTTTGCACCTCCCTTTTCGCTCAAAACACAGACTCTCTTTCAACAGGTGCTACCACCGAATTAGTAGTCGGATTCAACAACACTTCCGTAACGGCGCGCAATGCATCTATCACTGATGCTCGAGGCGACAATGGCTTCCAAGTAGGCATTTTAAGAAAATACAGTGGGGGCAAACGCTCTACTTTTTCTTTCGGCATGAATGTGATGTCGGTCAAACACCAAGTGGCTTTCACTGGCAAAACAGTTGCTTTTGAAGATAAAGGTATCCGCGCTTATAATAATTTGTATTTCCGCGTACCGCTTGACTGGACTTTTACACCAAAAGCTAATCGCCCATTTTTCATGAGCGCAGGTCTAAACCTGAGTTCAGCATTGCAAAACCGCTCAACTGAGGCATTTTTGAGAACCTCATATATGGATGATGCCGGTGCAAGATTTGAAAGACCTATTGAAAAAAAGTTCACTCAATATCGTGAAGTGGCTACTTTGGATTTAGGTGTCCGTGTAGGTGGTGGAGTAAATTTCAAATTCAATAAAACGGTGTTTAGTGCAGCAGCTTTCTACAATCAAGGTTTATTGAATAAAGATATGGGTTTCCGTCAGCGTCAAATTGAATTTCAATTGGGTATGACCATTCCACAAATCAAGCGCACTCAGAGAGATATGTCGAGAACACCAGCTGCTTGGCTTGATTAATTAATTAGGAATCTGGAATCAGGAAACTGGAATCAGGAATTTGAAATTTGAAATTTGAAATCTGGAATTTGGAATCTGAAATTAAAAAAAAATATTCTCACTTTTATTTTAGCAATTTTGATTTCTGTAATCTTCTTGCATTCAAAAAGCCTTGATTTCGTGATGAAATCAAGGCTTTTGATTGTGTTTCAATTTCTTAAATTGGCGATAAACCTATGAGGTTTTTAAAACCTACAGCATATACTTAACTATGTTCTTACGGAATCATTAAGAGTCCAGAGGACTCTCACGTTTGTAGAATAATAAACGAACCTCACTTTTTATGAGTCCGGAGGACTCACACGTTTGTTGTAAAGCCTATAAACGT
>JAYTUY010000321.1:0-2871 GCA_043744275.1 Saprospiraceae bacterium
GATAAGGCATGGCTTTGGGTTTTACGCTTCGGTTGAACGTCGGCTTCGTTCAACACAAGCCTGTCGCTGACTACTCGTCAGCTACAGGCTTGTTTGTTCCTCGCAGTCTTTTTTTTTATTTTTTCAACACGTAGTTTTGCTATGTAAGTCTTTATGTAATTAGATGCTTAACATTTATGACCCCCTCAGTATTTCATTGATTATCAAGGCTTTAGAAGTATTTTCGAAAGCGGTAAATTATTTTTTAATGTTGATTTAGAGTTGATTTCTATCAATTCTACCCACTTTGAAAATTTGTCTGCCTCTTGTAACTCACAGTTCCAATATGCTTTAATTTCCTCAATATCTATAACCGAAAGAGCTAACTTTATCTTATTCAAATTTTGATAAATACGCATAATTATTTGAGGAACAGTAGAATATGAATTATCATTAAAATTAATAACTCCTTGACCTCCTGCGGTAAAAACATCTCTAACGTTTGGGCAAATTACACCTTGTCGAGTGGAAAGCCACAATGCAAATCTATTGAATTTATCAGGTCTATTGCTCACTAATTCTGGAAATAAGCAAAACCCTTGAATCATATATTCGGCTCTTTCTTCAACTTTTAAATTATTCCACATTTTGATTATGATATTTGTACTTTGTACCGTACTTTGGTCTAAATACCAAACGTCATCACCTGCTTTTAGTTGTTTTTTGTAATAATTTAAGATTGTTTTTATAGGGTTTGGTTGCTTACGAAGTACATCATATGGTACATTGAGTTTATCAAAAATTGTCTGTCCTTTCTTCAAATTCATATCAATTAAATATCGTGGCGAATGTGTTACGACAACTTCTGAAAGGCAATCTTCATAAGGTTTACACATAAATTCAACGGGTGTACTCATTTTCCCAAATAACATAAAAATTCGTTCAATTCCTTCAACTCTCGTACCTTCAGCAACACTACTGCCTGTTGATTTCCATGAATTTGCCTTAGTTGTGGTCTTTACTTCTATTCCGTAATATTTTTTTGCAATAATATCTGGGAATTTTTGACCAGATATAAGTTCAATTGACCCGTCAAAGATAGTGTTTTTTGCACAATTTGTAAGTATATCAAATACTTCATTTTCTAATTTATTGCCCAATAAGTCAAGGTATTTCTTACTTTGCTTACTTGCAGTATTTCTCAAAGAATCTAACGTATTGTCTAATAATACTTCAAATTCTGCTCTATTTGGGTCTGAATTAACTGATATTAGCATATTTTTATTTGAAATATAAATCCCATAATTTTTCTATTCTCTTGCCAATATGATAAGCTAATAGGGGTGGTACAGCGTTACCAATTACTTTGTAAGCACCCGAAGGACTTAATAAAAATTGGGTGTTAGTTTTATTTTTCGATATAACAAATTCAAAATCAAGTGGAAAAGATTGAATTAACCCACATTCTCTTGGTGTTAATCTCCGTTCTCTTAATCCTTCTCTTAATTCAAAGTCAATTTTCCCACCGTTAGCTTTTGATAATCTTCTAAACTCAATATTTCCATGATGTTCTGCTCTAATCGTAGGCGAAATTCCTTGCAAATTTATTTCTGTCTGTCCTTGACAATGAACACCCATAAATTTCGCCTTAGAATAAAAAATTTGCGACGGGTCTGTACTTTGTTCAGGTTCTTCTAAAATTGAAAGGATATTTTCCAAAGTCTGTGGTTTTGCTAAACCATTACTTCTATCATTAAATGCGTGGCTCTTTTTAGGATAGGGATTATAATCATTTGGTATATTTACAGATGTCAAATTCTTTAATGCTTCTGCATTTAATGCTGATTTTCTTATTCCTATAAAAATCACCCTTTCTCTTGATTGTGGAACACCATAATCTGCCGCATGCAAAACCTGTGGTTCAAGTACAATATACCCGTTTTCGTCCGCCTTTGAGAAGTCTTTTTGTATGATTTCTTTAACATTTGATAAGTTTACTAATCCTTTTACGTTTTCTGCTATAAAAATCTTAGGTTTTGTAATCTCAACAACTTCCTTCATCCACATATACAACTTTCCACGGGTCTCTTCATTTGCTATTTCTGATTCAATTATCTTTCCGTTATGGTCTTTATGGGAACTAAAACCGTTTCTTTTCCCTGCAATACTAAAGTCTTGACATGGAAAACCTCCTGTCACAACATCAATATTTTTCGGAAAAATATCTGCACCCATTTTGTGCATTTTGACTAAATCAACAATGCTTTCTGAATGAAAAATGTTACTATCGTAACCCAATTTCTCGAAATTATGTATCCAAGCGGTTTTTGCTTCTTTTAGAATATCGTTCGCAAATGCAATCTTGAATCTAGTAGGTTTGAGCCTTACAAAATATTCATCAACTCTATTTTCTATAAAATCGGGGTTATATTTCTCTGAAATACTATCTTTATGAACAGTAAATCCACCTTCAAGACCTAAATCCATACCACCACAACCCGAAAAAAGCGATAAAACATTAATGTCTTTTTTATCAGTCTTCTTCTCAGTAGTCCTAAAATTCATAGGAATTTCAGTTTCTTCTACTTTCCCAAGTAGAATTTCATTTTTATTGCCATATTTCTCTTTATTCATTACCATATGGCAAAATTAGTAATTTTTTAGTGTTGAGTTCACTAAGTTTTCATTTTTTTGTTTTTTTTTAATTCCGAGGTTTTTTCGTTATTTTATCTTCCATTTCTCACGATGCTAAATTTTATTCGGATGCTTTTGATTGCGAGGAACGGTCGCGTTGACGCATACCCGCCGCCTGCGTTGGCTTTTGTGCGTGGGCTTTTGGCGGCGGGTTGGCGTAAACACTTTGTTGAACAAAGCCTAAAGTCAACCCTTAAA
>JAYTUY010000322.1:0-9498 GCA_043744275.1 Saprospiraceae bacterium
CACAGTATTTTCAAAGAACGCTAAGGCGGTTTCAACTTTATGTCCCAAGGGTAGTACATAACTTTATGTCGCACCACAGATTTCGTAAATCTGCATTCACTTTTTTCTGCTCCACATCCATTAGATGTTTATTTTTACAATAATTTTGAAGCCTTAAACGTATTCTAAGAAAAACAGCCACAAATGAAGCCACTGCCGCCAATCATCAATCACGAGGATCCGCTTCGTCCATACACGCCGCTACCGAAGCCTAAGAAAAAGCAATGGGGAAAGGTGAAAAAAATATTGTGGGTCACGACACTCACCTCGGCTTTGCTGTTTTCATTGCTCATTATTGTGGCAGGTATTATGGAAGATAAAATCGGTAGCATGGTTGTCAAAGAAGCCAATAAACAATTGAAGACCAAGCTTGTCGTCCAAAAATTCAGTATTTCGTTGATTAGTGGTTTCCCGCGCGTATCTGCACAGTTGGAAGGCGTTTTTTTGAATGATGCTTTCGGTAGCCCGTTGTTGAAAGCGCGGACTGTGGCATTGCAATTCAGTTTGTTCAGTATTTTTAAAGAAAATATTACCATCAGTTCCATAGTCATTAAAGATGGGGTGCTTGTTTTGAAAACGGATGCCAAAGGGCGCAATAATTATGATATTGTCAAACCCTCTACTGATAAAAAACCATCGTCTGTTTCCTTGTCCATTGATAAAGCCACTCTGCAAAATATGCGGTTTATTTATATCAGTATACCCGATAAACAAAATGCAGATTTAACTATTAAAAGCGGTTTAGTTTCAGGCAAATTTGGTTCTAAAAACTTTACTTTAAAAAGTTCTGCGGATATGAATGTTGCCACTATAAATAATAATGGTCAAAAGTTTTTGAACAATAAACCCCTCAGTTACGATGCTCAGATAGCGGTGGATATGGTGAAAAATATTTACCAATTTGACAATATTTCTTTAAAAATTGCCGCAGTGCCATTACAATTAAAGGGTCTGGTGCAACTCATTCCTCAAAAAGGAACATTCATCAATGTTGTGGCTGAAAATAAAGAAGGCACTGTTGCAAATCTGTTTCAATTGTTACCCCCTCAGTATTTAAGCTATTTTAAAGACTTTCAATCCAGCGGCAATTTTAATTTTAAAGCCACCATCAAAGGTTTATCCAATAAGACGCAAACGCCTGATATCCAAGCTCTTGTACATTTTAAAAATGGTAAAATAACGTCTCCTAAAATTAAGCAATCCTTTGAGAATGTTGCTTTCGATGTGGCTTTTGATAATAAAAAATCGGTGTTAGATATACCCAATTGCACGGCTACTTTCGCAGGCAATCCCCTACAAATGCGCTTAAAGTTAGTGAACCTAAACAACCCCTCAGTATCTTTTGGTCTGAATGGTTCGCTGCCATTGGGTTTGGCTTTTGGCTTATTGAATAATCCAAAAGTGACTGAAGGGGCGGGCATCGTGCGTTGCAATGGTTTGAAAGTAGATGGTCGCTATGCCGATATGATGAGTAAAAAAGCGTTGCAATCGGTGCAAGCGTCGGGTGATTTAGCTCTTGAAAATGCGACTTTGAAAATTAGTGGTGAACCTATTGCAGCGAATGGCATTTTGAATTTCAATAATAATGGCATTTATGTCCAAAATTTTAACATAAAAGGTGCGGGCAGCGATGCCACTTTTACAGGCAATTTTACGAATTGGCTGCCTGTCATGTTAGCAGATTCCACTAAACAAACGGATTTGGATTTTGATGCTCGCTTAAATGCTGAACGTTTGGATTTGAGCAGACTCATCGCCTTAACAAAAGGCGAGCCTCAACGAGTTGTGCCACAATCGTATTATTATGCAGCGAAAGGTTTGCCTATTCCTAAATATAGGCAACAGTTTCCAATTTTGAACCGCATGAAAGGGCGTTTTGAATCCAATATTAAAAATTTCTTTTACAATAAAATCAGCGGACGCAGCTTCAAAGGCAGCCTTGATTTCACTGGAAACGACCTGATACTGAGGGGGGCGGCTGTAGCGATGGGCGGCGGTTGGAATATTGATGGGACTATGGAATTGGGTTATCGCCCGCATCTTTTCACAAAATTGATAACGAATGGTGTAGATATGTCCGAATTTTTCAGACAATGCGATAATTTCAATCAAAATGTTTTAAAAAATGACAACATTAGCGGAAAGCTCACATCACATATTGCCATTAATGCATATTGGGATGAAGGGTTTAATTTTTTGAAGGATAAACTCTACGTTTTAGCAGATGTGAATGCAACAAATGGTGAATTGGTCAATTTTAAAATGTTGGAAAGCTTTTCTACTTTTATTAAAATTAAAGATTTGAAGCAAATAAAATTTACCAATCTTGAAAATCAGTTTGAAATATATCAACAAACGCTGCATATCCCGACGATGTTTATTCAATCCAATGCTATGAATTTGCAAATTTCGGGCGACCATACTTTCAATCAAGACATTAATTACAATATAGTCGTCAACGCAGGGCAAGTGCTTATCAATCGGTTCAAACTTTTCAACTCACGCCTTGACCCACAACCTGACCAACGCAATGGCTTGTTCAACCTTTATTACAATATCAGCGGCAATGTCAATAATTTTAAATATTCATCAGATAAGGAAGGAGTAAGAGCTTCGATTGCAGAGAGTGAATACCGGAAGAATGAGATTCGAGCGCAATTGAGTCGGTATTTTGATGGTGTTTTGCAGTAATGGACTTTCACTTTTAAATTTTAAATTTATCATTTATTATTTTGCGGTTTCTTGAGAAACCACCCCCTCAGTATTAATACCCTTTTTGCACGTAATACCCTTTGCCAGATAAAGATGAATAAGCCAGTTTAGCTCGATGCATTTTTTCTATAATTGGCTTACGACTCGCAGGTATTTCTCCTTTCAAAAATTGCTCAATCATCAATCCAGTCATGGGTGCAGCGAAATCATTTCCCCATTTACCATTCTCAACGTAAACCGCCACTGCAATTTTAGGGTCTTCTGCTGGAGCAAGCCCTATGAAAACGGAATTATCTTCGCCATGTGGATTTTGAGAAGTTCCTGTTTTGCCGCATATATCCACACCTGGCACCCGTGCATTGCTACCCGTTCCAGTTTCAATCACTCGTCTCATACCATTGATAATGTATTCAAAGTGTTTAGCATCAACCCCTGTCGAATGCTTGATAGTAAATTTTGGATCAAGCACTTTATAGTCTGCCTGATTGGTAGAATCTTTGTAGCCTTTAATCAAATGCGGTGCAATATACCAACCTCTATTGCTAATAATGGCTGCCAAATTAGCCATTTGAATGGTGGTCAACTGATTTTCTCCTTGACCGATGCCATTAGAAATAATAGCTGTTGAATACCAAAACCCATCTCTTTTATATACCTTATCGTAATATTTTGAAGTCGGAATATTGCCGCTTTTTTCAGAAGGATAATCAATATCTAAGCGACGCCCCATGCCAAATCTATCCATATAAACATTAAGAGAATCCAAGCCTTGCCCAGCATTTTTAAAACCATATTGATCAACTATTGCCCGATAAACGGTGGCAAAATACGCATTGCAAGAATACTGAATAGCCGTTGCCAAATCGCCTGGGTAAGGATGATGATGATCTGCATCGCAAGCCAATAAACGCCGCCCATTGTAATAATAACCACCATTACAAACAACACCATTATTCCTATCCCAAATACCCATTTGAAGAGCAATGGCTGCGAGCATGGGTTTGAATGTAGAACCCGGCGGGTATTTAGCACTCACTGCGCGATTGAAAAGTGGACGCAAAGAATCGGTTGTCAAAGCATTCATAAAAGCACTCCGTTGCTTTCCGACAGTTAAGTTTTGAGGGTCGAAGGTAGGGGATGTCACCATTGCCAATATTTCACCAGTTTTGGGTTCAATGGCGATAATAGCCCCACTTTTACCTGCCATCATGTACTCGCCAAGTGCTTGGAGTTTCATATCGATAGAGGAAATAAGATCTTTGCCTTGCATAGCAGCAGTATCTAATTTCCCCTCTTTCCAGGGACCGACAAGCCTGCCGAGGTTATCTTTCAAAATAAATCGCACGCCTTTCTTACCCCTCAGTATAGACTCATAATAACGCTCCAAACCAGTGATACCTAAATAATCACCTGATTCATAAATGCCCAATGAGTCCTTAATTTGCTTATTATTGACTTCATTTAAATAGCCCAATATATGCCCTGCATTGTGCTGAGGATAACCTCTCACATTGCGTAATTGCACTTTGAAACCTGAAAATTCATAGAGTGACTCCTGCAATTTGGCATATACTTCAGGAGTAATCATCGTCAAAAAAGGAAACGGAACACTTTTGGAAAATGGCGCATATCGGCTTGTAAAATCTTTTTCAATATTGGCTCTAAATGTTGCCGTATCGATGCCCAATAAGCGACAAAACTTGAGCGTATCCATCTTCGGATCAAGCAATTTATAGGTCACCATCAGGTCATATTGGGCATTATTGTACACCATGAGGTTCTGATTGCGGTCATAAACAACGCCGCGAGAAGGGAAAATCACATCTCTATCAATGGTAATAGCAGCTGCTTTGGTTTGGTAGGTTTGATCTATCAATTGCAATTGAGCAGCTCGAAACAACAGCACCAAAGCCGCTAAGGTAAAAAACCCTATCACGACAAAACGCCTTTGCTGATTCATATCTTTAACTGCCATTCTCTATATTATATTTTTATTTTGAAATTTATTCCACAGGGTCTACTATAAAACTAAGTAGCATCACAAATATAAACGAAATCACAAAACTGGGTAGTGTGTACATCAAGATTTTTCCCATGTACAAAGGTGTAAAAACTTCAACGCAAAAGAAAGTAAATACATGAAGAAACATAAACAAGCCAGCATATCTTAAAAACCAAGCAAATCCCATCCGACGCCGCGTAGGGCTAATACCTTGTTTATAACCGCCTTGAGGTTCGAGAAATTGCAGTAGAGGCATCCTTACAAAAGTAGTTAAAACACAAGCAGCAGTATGCATTCCTATAGTATTGCAAAAAACATCAATACAAAATCCATAAAAAAACCCAATCACCATCATCAACCAAGCAGGAGTTGATATGGGCAAAAGCATTAAAAAAACTGGGTATAAAAATATATTGATATAATTAAAATCAGCACCGCCAAGGTGGACTTGTCTCAACACCAATACTTGAAATGCTAACAGAAAAACCGCTCGCAACAAATTTCTCAGGATGGCTGAATTGCTCATTTGACACTTTTACTTTTACATTTAATATTTAACATTTTGCGGTTTTGAATTTCCTAAATATCAATTTCTGGGCTTTGCTTTATTTCCTTTTTTGACTTCCTTTATAGGCTCTTGAAAAAGACCGTTTAACTCTTTAATCATTAGGTTATCAACAATATATACATATCGTATATTTGCCATATTGTTCCAAGTTTGTACTGTTAAGGTATAAAAATTATTGCCATTTTTTATTCTAATATCAGTGACTCTCCCAATCCTCAATTCGCCTGGAAAAATATCTGAATAGCCACTGGTCATCACTGTATCTCCCTTCATGACTTCAGCATGCTTAGGAATACCCTCCAGCACCAATAAGCTCGGATTGTGAGTATTTCTCTCATCGTCGCTGTGCCATTTCAACGACCCAAAAAAGCGATTGCGCTTTATCATAGCCGACACCTGAAAGCGGCTACTATTCAAGATAGATAAAACTTGTGAAAAATGAGGCGATACGTTTTTGACGATGCCCACTATCCCATCTGGACTGATGACACCCATGCCTGCATGAATGCCTTGATCGCTACCTCTATTGATGGTCAAATAATTATCCTCACGAGAGATAGAATTACTCACGACTTCCGCACCAATATAATTAAACTGTTGTATTACATCTTTTCTTTGAGCCGTATCTGGTCGAATACTTGAAGTGTCTAATGGGAATTGCACTGTGCCGCGCCTATCAATAGCGACATATTTGGAAGCTTCGAGTTGAGTTCTGAGTTCAGCATTTTCTTTAGCAAGACTATCCGCTATTTCTTCAATCAAATAATATTTTTGGAAATAGTTGAATTTCTCATATACCGTGCCCACAAAGAGATTTGCGGAGCTGACATAAATCTCATTCTGCTTTTTATTATACTGTGCTACAAGGTATAATGCAAAGCCTTCTAACACCATAAACAATAGAAAATTGCCGTATCGAAGTAAAAAATTCATTTTTTATGAGTCGGATAGTCTAAATACTGAGGGGTAAGTAATGCATTCTAAAATATCTCAAATGTATAAAAAAAACAGCCAAATGAAATAAAAAGTCATTTGGCTGCTTATTTTTTATCATTAAAATTTTATTAAACGCGCTTTCTGTCAATCAAGAAAGTGTATTTATGCGTATTTTTTAAAGCCAAACCTGTACCACGCACTACTGCTCTCAAAGGGTCATTAGCAACATGCACTGGCAATTTTGTTTTGGCAGCTATGCGTTTATCCAGACCCCTCAGTAATGCGCCGCCACCTGTGAGGTAAAGCCCTGTTTTGTAAATATCGGCAGCCAATTCAGGAGGTGTTGTTTCCAACGCTTTCAAAATGGCATCTTCTATTTTCGAAATACTCTTGTCAAGGCAGTGAGATACTTCGCTATATGAAACCGTTACTTGCTTAGGTATGCCTGTCATCAAATCCCGTCCATTCACAGCAAAATCATCAGGCGGAGTCTCCAACTCAGGTAAAGCTGAACCAACATGTATTTTGATTTGCTCCGCTGTTCGCTCACCAATCAAAATGTTATGTTGCCGTTTCATATAATTCACAATATCATTTGTCAATTCATCGCCTGCAATGCGAATAGATTGATCGCACACAATACCCGATAATGCGATAACCGCAATCTCTGTTGTGCCACCTCCAATATCTATAATCATGTTACCAATCGGCTCTTCCACATCCAAACCGATACCCAAAGCAGCAGCCATTGGTTCATGAATCAAATACGTTTCTTTAGAATCCACGTGGTCTGCGGATTCAAAAACAGCGCGTTTTTCCACCTCCGTAATACCAGAAGGGATACAAATCACCATTTTCATATGGGTAAAAAACCGACGGCGCGCGCCAGTCATGCGAATAAAGCCTTCAATCATGCTTTCAGCCGCTTGAAAATCTGCAATCACACCATCTTTGAGCGGGCGGATAGTTTTGATATTTTCATGCGTTTTCTCATGCATTTGCATCGCTTTATGACCCACAGCGATGACTTCACCCGTTTTGCGGTTGATGGCTACGATGGATGGTTCATCCACCACAATTTGATCGTCTTGTATAATAAGCGTGTTGGCAGTGCCAAGGTCAATCGCTAATTCCTGCGTAAAAAAATTAAAGAACCTCATTGATTCGTTCTAACTTGTGTTGCAACTTGAATAAAATGTGTTTGCTTAATTGCGTGTTATTACCCCCTTGCCAAATGCATCCCATTGGGACAGTATTCCGTCTGTTTTTGACGTACTTCAATCATTTTTAAGCAATAAAACCACAAAACGATGCAAAGCAAAGAAAATTCTAATAGAAAATGAAACATTTTTCCAACTCAAAATAAAGTTTTACTAAAATTTGCCCTTTTGTTAATTTTTATGACTTAAAAATGACAACTCATTGATTTTGAATTTCTTACAACAACTCTTTCAACTCTTCCAAGCCTTTTTCAGTGAGGTATGGAATGGTGAGGCTGATAAAAAAAAGGTGGTAAGTTTTGACTTTATCTTGTTCTTTGCCATTGTACAAAATCTCTGCACTCGATAGCCAAAAATCGCCAAACAAAATCGCAGAATGTATCCAAGTGGAGTATTGATTCTCAACAATTGGCGGCTTAAATAAGCCTTTTTTGACCAACTCGGTCACTAAAAACTGAAACTGCAATTGCCGCATAACCATTTGCGGACGATAATGTGCTTTTATTGCTGGAATTCGCCGCATAATGCTGACAAAATCCAGCATGATAAAGCGATATTCATACAGCTTTTCAAAATTACTGAGTGATAAATCATATATCGTGCGAAGTATGTTTGATTGACCCTTTGCAAGGGTTTGTGAAGGGCTTCTTTGTATAGTTCGCATCGACAATGTGGTAGCATCTAATTCTACTGCCATCTGACTATAAAGCCCCTCAATGATGGCATCAATAGTCGGAAAATGATAACATAAATTGCCATGACTCATTTCCAAAGCCTTCGCAATATGCCTCACTGTAACGCTATCTAAACCGTCTCGATTAAACAATTCCAGCGATTTTTCTAAAATTTTTTCTTTGGTTGTCAATTTTTAATTAATTGATTATCAATGAGTTATAATTAAATTTAAATAAATTTTTAAATTTAGAACAAATGTTCCAATTTTTTTAAAAAGCAATAATTCAGGGGTTTGAAATTATGTTTAATTTAAATTTTAAAACCTATTTTTAATAATTTAGAACAAATGTTCTAATCTCTTAAAATCATGATTTCTTACCCCCTCAGTATGATGAATTATTTTTATTTTACAAAAATAGAACATTTGTTCTAAATTCAAAATTATTCAATAAAAAAAGCGTTTACGCATAAATTAAATTATACATAAACGCTTGATAATCAATATTTTAAAGAAAGAAAATTATCTTTTTTTACTGCTTTTTAATTTTCCCCTCAAAACTTCCAATGCTTCCATTTTACCATCAACCACCAACTGAGCTTGTTCTGCCCAAGTAGTCGGATTAGCAAATTTGAAACTGTTGGCACTCAAAATGCCTCTAAGAGTATCAAGTTCGGCAGCTGCCAATTGAGCAAATGTGGAAATGCCTGCATCTTGTAAAAATTGAAAAACTTTGGGACCGATGCCTTCTATCAAAGTCAAATCCGTAGGCAAAGCAACGGGTGGTTTAGGTTTTTTAACTTTTGCAGGAGTATTATTTTTAGGTGTTGTAGCCGTCTTTTCCGTTTTTTTTGATTTTGGTGCAGGCTCTGTCTTTTCAGCTGCACTTGGTACAGCAGCATCTGCTTCCGTTTTGTTGCGCCGTTTTGTTGGCTTTTTGTCTTCTGTAGCTTGTTGGCTTTCAAATATTTGCGCTTCTTCGCTCAATTGATATAATTTGACATCTTCTTCATGCAATTTGAGCCATTGCTTCAGACGCAGTTTGGTAATTTCGAACGCCACTTTACGGGCTTTTCTCCTATACTTTGCCCTCTTATATTCGAGGTCAAGGATACTTTTATCCGTTTTTTTGATGTCTTTATCTGCTGTTTTTATATAATGTTTGGCAGATTTTTCATTTGTTTTCGCCCGCTCGAAAGCAGTTTGCGCCTTATCGTATGCTCTGAGCAGTAGCTCATAATGCGAAGGTTTAGGCGGCTTTGAATTGTCTATTTTCATGATGTTTATAAATAAGTGATTAAAAAATACCTAAATAAATTCTAAAAAAAAGTGCTTTATACTGAGGGGG